>CAMOJK010000088.1 GCA_946616835.1 uncultured Lachnospiraceae bacterium
CACAAGGATAACTACCCATTTTGAACCGGATAATTTCCTCTCAAATATATATACGGTTATCCATGAATGCGGTCATGCTCTTTTTGAGCAGCTCCAGCCATCAGAGGACTACAGGCACCATATTGAAGATTTCAAGACCATGGGACAGCATGAGTCTGTATCCCGGTTTTATGAGAATATAATAGGAAGGTCTGAGTCTTTCATACACCTGATTTATCCTAAGATATGTGAAGTCTTTCCTGAGGCTATGCAGGATGTGGGTGAAGAGGAACTTTATGCCGCTGTAAACCATGTGCAGCCCTCGCTTATACGCACAGATGCCGATGAGCTTACATATACGCTTCATATAATGATACGCTATGAGCTGGAGCGTGAAATGGCGGCAGGAAGGCTTAATGTCTCTGAACTTAGAGAAAAATGGGCAGGAAAGTATGAGCGTTATCTGGGGATCAGACCTGCAGACGATCTTACCGGTATACTTCAGGATGTTCACTGGACCGATTGCCTGGGGTATTTTCCGACTTATGCTCTTGGAAACTTTTATGGCGGAATGTATTTAAGCAGAATGCAGAAGGATTTTGATCCTTTTGAGTCGCTTTCGGAGCACGGCTTCAGCAGAATAAACCGCTGGATGGAAGAACATGTATTTGCAAAAGCCAACCGTCTGGAGCCTGCCGCCTGGATAAAGGATATAACCGGGCGGGAACTGAATGCAGAGGATTATCTTGATTATCTTGAGAGAAAGTATCTGGAACAGTAAGTTTATTCGCAATACTGCCTTGATTTAGTCTTGCACGCAGTTTTTCTATATGATAAAATCACGCTTGTATTTGTTGCGGTAAGCGTTTTTATGATGTTTGCTGCGATATATTTTGGAAAGCAGCAAAGGAGAGACTCCCATGGTTAAAGCAGCGGTTTTGGGATACGGAACGGTAGGAAGCGGTGTCGTGCAGGTCATTGAGGAAAATTCCGATGTGATCGCAGCGCATGGCGTCGATATGCATGTAAAATATATTCTGGATCTGAGGGATTTCCCCGGAGACAAATATGAAAGTCTTGTCACACATGATTTTGAAGACATCATTAAGGATGATGAAGTAAAGGTCGTATGTGAAGCAATGGGAGGTGTGGAGCCTGCTTTTACATTTTCTAAGAGAGCATTGGAAGCCGGTAAGAGTGTATGCACTTCAAATAAAGAACTGGTAGCCGCAAAGGGCGCAGAGCTTATGCGGATAGCAAAGGAAAATAATGCCAATTATCTTTTCGAAGCAAGTGTTGGTGGCGGAATTCCCATTTTAAGAACAATAAATGACGCTCTTACGGCAGAGCGTATAGAGTGCGTAAAGGGTATCCTTAACGGTACAACGAATTACATTCTTACAAAGATGGAGCGTGAGGGTGCTGATTTTGATGTTGTCCTTAAGGAAGCTCAGGATAAGGGTTATGCGGAAAGAAATCCGGAGGCTGATGTAGAGGGACATGATGCCTGCAGAAAGATGGCTATACTTGTTTCTCTTATTTCACACAGGAGAGCAGATTGGGAGCAGATAAGGACAGAAGGCATAACAAAGGTTACTCCCGTAGATTTTAAATATGCACATAAGCTAGGACGCACAATAAAGCTGATCGCAATGTGCCAGAAGACTGATAAGGGCTTTTATGCCATAGTTTCACCCAGAATGATAGATAAGGATGATCCCATAAACTGTGCACAGGATGTATTCAATGCCGTGCTTGTTCGTTCTGATATGCTGGATGATTCTCTTTATTACGGAAGAGGAGCAGGAAAGCTTCCTACGGCATCAGCAGTTGTAGGTGATGCTGTTGAGCTTGCTAAGCATGTTGGTGAGCATTTCAGCGCCGGATGGTCTGAAGAAGCAGAAAATCTGGTGGATATAGACAGCGTGGAATTTTCATATTTCGTAAGGCTTGGCGGAAGCTTCGCCGACAGGCGGGATGAACTGACTGCATCTTTTGGCGAGGTGAGCGAAGTGAATGCGGGCGTTGAAGGTGAGTTCGGTGTAATAACCAAGCCTGTTAGTGAGGGCAGTTTTAGGACTGCGTATGAAAAGCTTACTGATACAAAGGGCTATATCAGGATCGGCTGATATTTGCAGTAAGCGGATTTAGTAAGGTTAATCGTTAAAAGCAAAAATATATACAGCCGTAAAAATGCGGCACAGGAGGAAAAGATGCTGATCGTAAAGAAGTTCGGCGGAACATCGGTGGCAAATAAGGAGCGTATCTATAATGTCTGCCGCAGATGTATCGAAGATTACAAAAAGGGAAACAGTATAGTGGTGGTTCTTTCTGCTATGGGAAAGATGACGGATGTGCTTATCGAACAGGCTAAGGACATTAATCCGAATCCTTCCAGAAGAGAAATGGACATGCTGCTTACGACAGGTGAGCAGACATCTGTTGCACTGGCTGCAATGGCTTTTGATGCTCTGGGTGTGCCTGCCGTGTCACTCAATGCATTCCAGGTAGCAATGCATACCACATCCACTTATTCAAATGCAAGGCTTAAGAGGATCGATACCGAGCGTATCACTCACGAGCTTGACCAGAAGAAGATCGTTATTGTTACCGGTTTCCAGGGAATAAACAAATACGGCGATTATACGACGCTTGGACGCGGCGGCTCTGACACAACGGCGGTTGCACTTGCAGCGGCTCTCAAGGCTGATGCCTGCGAGATCTATACCGATGTGGATGGCGTTTATACAGCTGACCCGAGAGTAGTCAAGAATGCAAGAAAGCTTGATGAGATCACTTATGATGAAATGCTCGATCTGGCAACACTGGGAGCAGGTGTGCTTCACAACAGATCGGTAGAGCTTGCAAAGAAATACGGCGTGCAGCTTGTAGTGCGCTCCAGTCTTACAAATGAAGAAGGAACAGTCGTTAAGGAGGAAGTAAAAGTGGAGAGAATGTTGATCAGCGGTGTTGCATCGGATAAGAACTGTGCAAAGATTTCCGTTATAGGATTGAGTGATAAGCCGGGTGCAGCTTTCAGGCTTTTTGATGCACTTGCACAGGCTAACATTAATGTAGATATGATACTTCAGTCAGTAGGCCGTGACGGTGAGCAGGATATAGCATTTACCGTTGTCGGTGATTATGCTGATGATGCAATGAAAGTTATCGAGGATAGCAAGAAGCGCATCGGATATGAGAAGTTAAGCCTTGAGACCGGTGTTGCAAAGGTTTCAGTTGTAGGTGCCGGCATGATGAGTAATCCCGGTGTAGCTGCAAAGATGTTTGAGTGTCTCTATAACTCAAATATCAACATCAAGATGATTTCTACATCTGAGATCCGTGTAACGGTACTTATTGATGAGAAGGAAGTGGATAAGGCTATGAACGCTGCTCACGAGATCTTCGGACTGGATGAGGCATAAAAGTAAGTACAAATTTTAAGGTATAGCATATATCAGGACCGCAGTTCTTTTGGAACTGCGGTTTTTTATTATAGCATAGTGTTTTGGTTGAACCAGGGGTTTTGGTGCTTATGATAGGTGAAGAATAATGTGATAATAGCAGTGAATCAGCAGAATATATCAGATAATTTATACAATTAAAAATAAAAGAATAAAAAAGTAGAAAAAATATTCAAAAAAGTGTTGACAATTTATTTAATTGTGGTAGTATATAGATAACAACAACAGAGAGTTGTTGATAACATATAAAAGAAAGGCGGAGCAATTGCGTTGATGATGAAACTGATCAGATCAGCAAAGTTGTCAAGGATCACTTAGAAAAGGAGGTACGGACCGCCTAAGCATTAAGTAAAGTATCTTAGGTGTTCATCCCTGAAGAAATGTAGAGAACACCCTGTGACGAGAAAGCAGGAACAACTCGATAGAATGACGGGATATATCCGGGAGGTACAGGAATCGAAGAGAGCAAGCTTATTTAAGTTTCATCAAAGGAGAAAGCGGTGAGTTGAAGTTAGGTCATCGCAGTTTAAAAAAACAAAGATGGAGGATGATAGGCAGGGCGAATTCGACAGCAGTTCAATTGAATATGGAAGGTCCTCGAAGATTATTCGGTGAAAGGACAGAGGAATCTTGAAACTCAATTAGGAGGTATGGTCCATTGGACATTGAGTCACAGTAGGAGCCCTTGCAGATCGTAAACAGATGATTTGTAAGGGCTCTTATTTTTGCATTTATGCATTAAGCCATAAATGGATTTTATCGACTTATAAGGTTTTGGGGCTACAGAAGAATTTTATGTTTACCTCAATATAAGTATGGCAGACATAATATTACTATGATATAATAGTCCTTGTTTTTTGATAGGGAATAGTGTGCAATAAGCGCTGAATATGGGAAAAATATGAAAAAAGATAATAAAAAAACATCATCAGAATCACGCAGGAAAATAAGGCGCAGGCGTCAGATAAGGAATCAGATACTTGCATATGTGCTTCTTATTTTGATAATGTTCGGAATCGGAGTCGGCGGTTACTATGGCGTAAGAAAGCTGGCAGATTTTTTCAATGAAAAACGTGCAGAGACCGAGGCTCGTATTTCCGAGAATCTTGCAACGACCCCTTCCGTGTCAGAAGAGGAGGCAGTTATTTCAACACCTGACAATATAGATATTGTTTCTGAAGATGCTGTTCAGGAGGAGGTTCCGGAAGAGCCTTCCGTAGATGCGGATATTTTAGAAGCGATAGCATCAATGAGTGCTGAGGAAAAGGCCGGTGCGCTTATTATGACTACGCCTGAGGCACTTACCGGCGTAACTGCGGCAACCCAGGCAGGAGAAGGCACTAAGGCTGCTCTGGAGAAATACCCTGTAGGCATGCTTATTTATGATAAGGATAACTGGGTAGATTCCGATCAGTTTAAAGCGCTTATTTCCAAAACAAAGGACATTTATGCTGAAGCTTATGCATCTGAAAATGAATTAAGGGGACTTTTTGTAGCGGTTAAAGAGGACGGAAGCACAAATAAAACAATAAGCCTGGACTCTGAAATAAGCTCAGCTCCAGATCTTGGTTCTTCTGGTGACAATACCAATGCTTATCAGGCATATCTTGCTATAGGTTCAGTTTTAAATGAGTATAATATTGATGTGGATATAGCCCCGCTTTGTGACGTGGCTGTAGAAGGATCCTATGAAGCTAAAGCGTCTTTTGGCTCGGATGCTGATATTGTAGCATCAATGGCAGGGTCTGCGGTATCCGGACTTTCGGATCAGAATATTATTTCATGTATTTATACATTTCCGGGACAGGGTTCTTTAAGCTCTGCTCCTAAGGGAGGAATGACGGAAACTGATAAGTCATTGGATGACCTCAGGGATTTTGATTATAAGCCTTTTGAATCAGCAATTGAAGAAGGCGCCGGTGTCATAATGGTAGGAAACCTGGGTGTGAATGATGCAGAAGGAAATGCCGTTCCTGCGTATATATGCGAATCTCTTATTAATGATGAAATACGCGGTCAGCTGGGATTTGAGGGCGTGGTGATCACGGATGATCTGGCTGTAATCGCAAAGGATGCCGAGTATTCCCAGCAGGAAGCTGCACTTAGGGCGATAAATGCCGGTGCGGATATGATTTATGTGAGCTCTGATTTCGAGGAGACTTATCAGTATCTGCTGGATTCAATAAATGATGGTGCCATCACGGAAGAACGCCTTAATGATGCACTCGTACATATTTACACAATGAAGAAAGCTGTTTTATAATATGCAGCTTTCTTTAGGAATTTAGGAAAAATATAAAAATTAAAAATTTTAAAAAAGTATTTGACAAATATATATACATGTAGTAATATAACTTTGTTGGCGTGAGTGGCTGACAGACAGATAACGAAGATGCGATAGTGGTGCAGTTGGTAGCACGCGACCTTGCCAAGGTTGAGCTCGCGGGTTCGAGTCCCGTCTATCGCTCGTCAGAGGATCTTATAAACAGGCGTTTATAAGATCTTTTTTTTTCTCTAAAACCGGCGATTACAGCAAATCTGTATCTGCAAGTAATATACAATTTTGTTGAGTGCCGTATTTCGCAGTGCTATAATCACAATGTGGATATTTTAAAAGAATTATTGTATCCAGTTAAATTTAACACTGCATAATAATAGGAAAAGATTTATCGAGGGGGAAACAATGGAAGAAAATAAGGTTTGGGACGAGCGGGCGATTAATGAATTTAAACAAGCGCAGGTAAAGGCGCTGAAAACAAGTGTACTTATCTGGGTAGGGGTACTTGCCTATCTTTTTATTTTTGGGGTGGTGGCCTGTCTTTTTCTGTACGGCTTTCTGATGCTGATCATGTTTGGGGTCAATCTTATTTTTATGCTTAAGTCAGTGACTTTTATGAAAAAAATCGAAAAAGGCGAAGCAGATGTAAAAGAAATATATTATTTTTATGAGAAGATGAGCAAACGGAGTGCAATGATGTTATTGCTGAATCTGTTTTGTGGAGGGTTCCTTGGGATAATAGGAACATTTTATGAAATGCGTATTGCCCAGAATGCTTTAGATATAGGCGAGGAAATTCTGGGAGATGCTTTCAAGGAAGAAAGAGCTGCATCTGATAAGAATGCACGGATGAACTATTGTATCTATTGCAAAAAGAACTCAAGAGAAGGATATAAACTATACAGGATCCGGGATGGGGTAATCTGTCACGGGTGTTTAAACAAATATGCGCCAATGCTTCCGAAAAGAACCGAAAATCCCATGGAAATGACAGGAAAGAAATTTACTTCGGTTATGAAACCTGACAAAGCTATACTCAAATTATCTTTAGCGTCGAGGGATCTGGATGAACGGCTTGAGTATCTGAAACAGAATAACGAACAGTATTCGTATTTCTCGCCGACAAGGGTTTTGTATGATGGCTGCCTGGAACTGGATGAAGCAAATGAGCTGTTTCGTATAGTTGCAGTGAATGAGGAACATTATGATAGCACGCAAAATGGGGGTCCCAGCGGTCTTATCCACCCCTACAGCGATGTCCTGGGAGTGTGCTATGAGAAGGTGTATGAATATGATAACAACTCCAACTATGAGTATTCTCTTCCTGAATGGGAATATACGAAAAAACATACGATCGTGATCGCAATTTCGGACAGGTATCTGACAGAAGAGGTATTTACATTAAAAACGCTTCCGTCAAAAGGATTTTCTGATCCGGTGATACCGCAGATAAATTATGCAAAACAGGCGGTAGAGGAGCTGCATGGGATTTTTGGCAAACCTGCTTTACAAGCCAGAATACTGCATAGCTGAAATGTGTGAATGCGATTTTGCTATAAGGGATAGTGCTTGGACATTTCGTCAATTTATCTATATAAAAGCTGATTTCTTTGTGCTTTTTAGTTAGTTCGTACCTTGAAAGAAAAAAATATTATGTTATCCTATCATATGTTGCGGATTGTATCCGCGGGACCGACAATATAAAGTGAGAGGGTACTTGCGATGATCACTAAAACAATTCTTGTAGAGAAAGATATGGATATGGATATTATTCCTTATCTGGTGCAGTCGGCTTGCCACTATGACTGCTCCTTACGGATAAGCGAAGGCAACAAGGAAATCAACATGAAGAGCATCATGGGAATGACTGTTCTTAATCTCAAAAAGGGTACCAGCTTTGAACTTACCGCAGATGGTGCCGATGAGATCAGGGCTGTAAGCGAAATCTCAGGTTGCTTTGAGGAATAGAACTTGAAGACACACCAGCTTACCCGGAAAGATATTGATAAGATAAAGGCAGAGATAGAATATCGCAAACTGGAGCTCAGACCGGAACTTATAGACGCTGTTAAAATCGCCAGGGAGCAGGGGGATTTAAGCGAAAATTTTGAGTATTATGCGGCAAAACGCGAGAAGAACAAAAATGAGGGACGCATAAGAGCTCTTGAAAGAATGCTTAAGTTTGCTGTAGAGATAAAGGAAGAATCTGCAGGCGGCGGTGCCGGTATAGGTGACAGGATAAAGATAAGCTTTGACGCTGATGGTTTTACGGATGAGTACACGCTTGTGACTACCGTAGGAACAGATACATTAAACAACTGTATCAGCATAGAATCGCCTTTGGGGCGGGCTTTAAGAGGACGAAAGCCCGGAGATAAAGTTAGTGTAAAGCTTGAAGACGGCAGCGGATTTGGCGTAACGGTAATAGATATAATAAAATAAAGATGAATTTGATACGGCTCTTCACGGTGCCGTATTTTTTTGCACAATAAACAGTAAGGTGTCCGGCACTTTATAGATGAAAAAATTCAGCAGATTTTCGGTTTTGGGATATATAGAGTTGGAGAGGGTGAACATAACAATATATAGAGGTTGACATATTGTTACAAAATAAGTATCATAATTGTTACAAACTGTTAAGAATGTGTTAAGAAGATAACGGAGATGCATTGACTGTATTGTTCAATGCACAGGCTTCCCGGATTCGGGGGCAAGAGAGGAAATTTAATTTATGAAAAAGTTTGTAACGATTAAAATGTTTGCGTGCTGTATTGCCATAGCTGCAATGCTTGCTGCAGTTGGATTTGCATATGCTGTGCCTTCCAGGGCTGTTGCTGCAGGAACTGATGCGGGAGTATATTATGAAGTTATTGCGAATGCGTGCATCAGGGAAAAGCCTGATAAGAGTGCGAGGCAGATAGGTACGGCTATAAAAGGATCGACAGTGCTTATGCTTGATGTAAAGGCTGATCCTGATTATTCCATGGTATCCTATGATGGCGAAACCGGCTATATTTTTACCGGATGCATAAAAGCTGCCGGGAAAAATGCTGCAAACAGCGCAAAGGCTATGTCGGGTGGCAGCATGACCGCAGGAAACAAGATTATGACATCATCGGAAGCCTGGATTCTTGCAAAGGAAAAGGGACTGACAGAGATGAAAGCTCAGACAAAGGTTACTATGACATCTTCGGATGCGTGGTCTGCAGCTGATGCAAAGGGATTGACTGTAATGGTCTCCGCGGAACCGGAGGTTCAGATGAGTGAAGCGCCTTCACACAAGGCGGGACTGGGTACTTTATCAGCGTTGATGGGGGCCGGCCTAAGCAGTGCTTCTTATCGGTTTGATGAGTCGCATGTGGCAGAAACTGCGGAAACAAATGCGCCGGCAGCAACGCACCAGAGTGAGGTTGTTTACAGAACTGCAAGATTTGTTAAGATGTATAAAAAACCGGACAGCAAGTCTGATGTAATGATGTCCATTCCCGAAGGCATGATCATACTGGTATTTGGAAGCGGAGAGGGTGAGTTTTGCCGCATAGCATATAAAGGACAGAGTGGTTATATTAAGTCTGATGCAATCACTGACAATACAAAAGATGTAAATGCGGGCGGTGGAGAATTATTTGAGATTACAGCGTATTGTCCCTGCCGCATATGCTGTCAGAAATACAGCAACGAATTAAATGGCGGTGAGCCCCATACTGCTACGGGAACAGTTCCGGAAGCAGGCAGGACCATTGCTGTGGATCCCACGGTCATTCCATATGGTTCTGTTGTAGAGATAGAAGGGCTTGGCACTTTCATTGCGGAAGATTGCGGTGGAAAGATTAAGGAAAACCACATTGATGTCTATTTTGATACCCACGAAGAGGCAAAGGCTTTTGGTAAAAAGATGTTGCATGTGGTAGTGGTTGAGTGATCCTTGATAATGGTTTTTGAAAAATGGGCATTTGCAGGAAATGGCAGGTGCCTTTTTCGTTTATGGAAGATGTGATTTTGGGTGATTTTTCGCTGATATTTTTCCTCAAATTACTTTACTATTTTTCATCTGTATAATATAATATTCATTGAGTGTATTATTTAAAGTAGTACGCCAATGGACATGAAAAATATGAATATGGGGGTACATGACATGAAGGTTTGCGCAAAATGCGGAAACAAACTTGGCAAGCATGATAAGTTTTGCGGCAAATGCGGATCATCGGAGATCACCGAGACTAAATCCAGTTTCCTTTCCGGGATAATTGATTTCGGACCAAAACAGAAAAAATGTATTTATTGCGGGACGACGCTGGAAGGTAAGGCGAAGTTCTGTTTTGCATGTGGAAAGCCGACGGAAGGCGGTGTTTCCCTGTCTTTCCTTGATGAAAATAAAAATGCTCCAGTTCCGGAAGGCACCGGGCTTGATTTTGCTAATAATGAGGCTCTGGGCGGAGATGTTCAGACAGAAAATATGCAGTCCGCTGAAGGAAATGCGGCATCGGCACCTGAAGCTCCTAAAGCTGATGTACCCGAGCTGGATTTCCTTAAGTCTGCAGAAGATTTTTCTTCCTCACTTGGAGGCGGAGTGAACAGTGGTGTTACCCAGAATCCTGCAAGCCACCTTGCCGGCGACAGGAAGGAGCCCAAAAAGAATGATTATGTACAGCCTGCGGCTGCTGCGTGGAGTATTCCGCAGCCCGGTTCTGCCGGATCGGTTGTTGGTGCGCCTGCGCCTCAACCTGCTGAGCAGGAAGAAATGCCGCAGGAAAGTTTGGGCGGTAATGTTGCACCGGCACCTATTCCTGCCGCACCTGTTCCTTCTCCGGTTCAGGCTGCGCCTTCAGCACCTTCTGTATCCCAGCAAAAGCCTATAAGTGATATGGAGGCTGCCCGCAGGGCTCTTAAGGAAGAAGAAGAGCGGCGCAAGCAGGAAGAAATCAGAAAGCGTAAAGAGGCTGAGGCTGCAAGGAAGGCTGAAGAAGAAAGAAGGCGTGCTGAGGAAGAAGCAGCTAAAAAGGCTGAGGAAGAGAGAAAGGCTGCTGAAGAGGCGGCTAAGAAGGCTGCTGAAGAAAAGCGTCTTGCTGAAGAAGAGGCTGTTAGAAAGGCTGAAGAAGAAAGAAAGGCTGCTGAAGAGGCGGCGAGAAAGGCTGAGGAAGAGCGTCTTGCTATAGAAGAGGCTGCAAGAAAGGCTGAGGAAGAACGGAAGCGTGCTGCTGAAGAGGCGGCTAAAAAGGCTGAAGAGGCAAAGCGTCTTGCCGAGGAAGCTGCCAAGAAGGCTGAAGAAGAGAAAAAGCGTGCAGAGGAAGAAGCCGCCCGTCGGGAAGAAGAAGCCAGAAAGCGCGCTGAGGAAGAGGCTGCAAGAAAGGCTGAGGAAGAGAGAAAACGCGCTGAAGAAGAAGCTGCCAGACAGGCTAAGATAGAAGAGGAACGCAAGGCTCTTGAGGAACTGCTTAATACGGCTAATGAAAATGCTAAAGCAGCCTTGAAGGACTGTGAAAAGGGAACCATAACCTCTATTAATGAACTGGAGGTTGCTCTTGACAGTTATAAGGAATATGAGTCCAAGACGGGAACAAGGATTTCAGAATGCGAGGATAATGATACTTTCCTCTGCCTTGAAGATGTTCTTGGAGTTCATTATTATGATGAGAGAGCTTATAAGCTGGGTGTTCCCCTTGTAAAAGATGCTGCAATGCACGGTAAGGCGCTTTCAGCTATTCGTTATTCGGACTGGGTTATCAGAAACAGGAGTGAAGTGCCGGAGCAGCAGGGACTTATGGTGGAAATGCTTACCGCCGCCCTTGAGGATCCCAAGATAATAGAAAACAAAGAGGAATTTATTAAGGCGCAGCTTTTCCTGGCAAAGGTTTACAGAGAGGGACTGACCGTTAAGAAGGATATGCAGGCAGCTTTCAAATATTATAAAGCCTGCGCTGATGATGGCAATGCTGTAGGAATTGCCATGGTTGGACAGTGTCTGCTGTACGGTGATGGTGTTAAGCGTGATCCGAAGCTTGCATTTGAGTGGAATTCAAAGGGCGCAGAGCTGGGGCAGGAGCGCAGTATCAGAAACATTGCCCTTGCTTATGACTATGGTACAGGCGTAAAACGCGATCCTTTGAAGGCTGTTGAGTGGTATAAGAAAGTGCTTGAGATTTCATCAACTGACCGTTTTGCGAAATACAGGATTGCTTATTGTCTTGCCAATGTTGACAGTGTATTCGGTTTTAAGCCTACTGTGGATATGTATAAGGAGGCGTATACTTATGCGCAGGCTGCTCTGGACGATGGGGAAAAGGATGCTGAAGTTGTTATAGGCTTCCTGAAGACACGACCTGTTAACGGACTGCCTAATTATAACGAAGCATATGCGCACTTTGCGAAAGCTGCTAATCATGGCAATGAGAAGGCGAAAGAGTGGCTCACACGCTTTGAAAAGAAGGGTAACGGAAGCTATACCATAAGAACCTGAAAAAAAATTAAAAAGCGGGGTTGACATACCCCGCTTTTTTTGTGATAATTACATTCGTGCGTCAAACGATGCATGGGTGTCCATAGCTCAGCTGGATAGAGCAACGGCCTTCTAAGCCGTGGGTCGGGGGTTCGAATCCCTTTGGGCACGCTTAGATAGCCCCCTTTCCTGTTTGTTATGGTGGGTATAGCGTAGTTGGTTAACGCGCCAGATTGTGGTTCTGGAGACCGAGGGTTCGAG
>CAMOJK010000089.1 GCA_946616835.1 uncultured Lachnospiraceae bacterium
GAGTTCTACCTCGCGCTCCTGCTTTGCAATCTCGGCATTGGTCCTTGCGACCTCGATGCTCTTGATCTGTTCCTGCTTCTGGATCTCATAAGCCGCATCAGCTTCAGCCTTCGTGACATCCGAAATCTTTTTAAGTTCAGCCTGCTTGATGGCTAATTCGTTCTGCTTTTCAGCGATTGCCAGGTCAGCGATAACTCTTGCATCATTAGCTTCCTTGGCAGCCTCAGCCTGAGCCACAGCCACATCCCTGTCAGCATTTGCCTTAGCAATGGATGCATCCTTCTGGATTTTGGACATATTGTCCTGACCGAGTGCATTGATGAGTCCCTTCTCGTCCTCAATCCTCTGGATATTGCAGGATATGATCTGGATACCGAGAGACTTCATGTCAACCTGGGCCTTTTCCTGTACCTCGTCACCGAACTTTTTACGGTCGGTATTGAGCTCACGGAGCTCGATAGTACCGATGATCTCACGCAGGTTACCCTGTAATGAATCAGTGAGAGCTTCCACAAACTGTCTCTCAGGCATATTGAGGAAGTTCCTCTGAGCCTTTAAGATTCCCTCTTCGGAAGTGTCTACCTTTACCTTTGCAACGGCATCAATGTCAACACCGATGAAATCCTTTGTAGGCACATAGCCGCCGGTCTTGATATCAATAGATATCTGCTTTAATAACAGCGTGTCCTTTCTTTCAAGGAAAGGTATCTTGATACCTGCCCTACCGATGAGCACCTTGGGTGTTTTCTTTAAACCGGATATGATATACGCCGTATCAGGCGGCGCCTTAACATATCCGGATGCCAGAATGCCAAGCAGTATGATCACAAATAAGACTACCACTGCCACCGGAATCACGATTCCAAGACTTAAAAAATCTAACATAGCTTTATCCCCCTTGCTTTGTTGGTAACCGTTCATAGATATGCCCGGCTACAGTTTATGTTCTGAACCGCAGTGGATCAGTATTCTTTATTCAGCCGATCCTCCGCAGTACAATCCCATTATACACATCAGTACGGCAGTAATATATATATACTGCGGTAAATTTATTATATTTATTTTTCTTTTTTCGCAAAATAGGACTGCTTTTCACGCCGGGTGATACACATTAAGAAAAACAACCACGGCGATGATCACAGAAACAGTCACGGTAATCTGCACTAAAAGTCTTAATAGAATCTGGAGAAACCAGCTTTTCTTTACCCTGTCAGAGCCGATAAGAGGAAGCCGGTCCTCTAATTTATTCCATATGGAAAAATGGGTTATGATGCTGTAAATGATCTTTCCCACGCTTGTGACCAGCATTACTGCAATTACTACAAACGCCCTCCAGTCAGAGTACTTAACGATGGGGTTGATACTGAACAGCATGCTTATAAGTAAAATAAAGCTGGCCGGCAGATATATAAGCATTATGATAATAGTCCTTATAAGCTTTGATATCGTTCTTGCCTTGGCAGTAGGCCCCAGCTCAGCGATCATCTGCTCACAGTCCTCGAGATATCTGGCAGATTCCCTGTACGATCCCAGATTGGTAAATATCCTCTTCGCCTTTTCGTAATTTTCCAGCCTGCCGGAGTAATAAAGATTTACAGCCCTGCTGTAATCAGTCTCAGTAATAGTTATTATCCGTTCTTCACATTCATCTATCAGGCGGAATGAATCCCTGTAATTTCCCAGGGAAACGAGCAGGTCCCTTGCCTGAATGAAATTATTTTTACCGCCTTTTTTCATCAGGGACTCTGCGCTTTTGTATTTATTCTTTATCCTGTCCTCATAGCGCCTAAGCTTTACGGCGTCATTGTATGATTCCAGCTCTGACTTAAGCTCGTCATCAGCATACCGCAGCGCTATCTTAAAATACTTCTCGTTCTCTAGAGACGTCTTGTGCCTTTTAAGCTGCTCCGGAACTGTGTACTTATTGTCTATCATCAGCTTAGCAAGATAAGCCATTGCATTTTCAGGATTTTTGGCAAGGAGCTTATCACTGCACTTCTTAGCTTTCCACCACTCACGGCTCTCCAGGAAGAGCATCATTTTTCTTTCCGTCAGTACCAGCTCATCATCAGGTGCCGTACTGTTCGCAGTCCCCCGCTGCGCCTCTCTCCGGGGGATCTGTCCGCCGGATGCAAGCAGAGCCTGCCTGAATTCAGGCATGGACTGATAGCGATCCTGGGCATTTACGCTCATTGCCACCATAATGGCATATTCCTTCTGCGGAGGGATATTTATCCCGAGATGGCTGGGAGGAACAAGGATATCTTCATCTATACGGTCGATCGAATCAGGCGGACGTCTTCCGGTAACTGCATAGTAAAATGTTGCCCCCAGAGAGTAAACATCCGTAAATGCTCCCTGACGTCCCCGCCTCGTATACTGCTCCTTAGGTGCAAAGCCGTGCTTCAGTACCACATCAAGACTTTTGCTCCGGTCGCCAAGTGAATACCTGGCCGCACCAAAATCAAGTAGCTTCACATTTCCGTCTACTGTCAGATATATATTGTCGGGAGTAACATCGCGATGTACGATGCCTTTTGAATTAACAGCCGCAAGTGCATCCATAATAGGAAGCAGTATCTGCTCCGCTTCTGCATAGCTTATCCTGCCGCCATGGTTTCTCATATAACGGTCCAGGCTCATTCCTTCCACGAAATCCATGACAAAGTACGCTGTACCGTTTTCTTCAAAATATGTATATACGCGGACTATGTTCTCGTTTCCAATAAATTCGGCCAGTGTCTCAGCTTCCTGAAGAAAGCAGTCTTTTCCGTAATTGAAGCTGTCCCCTCTTTCATCCGAAAAAGCGGTTACTCTTACCTTGTCAGTCCGGCCGGCCAGCGAATCCGGAAAATATTCCTTTATCGCAACCCTTTCGCCGGAATGATGGTCTGTCGCCTGATATGTGATGCCGAATCCGCCCTGTCCCAGAACTCTTTCAATGACATACTGGCCTGAAAGCACTGTTCCTGCAGGCAGGGCAAAAGGATACTGATCATTTGTATCCATGGGAGTGGTTCCTTTCTCCTTAGTGCGCATACAGGCCTATTATACAACTTTTATCCGTTATTACATATATTCCGAAAATCTGTCATCCTGCAAATACCATTCCGTCAAATATCGCATCCGCATCGGTACCGTTTACTTTCTGCGGATAATCCGAACGGTCCACTTCAAAGCGGACAAAGCTTCCGTCCTTACGCTTGAAGTCAACCCATGTTTCTCCGTCCGTCGCATAGAAATCCAGCTTCTCACCGGACTTTATGACAGCTTTGGTGCCCGTTCCTTCGAAATCATCCCTTACCTCGCCTTCCACATCACTGATCGTCTTAAGGCTTAAATCCGAATCGATATAATAAAAATCCTCCAAACCTGCAGGCACTCCGTCTCTGTCTACATAATAATTCTTATACATATTGTATGTAGATAGTACATCACCCCTGTCATATATCCTGAACTCAAAAGGATCCACGGGAACATATCCCATAAACCCGCCGTATACATCGGCACAGCATTCTACATTTCCGGTGGCAGAATTAAGAGAATAAACCATCAGGTGCTCATAATCATTATCCTCTGACAGATTTACAAACAGATAATTTATTCCGCCTATAGTGCATATCCACATATCTGCACCGTAGCCGTAAATCTCCTCACGGAAATCCTTTCCGTTGAAATTGATCACAAGCTCATCATATGTCCCCCATTCATCCGGTGCGGAAAGATAGGCATTACAGGTATCTTCACTGTGTGGAAGAGTCTCCAGATCAGCATCAATGCCTATGAAATAATCAGCGGCACATTCCGTATACTTTTCATCCACCAATTCGGGATAGTCTTCGTATTTAAGAGTTGCATTTAAGGCCCCGGATGAGTAAGGTCCCAGCTCGTAAGGCTGGAAATAGAAGGTGAGTCCCTCATACCCTACTGCAAAGGAATAATTATCACCCTTTCCGTAATTTTTCTTTATGGTTTCGGCTATTGCACCCTGAGTATCAGCATCCCCATAGAAAGAATCTTTACCGTATCTTTCCAGCAGGGCTGCCGCAACAAGATCCGGAATCTCATCCAGCATTCCTTCATCCACAACATCACTTATGAAAAGCTCCTCTCCTGTAGACGAATCATAATTAACAGGGTAGTAGCAGTAATTTCCGTGAACCCCTCCGGTATAATCCCCATAGTAGGTAAGAAGACAGGTGACAGCTGTATCCGCCCTCATGATCGTGGTATCGTACTTTATGGAGAATCCTTCAGAATAATCTCCCATATCAGGGATATATTCTCTGACTTCCTTTTTGAGCTCCTCAAATGTCTCTCCATATACGATATCTTCCTTGTTCTTGCTGTATTCATCTATTACTGCTTTAAGCTGCGGCAGGTCTTCATCCAGCAGTTCTATATGCGTAGCCTCTGCTTTTAATGCAATCATATCAAGCTCAGCATCATAGACATAATTTGACATCTGTCTGGCATAGAACCTAAGCTGCCTATATTCCGGATCGATCCCGCCAGACTGAAAGTCACCATTCTCATTGTCAAGGGAATCATTATCGTTATGCTGACCTGATCTGTTTACATCATCACCTGATGAAGAGTCAGTCGCCCCGGCTTCCCCTGCTTCTGCCTCCGCGGCAGTCTCTTCTTCTTCAACATCTGCTGAATTGCCTGCTGTGCCACTGCTGACTGCACAGCCCGCAAGAAATGAAGCGGCCAGAACGACCGCCATGAACATTTTTACGATAGCTTTATTTTTCATATCTCCCCATTCAGCCGCCTTTTTTATGCGGCACTACCTCCTTCAGATATCACAATATTTTTTCCGTGCTGCTTTCCGTAATACATCCTCTCATCAGCCACCTTGATCAGCTCATCCGGATCATTATATTTTTCTGCATACTCCTCAAGTCCGATAGTAATGGTTGCCGGTATGTGGTTGTTAAAAAATACCGTCGGCGTAGTCTCTACACATTTTCTTAAGTATTCCATTTTCTGCTTTGCAACGGCCATATCATAGTCCCTCATCAGGATTATGAATTCCTCGCCGCCCCATCTGCATATTTCACAGCCGTTCATCTCTTTCCTGGCCACCGCCGACACATGCCTCAGCACCTCGTCACCGCAGTCATGCCCATAGGTATCGTTGATACGTTTGAAATTATCAATATCAAAGAATGCTATGCAGAAATGATTTGACGCATCACCTTTCATCAGTTCCTTTATCACCGGTGTAAAGCCTCTGCGGTTGAGTGTTCTTGTCAGAGCATCTTCCTGGGCTTCAGCCGAAAGCTGCTTATTTTCCTGCTCAAGGGTTATCCTTGTATGCTCATCAGCATAGATAAATATGGAAATATAAAAGGCCACGCTGAAAAACATCACAAATGATGCGAATATCATCATAGATGTATTGGCCACATCATTGATCACAAAAATAGGAGCAATATCCCTATGGCCTATGTACAGAAGGGCATACATCAAAAAATCCAGAGCCAGTACAGCTACAATGATCCACCGCTTCCGGGCTTTAAAGAGATAACAGCCGAAATATATGATTATCGGCACAATGGAAAAAAGGAAATTAGCCGAACCGCTTTTCCAGCCAATATAATATACAGCCAGAGCCGAGTAACATGCCACTTCCATAAGAATGCTCACGTACACCGGCATTATATGCCCTGACCTGCACAGGATGATGCAGAACAGGTAAACAATGACACTGACGGCATTTGATATCGCCAGGGGCGGAACATTTGCAAAAAATGTAATAGCCAGGAGGGTTACATGCACAAGGCACATTATTATAACAGTAAATAGAAAACTGTTATGCGCAAGAAAGTGCATGACCTCTTCGATTATATTTTTCTTCTTCATACCTACTTCATTACAACCAGTTCATATTCCCTGGTTCCTATACCTATCTTTTCTGCATGCTCCAGGGTTTCAGCCCAGGAAACATTAGGATTGCTGTTATGCCATACATCACCATGGTCATGGAAATGCTCGCTTGCCATATTATCACCCAGCTGGCTGTTCCTGATGGGTGACGCTTTCTGACAGAGATCTACACAGGCCTGATCCAGTGCCACCGGATCGAAGGACGCAAGCATTCCAATATCCGGAAGGATAGGCGCATCATTTTCACCATGACAGTCACAGTTTGGCGACACATCGGTTATCAGGCTTATATGGAAGCAGGGCCTTCCACTTACTACCGCGGCAGTATATTCTGCCATTCTCCTGCCAAGCATCTGCGGCGCATCCCAGTTATCATTTTCAATAGCATCAAAAGCACATGCGCCTATGCAGCGTCCGCAGCCTTTGCATTTATCCGGTGATATGAATGCCTTATTTCCCTCATAGCTTATGGCATCCGAGCCGCACTCCTTTGCACATCTCCTGCAGCCTCTGCACTGCTCCGTGATCACATGGGGGTGTCCGCTATTGTGCTGCTGCATCTTTCCGGCACGGCTTCCGCAGCCCATGCCGATATTCTTTATAGTGCCACCGAACCCTGCCTGCTCATGTCCCTTGAAATGGGTAAGTGAAATAAACACATCCGCATCCATTACGGCACGACCGATATATGCTTCTTCACAGTACTCCCAGTTTGGAACCGGCACTGCCACATCATCCGTTCCACGGAGACCATCAGCTATGATTATCTGGCAGCCGGTGGTTATTGTATTAAATCCGTTTATGTTTGCACAGTCCATATGCTCAAGTGCGTTCTTCCTGCTGCCGGGATACAGCGTATTGCAGTCGGTCAAAAAAGGCAGTCCGCCGTTTTCCTTTACGACATCCGCAACAGCCTTTGCATAATTCGGCCTTAAGTATGCGAGATTGCCCAGCTCACCGAAATGCATCTTGATGGCTACGAATTTTCCATTCATGTCAATGGATCCGATATCCGCTTTTCTTATCAGCTTCTGAAGCTTAGCCGGGAGGCTGACTCCCAAAACAGTCCTGAAATCCGTAAAGAAAACTTTTGATCTTTCCATGCTTTTGCCTCCCGTCTCTTTAAATTTCCCTATGTATCCTGTATGCCACATCCGTATCGGATCTGTGGCCGCAGACCGTGACATATTCTCACGATTGCTTTAATTTTAACTTATAAGCAAACCTGTTTACAAGTAGAATCGAACAGAGGACAAAGTTTTAGTTCACCCGGCTTTAAAGAACGGCCCCACCAACCGGCGCGCTACAAATTAAAATGCGGAGCATTAAGCTCCGCATTTCATAAATATCATATTCCAGAATTCAAAATTTATTTCTTCTTAGCGCCGTTTACAGCATCCTTAAGAGCTTTACCAGCCTTGAACTTAGGAACAGTAGCTGCAGGAATCTTGATAGCCTCACCGGTCTTAGGATTCTTACCCTTACGAGCTGCTCTCTTGCTTGTCTCGAATGTACCGAAACCTACAAGCTGAACCTTACCCTTCTTCTTAAGTTCCTTAGATACAGTGTTTGTAAAAGCCTTAAGTGCCTTTTCGCTGTCAGCCTTTGAAAGACCAGACTCCTTAGCAATTGCATCAACAAGTTCTACTCTATTCATTTTTGTTCTCCTCCCAACTTAGTGGATTTTGTTAACATAATGGATTATAGCAAAGAAATCAAGGGATTTCAATATGTTGTAACAAAAAAGTGAAACATTGAAACAATCTGCATTTGGTAATATATCATTGCGAAAGTATTTTTTTGTCCTCAGGAAGATATGAATAAATCATCTCTTCCAGCTTTGCAGGATTTATGGGTTTGGTGAGATAATCGGTAAAACCCGCCTCCATGTATGTATCCTTTGCGCCGGATATGGCATTTGCGGTAAGGCACACTATGGGCGTATCCGCATTAATACTATCCGGATACTTTTCCCTCAGCTCATTAAGGGTTTCTATTCCATCCATTACGGGCATCATATGGTCGAGGAATATGATATCGTACTTATTTCTTGTGGCAAGCTCGATACACTCACGGCCGCCGGTAGCAGAATCTACCTTAATTTCTGTCTTTTTGAGAAGCCCCTTAAATACCACTATATTTATAGGAGTGTCATCCACCATAAGAATGCGTGCATCAGGTGCTTTGAACTTCGGCATATACTTTTCTTTTGAAGCATCCGTATCCGCTGCCTTTTCAAAATCACCGATGGGTGCCCCGTTCCTGACAGGCTGACTGATCTCAAAAGAAAACACTGATCCCCTGCCATACTCACTTTCCACAACGAGCTTGCTACCCATCATATTCAGAAGATTGTTTGTTATATTAAGCCCCAGTCCCGTACCTTCAATATTTCTGTTTTTCTTCTCATCAAGCCTCACAAACTGGGCAAAAAGCTTCTCCCGGTCTTCCTTCCTTATGCCCATTCCCGTATCGGTTACGGAAACCTTCAGACCGATGGTATCTGCGTTCTTCCTGCTAAAACCTACTTTCAGGGTAACGCTTCCTTTTTCGGTATATTTAACCGCATTGGTCAGCAGGTTCGTTATCACCTGTTTGATCCTTACTTCGTCGCCAAAAAGTGCGCTGGGAAGCTCCGGATCTATATCCATTATGAATTTGAGCTCCTTGGATTCGGCCTTGGGACAAATCATATTCTTCAGGTCGTTCAAAAGTAATCTGGTTTCATATTCCACTGAAATGATATCCATTTTTCCGGACTCTATCTTGGAAAAATCAAGGATATCATTGATCAGCACTAATAGAGAAGTACCTGCACTTTTGATATTTTTTGCATATGAAATTATGGACGGATCATCAGATTCACGAATGATCATTTCGTTCATTCCAAGAACAGCGGTTATGGGAGTTCTGATCTCGTGTGACATACTGGAAAGAAATGCAGACTTAGCCTCATTAGCCGCAACTGCACTGTCCGTTATATTCTTAAGTCTCTCTCTTTCTTCCCTCTCCCTTGTGATATTCTCAAGCATCCAGAGCACATGGGCTACCTTGCCATCCTTAGTCCTCTCGGAAACAATAAGCCTTGCCCTTACCCATATATTTCCAAAGCTTTCATACTCAATGGTAAGTGTATCCACATCCTTCATACGTTCATCTATGGTATCCATATCCGTAAATTCCACAGCAGCCTTTTTTGTAGGCGACTCCGGGAGACCGTTCATTATATTAAAGAACACTTCATTCATATTATGGTCCACGCTGGCAACTGCCTTTGAAATGGCCGGATTGACATTCTTGATTTCAAAGACACTGTCATTGATCACATCCAGATCACAAAGAGACATATAGATGTCTGCCGTGGAATTTATGAGCTTCTGCAGGCGGACATTTGCCAGCTCTTTCTTTCCCGAATTTATCGTGATGATAGTGAATGTAAGAAGGGTGAGCACTATGGATACGATACTCAGTATCACTATGAGCCTGATGGGTCTGTATACCTTGTCCGAGTCAGCGTATGAGATACTGTACCACTCCCCCCTGATGGGGCATGAATATACGGTATATCTTGTATTGTCATACTTTATATCAAAGCTGTTTTCCGAAGAATTCATTACGGTGGTCAGTATATAACCGCCAATATTGTCCTGATCCTCAAGATAATCATTGCCGCGTTCACTGCTGTCCGTATGAGCTACCACAAAGCCTTCACTGCTTAATACCATGCTGACTGATGAAAGGCCGTATGTGTCCGATTTTTCAACTATTGTCTGGATCTCTTCAAGTGTAACATCGATAGCAACAACACTCTCTCCGTCTGACAGTACCTTGGCAAGAGTCATGATGACCTGTCCGGTATAAAGGTCAAGGTAGGGATCAATGAGTACAACATCTCCCTTTCCCGCCAATGCCTTTTTATACCAGGGTCTTTCCATCGGGACGAAACCTTCATACGGCTCCCACCCCAGACCATCATAATACTCACCGTCTATGCAGGCATACAGGCCTGTGGATCCGGGCAGCATAGCCTTTATGATGACATCCGATTCATGCTGGATATATTCGAGGATCTCCTCATCCGGCGTGCCGTCTTTTATCATTGTGTCAATAGTATAACTAGAAATCTCAAGGGCATTTATGCCGGTAGAAAGATACAGTTCGATATCCCCTGCAGTATTCTTGGCGTTCAGCTCACCGGCCTCAAGAATACTTTTCTTGGCATAACTTTGCAGAAGGCCGTTATATATGAATATTATAATGATAAAAACCAGAGCAAAAAGAGGAAAGATCAGGGCATTTTTCATTCCGGACCAACCCATAAGATCCGAAAAATTGATGCTGCTGTTTTTTTTCTTAGTCTCCTGCCTTGCCATTACTCTCCACCCTGAAAACGAAAATTCTGTATAAATTTTACATTCATATTTTTTTTGCGTCAATGTGATTAGGCTTCAGACCATACCTATATTTAAAATTCTCCTTGACATACTTTTTTTATCTGTGTTACACTCACATAAACCGTTGATGAAGAGTAAGTAAGTTTAGACCGCCTTTTCCAAGAGAGCTGCGGATGGTGCGATCGCAGCAAAAGTGTTTAGACCGAATGGACTTCTGAGGGCGAGCAGAAACGGGGAACCGGAGTATGTGAGACGGAGCGGAACTCCGTAAAAAATCCGGCATATGATAGTATGCTTAAGTGGGTGTTTGATACACCAAGCCGGGTGGCACCGCAGGTTGAGAATATTCATACCTGTCCCAGCAGTAAAACTACTGTGGGACAGGTATTTTTTTGTCCCACCATAACATATTTACATGAACATCAAAACTGTACAGAAAATGATGTACAAACAAAAGAAAGGAGACAGATATGTCAGAGAAAAAAATCCCTTACAAGATCTATTTATCGGAAGATGAGATTCCCAAAGCATGGTATAACATGAGAGCTGATATGAAGAATAAGCCCGCTCCCCTTTTAAATCCGGGGACAGGAAAGCCCCTTACAGCCGAAGAGCTTTCACCGATATTCTGCGATGAACTGGTAGCTCAGGAACTGGATGAGAATACACCTTTTATCGACATTCCGGATGAGATCAGAAACTTCTATACAATGTACCGTCCCTCACCCTTAGTAAGAGCTTACTGCCTGGAAGAAAAGCTCCAGACACCTGCCAAGATCTACTACAAGTTCGAGGGCAACAACACCAGCGGAAGCCACAAGCTGAACTCAGCCATCGCACAGGCTTACTACGCAAAGAAGCAGGGACTGAAAGGTGTGACCACAGAAACCGGTGCCGGCCAGTGGGGTACTGCACTTTCCATGGCATGCTCATACTTTGGTCTGGACTGTAAGGTATACATGGTTAAGGTTTCCTATGAGCAGAAGCCCTTCCGCCGTGAAGTAATGCGCACATACGGAGCATCCGTTGTTCCTTCACCCTCAGAGACTACAGAAGTAGGAAAGAAAATCCTTGCCGAGCATCCCGGAACCACCGGAAGCCTTGGCTGTGCGATCTCCGAAGCAGTTGAAGTAGCTACAAAGAATCCCGGATACCGCTATGTACTGGGAAGCGTACTGAATCAGGTACTGCTCCACCAGTCAGTCATCGGTCTTGAGGCAAAGGCTGCAATGGATAAGTATGACATAAAGCCTGACATCATCATCGGATGTGCCGGCGGCGGCTCAAACTTAGGCGGCCTTATCGCGCCCTTCATGGGCGAGAAGCTCCGCGGCGAAGCAGATTACAGAATTATTGCTGTTGAACCTGCTTCATGCCCCAGCTTCACAAGAGGAAAATTTGCATATGACTTCTGCGATACCGGCATGATCTGCCCCCTTGCAAAGATGTACACGCTAGGAAGCAGCTTCATTCCTTCGGCAAACCACGCAGGCGGCTTACGTTTCCACGGAATGAGCAGCACGCTTTCACAGCTCTACCACGATGGATATATGGAAGCTACAAGCGTAGAACAGACTTCAGTATTCGAAGCAGCAGAGCAGTTTGCACGTGTTGAAGGTATCCTGCCCGCACCTGAAAGCTCACACGCTATCCGCGCAGCTATAAACGAAGCCCTTAAGTGCAAGGAGACCGGTGAAGAAAAGACCATACTGTTCGGTCTTACCGGTACAGGATATTTTGATCTTGTCGCTTATGAGAAGTTCCACAACGGCGAAATGACAGATGAGATACCTACCGACGAGCAGCTTCAGGCATCATTTGCAAAACTGCCTAAGGTAGATGCTTAATATAAATGATCAGGCAAAATCATTATAAAACCCAATTACCTACCCTATGAATAACCCCGTGTACGAAAATACACGGGGTGGTTTTATTAATCCGGTTTTATTAACTAAAACTTCCCACTAACTGAACTACTTAGAACGACACTCGCAATTGCGC
>CAMOJK010000090.1 GCA_946616835.1 uncultured Lachnospiraceae bacterium
TGTGGGTGTCGCATCTCTCGATGAGGCCTGAGCCGTCCTTGTGGACCCTCTTGCTCACAGTGCCGACGCCGATCGCCACTATGGACTGCACTTCCTCCATGATAAGTATGTTATAGAGGCCGTACTTCCCATCAAGGGCGAATCCGGTATTCTCAAGGCTCCCTGCCATATTTTTCTGGCGGTACAGGTAATAGGGCTTCATACCAAGAGCCGCTGCAGTCTCATGGGCCTTTAGCATTGCCTTGTCTGCATCCAGTCCTTTTATGGCTCCATGCTCTGCTATCCACTGTTTCATTCTGGAGGCCCGCTTTACTGCCAGCGAGTGGGCAGTGATGCTGTCAGGCTTAAACTCAGCGATTTCATCAAAGCTTCTCTCCACATCAGAAAGAGTCTCACCGGGAAGCCCCAGGATCATGTCCATGTTTATATTATCGAACCCTGCATCCCTCGCCTCACCGAAAGCCCGTCTTATATCATCCGTAGTATGGCGTCTTCCGATAAGCTGCAGGGTTTCTTCCTTCATGGTCTGGGGATTTACGGATATCCTGGTCACACCGTACTTTTTCATCACGTTTAGTTTCCCCGGTGTGATAGAGTCCGGACGTCCTGCCTCCACCGTAAATTCTTTAAGAGCCTTTATATCCACACACTCATCTATATAACTGAGCAGTATCTCCAGGCTCTGTTCGTCTAATGATGTGGGGGTTCCACCGCCTACATACACGGTATCAGGCTCTTTCCCCCTCATGTAGATACGCATCTGCTGCATTTCGTACTTCAGCGCATCCAGGTATGACCTCACCCTGTCCGAATATGCATCAATGGGAAACGCGGTAAAAGAGCAGTACAGGCATCTTGAAGGACAGAATGGTATACCAATATACAGGCTGTATCCATCCTCGTTTATGAAAGGCTTTAGTATTTTGCTTTCAAGGGTTGCTATTTCTATTCCCAGTTCCGCCTTTTTTCCGGATACACGGTACCTGTCATAGAGAGCTTCTGCGCCCCCGGATTCCGAATTCAGCATCCCCATGATGAGCTTTGTGGGTCTTACCCCCGTAAGCGCTCCCCAGGGAAGAGTGCGTCCGGTATACTCTGACAGCGTGTCATACAAAAAGAGCTTCCACTGCCTCTTTACGGCAGTAAGCTCTTCTTCAGCAGTTTTAAAAACAAATAATGCATCCCTTGCAATTATCTCACCGGAAACAAAACGGATAAAACCCCTTTCACTCTTTTCCTGCGATAACGAAGCGAAAATTGTGTCAGCAGAACCGTCTGCGTCCATTTCTCCGTTTTCGCTTTCTGAATCTTCTATGACAACCTTTATCCCCTGCTCGGGATAAAATGATGTAACCATCGCATAAACATCATATTCATTCTCTTCTCTGTTTATCTTTAATGTAAGCATCCTGTCCTTCCCACATAAGCATCTTTACTCTATCATTACTATATGCAAAACAGATTGTACTTCTTTTCATGTCCTATGGTGGTATCACCGTTATGTCCCGGATAAACTATCGTCTCATCCGGCAGCACAAAAAGTCTCTCCTTTACGCTTCTTACAAGGGTACTCATACTTCCGGTAGGGAAATCAGAACGCCCTACGGATTCCTCGAAAAGAGTATCGCCGGAAAAAAGAACACCGGCAGACTTAAAATAAAAACAGCACCCTCCGACGGTATGTCCCGGAGTTGCTATTACCTGACAGGAAAAGCCGTCCTTTTCCTCATCACATATTTCCATTCCCTCTTTACTGAAGGTAAGCCACTGTCCATCGCTTACATATCCATCCGGCTTGAATGTGATCGGTTCCCCGCAAAAGCCCAAGGATACATTCTGAGACGGATTCATGATCAGATCCTTTTCCTTATCAAGGCAGTAAGCTTTTGCACCGGTCTTTTCACAGAGAGCCGCTGCCCCGGTCATATGATCGAAATGCCCGTGTGTAAGAAGCACCGCCACCAGCTTTATTCCCGTCTCTTCAAGCTTGTCAGCTATGAAACCGCCTCTGTCCGCAGGATCAATAAATACTCCCGTACCGTTACTGTCATAAATACAGTAACAGTTGGTTCCTACCATTCCGAGAGTCATGCCCGTTATTTTGTAATCTCCACTGTTCATTCGTCCCCCCCTCAATTGCCTTTTCTACTCAGGCCTCTTAACATCTATTACACTCTTTGTATTTCTAAGCTTTGTTGCGATCATGCTCACTTCATCACGACTGGACACCTCAAAAGAAATGTTCATAGTAGCCATTCCCCTGGCATTTGTCTTAGTGGTAAGCGCCTGTATGTCAATGTCGCTGTCAGACATAACCCTGGAAATATCCGCCAGCAGCCCCGAACGGTTCTCCGCATACACAAGGAGCTCTACCATATACCTGCTGCCCGGTGATGTAGCCGCATCAAGCTCCCACTCAGCCTCTACCAGTCTCTCCATTTCATTCTCGGGAATGGTAAGTATGTTTACGCAGTCCTTCCTGTGAATGGTCACACCGCGGCCTCTCGTCACATAGCCGATGATATCATCCCCCGGAAGAGGCGTACAGCATTTGGGAAATCTTATGGCTACATTCCCTGCACCTTTTACTATTATGCTGTTGCCTGCAATGGAGCCCGATCTGCGTGTTACGCCGGCTTTCTGCTCCTTTTCGTCGATTTCCTCCAGGATATCCTCGTCTGACGGAACATTCCTTTTATCATAGCCGCTGACTTCTATCAGCTTATTGACGATCTGCCCTTCCTTCAGTGCACCGTGACCGATGGCAGCTAGGATATTGTCCCAGTCCTTGAAGCCGTACTTTTTCAGGAGATGTGCTTCATACTCAGGCTTGAGCAGGTCTGAAGGTTCTATGTTCCTGGACTTAAAATAAGTCTGGAGCATATCCCTGCCCTTTTCTATATTTTCTTCCTTGAATTCATTTCTGAACCACTGGGAGATCTTGGTCTTGGCCTGAGTGGACTTAACGATATTCAGCCAGTCCCTGCTGGGTCCCCTGGCATTGGCCGACTGCATGATCTCTATCACATCGCCGTTTTTTATCTCGTAATTAATGGTCACCAGCTTGCCGTTTACCCTGGCTCCCATCATATGGTTTCCTATGTCGGAATGTATGCTGTATGCAAAATCTATAGGGGTGGAACCTGCCGGAAGATTCTTTACATCACCTGTAGGCGTAAAGCAGTAAACACTGTCCGAAAACAGGTTCAGGTCGTTTTTCAGCAGGCTCATGAACTCCTTGCTGTCGCCCATGTCTTTCTGCCATTCAAGTATCTGCTGCAGCCAGTTGAGCTTTTCCTCTTCCTGCAGCTCCGGCTTCTTCCCGTCAGAAGACTCCTTATATTTCCAGTGAGCTGCGATACCGTATTCCGCAGTACGATGCATCTCGTATGTACGGATCTGGATTTCGAAAGGCACACCGTTTGTACCTGCAAGGGTGGTATGCAGGGACTGGTACATATTAGCCTTAGGTACGGCGATATAGTCCTTAAACCTCCCCGGTATTGGCTTGTACATTTCATGTATCACACCAAGGGCGGCATAGCAGTCCCTTACGCTGGCAACGATTATCCGCACCGCAAAGAGGTCGTATATCTGATCCAGAGTCTTATTCTGGTTTTTCATTTTTTTGTAGATACTGAAGAAATGCTTGGCCCTTCCGTCGATCTTGGCAGATATGCCCGCATCGCTTATATGCTTCGTGACCTCATTAACTATTTCCTGAACCACTCTCTCGCGTTCAGACTTTCTCTCCGCTATCATCACGGACAGCCTGTGGTAAAAATCCGGCTCAAGATACTTAAGGCAGAGATCTTCCAGCTCGACTTTGATCTTGGAAATACCGAGACGCTGTGCTATGGGAGCATAGATATCAAGGGTTTCTCGTGCGATTTCTTTCTGCTTTTCAGGAGTATGGTATGAAAGCGTCCTCATATTATGCAGGCGGTCCGCAAGCTTTATCATGATGACACGGATGTCCCTTGCCATTGCAAGAAACATCTTTCTTAGATTCCTCGCCTGCAGTTCCACTTTATCTGAGCTGTACTGGATCTGCGAGAGCTTGGTCACACCGTCAACAAGGAAAGCGACTTCCTCACCGAAGCTTTCCGTAAGCTCTTCTTTGGTCATGACGGTGTCTTCCACCACATCATGAAGAAGACCTGCCGCTATGGTCTCTTTGTCCATTTCCATTTCGGCAAGTATTATTCCCACACACAGGGGATGGATTATGTACGGTTCTCCGGATTTTCTTTTCTGATCTTTGTGAAAACGGCATGCCGTCTCGTATGCCTTCTGAATAAGCGAAATATCTTCTGAAGGGTGATACTTTCTGACTCTGTCCGTCAGCTCACGGTACAGTTCCTCAGGGCTCTGGAATTCTTTTATATTCTCTATGCGGCCATAGTCAATGACAACAGGAGCCGCAGCTGCCGGCTTTTCCTCAGGCACTGCAGGCGAAAAAGACGCAGTATCGATCTCCTCTATAACATTTTCTCCATTTTCTACCTTTGCCTTCAATGATCCGCCCAGTCCTCATAACAATCATCGTTACCGCACTGCATGACACCGCTCATGTGGTATCATGCGTTATTTATCTCAGTCCCCTGAATATCTTACTGCAGAATAGAGCTTATATCCTTCGATCTTCTCCCTGCCTTTAAGGTCAGGCAGCTCCACCAGTACAACCACTGCTGCCACCTCAGCTCCCAGGGACTCCACCAGTTTGATCATAGCCTCGGTGGTTCCACCGGTTGCGATCAGGTCGTCAACGATCAGCACCCTGTCGCCCTTTTTCACGCTGTCCTTATGCATCTCAATGGTTGCCTGGCCATATTCCAGGTCATAGCTCATCTCAACAGTCTCTGACGGAAGCTTGCCCTTCTTCCTGATGAGCACAAAAGGCTTCCCCTCATTGTAGGCAAGAGGTGCACCGAATATAAAGCCCCTTGACTCAGCTCCGGCTACCACATCATACTCAACATCTGACGCCATATCTGCCATAGTGTCTATGGCAAGCTTAAGACCATCAGCACTGCCTATAAGTGTGGTGATATCCCTGAACTGTATCCCGGCACTAGGAAAGTCAGGAATGGTCCTGATGTATGATTTCAACTTCTCTTCATTCTGAAAATTGTCAGCCATGAGACACCTCTTTCTTTTAATTTACTTACTAAAACTTCCCACTAACTGAACTACTTAGAACGACACTCGCAATTGCGCCGGAACAATCACGAGGCGTTGCATCGGTTCCGGTGCATATGCGAGTCGTCGTTCTCTTTCCACAGACTATATGTGGGAAGTTTTAGTTACTTATTCTGCAAGCGAGCTATGTGTGAGGAAACATTCAACTACTTACTAAGGAACTTCATAAAGTTTTCTTTATTCTCCATTGCTGTAGTGGTAGGTCTTCCCAGATCATCTCTTGCCCCTACCTGGCACTTTACTTCTATGAGGCTGAGCGCACCTGCATCCTTTGCCTTTTTAAGCTCTGCATCAAGGCTGTCAAAATCCGAAACGCTCACAGCATTAGGATAGCCGCAGGCCTTTGCCACAGCAACCACATCCACAGCGGAAGCGGCGGTAGGCATGCCTCCTACAGTCTCGTGTGCTTCATTATTTATTACGATATGTACAAGATTTTTCGGTGCAAATTTTCCAACTACTGCCATTGCACCCATGTGCATGAGCATCGCACCGTCTCCGTCTATGCACCATACCCTTTTTTCCGGCTTATTAACAGCAACACCCAGAGCAATAGATGAGCAATGTCCCATGGAACCTACCGTCAGGAAATCCCTGCCATGCTCACCATCACCTGCAGTCCTGTTTTCAAAAAGCTCCCTGCTGATCTTGCCGGTGGTGGAAACTATCGGATCATCACCGCTTACTGCCGTAATGTGTGCGATTGCTTCCTCCCTGTTCATGGTATAATCATTCTTATAATCCACTTTTCCGTCATAGGAAAGGGCGCCCTTCTTTATGATAAAGGCCACCTGCTTGCCTGCTGCCAGGTCTTTCTCAAAATCCTTCATGGCAGCCCTCAGACTCTCTTCCGTACATTCCTTGTCTATAACGAATGTCCTGACATCCATATCTTCCATAAGCTTAACAGTTACTATTCCCTGATAGATATGCTGCGGCTCGTCATGCACTCCGGGCTCCCCTCTCCAGCCTATCACGAAGATCATAGGGATACCGTATACCTTATCATTAAGAAGCGATGCAAGTGGATTGATGATATTGCCTTCGCCGCTATTCTGCATATATACAACGGGAACTTTACCTGTAGCAAGATGATATCCTGCCGCCAATGCCGCCGCATTGCCCTCGTTGGCTGCGATCACATGATGTGAAGCATCTATACCGTACCTGTCCATCAGGAAGTTGCACAGTGCCTTCAGCTGGCTGTCCGGAACACCTGTATAAAATTCCGCGCCCAGTATCTCAGTTAACTTTTCTGCTGTCATTTTTTTCCTTTCTGCCGCAAAAACGGCTCCGCACAGCGATTGCAGAACTATGATGCTGCGATCATGCGGTACTGTCATAAATCTCAGGAATTTTTCATTGTATATGGCTTATGAGTCAATCCCCATATATATGGGAGTTTTTTTTATTAATTCTCCCTGCCCCAGTCCGGATCAACCGCTGCCAGTTCATCTATGGAGTCAATCTCCGTTATGGCTCCGTCCGCTATGGGATGAACCGTCAGGTCCAGCTTATCCAGATTGTCATTCACCACATCATCCCAGAAAAGCTCCTCATATCCGCCTTTTTCATAAGCCTTGTAAATGGCATTCTTAAGTATTTCCGCATCCGAAGCCTTAAACCGTGATATGCCCACCATGTTGTACACATCACTTCCACCCTTGCCTACTCTGGTAATGCGTCCATTTCCATCCTGCTCAAATACCCAGTCGTCGGACCACCCGTTGACCATCCTGCCAAAATAACAGGAGTGCTCTAAATCTGACATAAACACGGCCGGATCAGGGATATAGAGATCAGCCTCGCAGATAAATGTATCCGTATCTCCCAGTGCACCTGCATCACAGGCGGCTTTTACGGAAGAAATATTGTTTACGGTTTCGTATTCCGTATTCTTAAGCACCTTAAGAACTATACCTTTTTCCTGATCGGAATACTCCTTTTCCAGCACTTCGAACTGTTCGCTCTTGTAGCCGGTGACAACAAATATTTTTTTCACGCCCCTTGCTATCAGGCCCTGTATCACGGTATCAATCATTCTCTTCCCGTGCACCTTTACAAGCGGCTTTGCGATCCTTTCTGTAAGGGGACGCATCCGGGATCCAAGTCCCGCAGCCATTAGTACGGCAATTTCTTCAGCCATTTTGTCCCTCCCCGGAACATAATCCTTATATTCTCTGCCACCGCCCGTGATCCGGAGCGGTTAGCATTATTACAGTTCGTCGATCAGGGTAATGATATCCTTAAACGGCATAAGCTTGGAATCAACCTCCAGCGCCCTATGGTTCTTAAGTATATCCTCTGCTGTAGATACCATAACAGGGAAAGCAGCCCTCATGAGCTGATTTGCGTAGATCACGATGTTTACGCCATGCTCAGCCAGTACTTCTTCCGTTACGGAATTGAATGAAGTAGGCACTACAACTATAGGTGTATGCTTATCCGAGCTCCTGAACTTATCGCAGAACTCAAATATCTCTGCAGGATCCTTTTTCCTGGAATGAATCATGATGGCATCAGCTCCCGCATCCCTGAAGGCGAATGCTCTGGTAAGCGCATCATCCATGCCCTGCTCAAGGATCAGGCTCTCGATACGGGCGATTATCATGAAATCATCCGTAAGGCTCACCTTCTTGCCTGCTGCTATCTTTGCAGAGAAATTATCTATACTGTCCTGAGTCTGAACGACCTCATTACCGAATAATGAATTCTTCTTAAGTCCTATCTTATCCTCGATTATGACAGCAGATACACCCACTCTCTCAAGGGTGCGTACGTTATATACAAAATGCTCAGCAAGTCCGCCGGTGTCTCCGTCAAGGATTATGGGCTTGGTGGTAACCTCAAGGATATCATCGATAGTCCTTAAACGGCTGGTCATATCCACAAGCTCTATGTCAGGCTTTCCCCTATCGGTACTGTCGCACAATGAGCTTACCCACATGCCGTCAAACTGGTCCAGTCTGCCTTCGCTCTCAACAACTGTCTTCTCACAGATAAGTCCGGTAAGACCGCTATGTGCCTCCATTATCCTTACCACAGGACGCATATCTATAAGCTGCCTGAGCCTGCCTCTTCTGTACTCAGGCATAGCCTGCTTTTCTCTGAGCTGTCTGTCGATCTTCTTTACAGTCTCGTTATATGTATAAGGGATCTCCACAAGAGTCTCATCAGGATTCATTCCCGCAGCTTTGATAAGAGAAATGACATTTTCCCTTATGGTACTTTCAGGACCTGACTTCCAGTTATCCCCGTGTACGATATAGTCAGGATGAACCTTTTCAAACACATCACTGTAGTTCATATTTTCCTGGACTATTACATCATCAACTTCAGGAATTGCCTTGTACAGTGCGATCCTGTCCTCGATACTTAGAATAGGAAATTTATTGTACCGTATGGACTCCTCTATGCTGAGGGCTCCTACCACAACCCTTCCCAGCTTTTTAGCCTCCCTGATTATATTCAGGTGACCTTCATGTATGACATCGGTAGTAAAACATGTATAAACTGTTTTCATTTATCTCTCTCCTTCTGCCGTATCATTTTCCGTGCCTGTCTTTGCTTCTTCCTTTTTCTTCTTTTTTCCGGATTTCTTTTTGGCCATCTCTGCCTCGAGCTCAGCAGCCTTCTTCTTCGCCTCTTCCTCAAGAATGGCTTCCTTTTTGATCATATAGTCAGCAATATGCTCACCGGCAGAACCGATATTCACCCATGTTTCCGAACGTGCTTTGTCTCTTGCATTACTGTCGGAAGCGGAAGCAAGAGCCTTATCTATTATCTCTTTCACATTTCCAATATCTTCTTTCTTAAGGGCTGTTCCCAGCTCGGCCAGCTTCTTTATCATCCAGGGCTCATCCTCAAGCCAGCAGCAGTCATACACATCTTTATTGTAGCCGGCTCCGGTATCCGTATAGATAAGAGGCTTGTCAAATACAAGCGTATAGTCATAGATGACACCAGAGAAGTCCGAGATCATTATGTCGGAATTCTTAAGCACATTGAAATTGTCGTTATCAAAATTCCAATGAAAATCGTCACTGTCCGGATACTCGGCCATCAGTTTATCCATAAGTGCCTTTTCCGCAGTCATGGACTGGGGATGAGGACGGACTATTATGTTGTATCCGGTATTCTTAAGAGCAGTAAGCATCTCAGGACCGAGAGTCGTAAGCAGTCCGCTGGGCCCCCATGCCGGTGCCACCAGAACAGTGGGCTTTTTGGTATTCTTTGTTTCACTTTTATCTGAAGCTTCGCCTTTTGCCTTCTCACTGTCAAGACGCTCCTTCATGCCATCCAGATAGGGAATGCCCGCCTGCGGAAGCTCCTTTGCGGGAATGCCGCGCAGTTCCTCAAGCTTGCGGATCTCATCCTCCATAAACTCGCCTGAAAGAAAAACCGCATCGTAAAAATCAAGACCGAACATCCTGTACATCACAGGATCGCCTGCAGCATGAAGCACATGCACATACCAGTCCACATTCTTAGAACGCTTCCATTGGTACACATCAAGTCCCGGAGTGGTGGACAGGAGCACATTAGCTTTGGCAAGGTTAAGTCTTGCAAATGCCTTATTCCCCTCACCTATGAATTCTGCTTTTATGTATTCGTACTTTTCCTCAAGTGCAGGATCGTCAGGAGATGCGGTCCAGTACACAACTTCCGTCTTTCTTTTTTCAAAAGCGTCGCAGATAGGCTTGAAAGTATTCCAGTATCTTTTCGAGTCGGAAAATATCAGATAAGGAACCTTCTCTGCCATCTCCTTTTGCGCGCGACCTCCGCTCATGGCGAACTTAAGATTAAGTATCAGCTTCTGAGCAAAGAAGACAAGCGTAGCAAACACGCCTATGAGTACTGAAAAGAGCATGCTTCCTGTTCCGGGATCGATATATAGTAACATTTTGACTTATCCTTTCTGTAAAACCGTTTCTATAAAACCACTGACTTTTTCAGGCATATTTAACCGGCACTTTTATGTTGTACTCTGCAAGCGCTTCTTTGAACACTTTCCAGAAAGCTTCGATATCGGGAGCATCAATCGCACCCAATGCGCAGAGTCTGAAGGTTCCTTTACCCTGCATCTTTCCGGGATAGATAGTGAAACCTCTTTCGTAGCAGTAATCGTGGATTTTTTCAAAATCCCAATTTTCATCATCGGGGTAGATAAGCGCAGCCACAAGCCCGGACTGTATATCCCTGGGAAGGAGTTCCTTAAATCCGATCTCGTCTGCACCTTTTCTGATTGCAGCCATGATACGCTGATGCCTCTCCCATTTAGCCTGCTCACCCTCTTCGAAGTATTCGATAAGAGCCTGCTTAGCAGCATAAATCGTCTGTACCGGCGGTGTAAAATTCATCTCACCGGTCTCCTCGAAATAAGCGTACTGCCTGTAAAGATTGCAGTAGTAAGAGTGCTTGGGAAAATCCTTTGACTTTTCAATGATATCCCTGCGACCTATGATATATGAAAGGCCGGTCATTCCCATTATGCCCTTCTGGGCGGAAGCCATGCAGAAATCCACATTGTCCTCATATACATTTATGGGGATCATGGCATAGGACGAGGTGGTATCCGTTATAAGAAAAGCACCGTATTTATGTGCCAGCTCACCGGCTTTCCTGATGGGACCCAGCAGACCGCTTCCGGTCTCGTGGTGTGTCATATAAACATAGCCGATATTTTTTTCTTTTCTAAGCAGCTCCTCCAGTGCGTCCATATCCGGCAGCGCATCATAAGGCTGGTCCAGGATGATGTGAGGCATGCCGTAGTATTCAAGCACATCACAGGCTCTTGCCGAATAGGATCCGTTCCTTACCACGAGAGCTTTCTTACCCTCTTCCAGAAGTGAATTGAGCGCTATATCTATGCATATGGTGCCTGATCCGCAGAAAAGCACCGCCGTATACTCCTTAGTATCGCCATGCACGATCTTTACCAGATCGTCACGCATGGGCGCCATTATCCCGGCGAATTCTTTCTCCCTGGGACATATATCCGGCACGATCTGCGCATATTTCACACTGTCCGTAGTAGTGGACGGTCCCGGATTCAAAAGCACATTTCTTTTTACCTTGTTTTCAGACATAGAAAATTCCTCTCTGCTGTATCGCTTAAGCTTTTTACGGTTTTCTCACAAAACCGCATATTATTATAACAGATTCCTACAATAAAAGGGTAAAAAAATCCCCCGGATGTTTCTCTCCGGGGGATCTGTTAAATTAATTTAAGCTTTTTGGTCTTCGCTGCTTATTAGTAGCCCATTCCGGGTGCTCCGCCTGCAGGCATTGCAGGTGCGGGCTCCTTGATGTTTGCTACTGCTGACTCTGTGGTAAGAAGAGTGCTTGCTACACTTGTAGCATTCTGAAGAGCAGATCTTGTAACCTTAGCAGGATCAAGGATGCCTGCAGATATCATATCTACATACTCTTCATTAAGTGCATCGAAGCCTATGCCGGCTTTGGACTCTTTTACTTTGTTTACGATAACGCTTCCGTCAAGACCTGCGTTCTCAGCTATGTAATACAGAGGAGCTTCGAGAGCCTTCTGTACGATCTGTGCACCTGTCTTAATGTCTCCCTCAAGAGAATCAACCAGCTTTGCAACAGCCTTGCTTGCATGGATGTATGCAGATCCGCCGCCGAAGATAACGCCTTCCTCTACGGCTGCCCTTGTAGCTGCAAGAGCATCTTCCATACGAAGCTTTGCTTCCTTCATCTCAGCCTCTGTAGCTGCACCTACACGGATAACACCTACGCCGCCTGAAAGCTTTGCAAGACGCTCCTGAAGCTTTTCCTTATCGAAATCGGATGTTGTAGCTTCCATCTGAGCCTGGATCTGAGCGATACGCTCTTTGATCTTCTTCTGGCTGCCTGCACCGTCTACGATAGTTGTGTTGTCCTTTGTAACCTTTACGCTCTTAGCACGGCCAAGCTGCTCCATTGTAACTTCCTTGAGATCAAGACCAAGCTCGTCGCTGATAACCTCACCGTTTGTAAGGATTGCGATATCCTTAAGCATCTCTTTCCTTCTGTCGCCGTATCCGGGAGCCTTAACAGCTACTACATTGAATGTACCACGGA
>CAMOJK010000091.1 GCA_946616835.1 uncultured Lachnospiraceae bacterium
AAGTCCGGCATGGAGTTTTTCAACGACCGCATGATAGCTTATTACAGCCTCATTTTTCTTAAAATCAAAAGAAGTAATAACCGTTGTATCATTTTCCAGAAAATCACCCTGTACGGATATTTCTAATCTGGAGTACCCCCAGCCCTCACGCCTTACAACAATCTCTCCGGTTGTACCGGACTCTGATATATCCAGGTCGATCTCCTTACAGTCAAAAGTATATGTGGGGGGTACTTTTTTATGTGCGATCTGCAGGAACTTTTCCATATTGAACTGATTTCCGCTGTATACGGACAAGGCCCTATAAGCCGTTGTATACTGTGAATCAGTTCCTGAAAGTATCTTTACAAAACTGTCTGAATAGAACAGGTCGCAGGCTGTTTTCCAGTCTGTCATTGCCAGATTTGTAAAATGGAAAAGATTTCGGATATCCCCCAGACTGCTGCCGGGTATCTCGCTCAGAATACTTATCTCAAAGGGAATCTCGTATTCGCCATGATCGGATACGATAAAAACCGTCCCCTTATGCACATCTCCCGGCTCAAGCCCCTTTGATGAAAGCCTGTAAGGAATCTCACTGCTTCCTCCGGTAAATTCCGTCTCCCTTATCTGAAAACGGAGGTCTGTGCAATATACAAAACCCCTGGTATTCTTCTCCCCCATTATATAAAAGGATCCAAACTGCTCACTGTCCGCTGACATGGCGCAGCTTATGACATCACAAGAAAAAGAGAGGGGTTTCACCTCCCTGCCAAAATCATATTGCTCATCCAGAATATTTTGTATAGTATCCTTCATACGGGAGATATTATACCATAGTCGTCATTTTATTAAAATCTCATAATAAAACTTTTCTGTCCGTTAAATAATTATTGTCACTTGCGTTAACAATATGTTTTAATATAAACATGAGGGTGTTGGTTAAATGGAAGAAAAGTGTATTGTTTTCTATTCTGCTGCTTATCATACTGGGAATATATGTCACCATCGGCAGCAAAGGCGAAGAAAAATCAAAATTCGGCTCCACCACCTTTGAAAAGAATGGTGCCATAACCCACATCAAAAAAATCGACCTAAATGTAGTCACCACAAGAAACTATCTCCGGTATTTCCAGGACAGTTCCAGAAGAGAAATAGCCAACGAACTAAAAAGAATGGGGATAGAATTCGTTGCCCTCTCTGATGACTATCTGTTTTTCCAGGAATTCCGCATAATCGACGGTGGTCCCGATATCACTGATCCTAAAGCAGTCGAACAGCTTATCAATGACTCATCCACAGGCTATGCCATAACAAGTACCCCTGAACATGCAGACCTGACTTTAGGTGAAATGGATTTCCACAGAGTCTCCTACAGCAGAAAAGATACCCAGTATCAGGATTATGATGTTGTTACAGATTATTTCACGGAACATAACGGCCGGATTCTTGAGATCAGGTGTTACAACGAAGAAGACCGTCCCCCGATTTACGAAGATACGGTCCGTCTTCTTATCTCAAAATATGAACCCCAGATAGAAAACTATACCTACGGCACACCCGCACACGCTTCCTCCGGGGAGTCCACATTTTTCTCACGCATAAAAAGCCTTACTTTTGCTCCCTGGCTCTTAGTCATTCCCTTTATTTATGCCCTGCTATGCGGTCTTACCTATACAGGTCGTGCAGAACGTCTCTATAACAGCGAAGCAAAAAAGTACTACTATGTCGGGGACGATGGCACCGGCTGGAATGAGGATTTTCTTTCACTGAAGACTTCCAAAATGCTCCTCGGCTTTTTTTCCGTGCTTATTGTATTCCATCATCTGGTGCAGCAGTCCGGCAGCAATGATGCAGGGCTACTCTATATCCTTGAGGATTTCGGTGTAGGCTTTGTAGGTGTATTCTTCTTTTTTTCAGGCTATGGCCTTTATGAAAGCTTCAAGAAAAAAGATGACTACCTTAAGAGTTTTTTTAAGAAAAGGTATCCCGCCGTACTTATTCCGACATACACAGCTCTGCTTATATTCCTGATATTTGATATTTTTGACACAGGTATCACATCTCCTCTCGATCTAATCGCAAAGATCACTGGCTGGAAGCTGCTTAACCCTCATATGTGGTATATCGTGGAAATCGTTCTCCTGTATTTTCTGTTCTTTATGATATTCAGACTGATTAAAAATCAAAGTCTTGCGCTGACTGTCCTTTTTGTCTGTGTCCTCGGAATGATCACAGGGTCCCTGCTTTCAGGGCACGGAAACGGTTGGTTTCAGGGTGAATGGTGGTATAATACCAGCCTTCTTTTCCCTTGCGGCATCTGGTTTTCCATGCACAGGGAAAAGCTTACAGAGATCATTAAGCATTTCTACATTCTCCTGGCGCCCGTTACACTGATCATATTTGTGGTATTTTATAAGGCAACGGCCTACATGCTTGAAAAATACAGCTACTGGAGCGAGACTGCTCTTGACCCCGGCTATGATGACAAATTAAGATGCCTTTCAGTACAGTGTCCAATGGTACTTTTTTTCGTACTGCTATTGTTATTCATTGGCTTAAAACTAAAGATCGGTAACAGATTTTTGGAACTGCTGGGCACCATATCCCTTGAACTGTATCTTATCCATAATCTTTACCTGGATATTTTTTCCTCCTTCAAAGGAACGGGCATATTTTACACCTGTGTTATCCTGTCCTCTCTTATTTCAGCAGTTACTTTACACTACATAAATAATGTCATTCTGTGCCTTATCTATAGAAGACCTCTCCCTGATATCAGAAAGCACAAAAAGACTTTTGATGAATATCTCCGCAGAAAAAAAGAAAACACAATGTCTTTTTCAAAAAGACTTAAACTTTGCCTGAAATATACCAAAAGACATAAAGGAAAGGTGTTACTGGTCATATTCAGGACCACGGTTTGTTTGCTCATATGTATCATCACCATATTTCCCATCTTTGTAATGGTAATCAACGCCACAAGGACAAGCCATGAGATAATTCAGGGTCTTTCCTTCCTGCCGGGAGGCAGCTTTACAACCAACTTTAACGAAGTGAAATCTTATATGAAGAGCATGGGCGAAGACTTTTATGCTATCATGGCAAGATCATGTATCATATCAGGTTCCTCTGCCCTGCTTGGCACATATATTGGCGCCCTGTGCGCATACGGTTTTGAGCACTATAAATTTAAGGGTAAGAAAATACTCTGGGCAAGTGTCATCTGCTCCCTGATGATACCGCCCATAGCCGGAAGTGTTGGATTTTTCAAGGTAGTGCTGGCACTACATATGTATGACAATATAATCCCCGTAATCCTCGTCGGGCTGGCAATTCCTTCCTGCGTCTACTTCCTAAGGATGTATCTTCACTCACTGCGTCTTCACGAAATAATTGAGTCAGCAAGGATAGATGGATGTCCGGAGTTTCTGATTTTTAATAAGATCATCCTCCCAATCCTCCGCCCCGCGCTGCTGCTCCAGCTCATATTCAACTTTTCCATGAGCTGGAACAACACCTTATACCAGAGTCTGGTGTTGCTAGATATAAAAAAGAAAACCATTGCACTGTTTCTAAAGACTCTTACCGGAGGTATCGGCATAGGATCAGATCCTGTCATATACTGCATACTGCTGTTGGCAACGGTACCCTCTTTGGTCGTTTACATACTGTTTTCATCAGGAATAATGGCCAACATAAATATCGGCGGCATCAAGGAATAGGCGCTTGCCGAATATCTCGGACTGTGTTATGATTAAGGTGTATCGATAGGTGGCAAGGATGCCTTTCAACTTTTTCAAAGGAGTGATGATCATGAATGTATCAGGTACATCAAACATTTCTACACTGTTTTCATCACTGGGAGGTTCGAATAATAATAAATCTACAGATTTGTTTTCGTCGCTGAATTCATCAACAACGAATGCAAACCAGAGTGTCGGATTCGACCTTACCAATTACAGTGCATTAAAGAACGGCAGCTACTATAAGGTGATGAAGAAATATTATAATTCAAAACCCGAAGCTTCCGAGGAGGATATTGCGGCCGCTGAAAAAAAGATCAAGGATACTGCAAATGCGGCAGGAAATGTTGTTACCTCCTTCAACAAGCTTAGTTCTCTTTCTTTTTCAGAGGATAACAGGGAAGAATCAGCCTCCAAGATAGAGGATTTCGTAAAGAGCTATAACAGCCTGATTAAGAAGGGGACCGATTCGCTCTATAGCAACATTGAGCAGAAAACAGAGTGGCTTAAGAATCTCACCGAAAAATCCGGAAACATGCTTGAGAAAGCAGGAATAAAGATTGGTTTCGACGGAGAGCTCAGTTTCGATAAGGATAAATTCCTTAAAGCTGATGAGAATACTCTGAACGAGGTTTTCAAGGGCAGCTCTTCATGGGCATCAAAGGCTGAATACAAGGCCGAGCAGATTTACTCTCTCGCCCTTACCGGAGACACATCCGCTAACGCATATACAAATGCAGCACAGCTTAGCGGCGGTACAGCTTCGTCCTATACTACAAGCGTATAAAAGCGATAAAAAAACTACAATAAAAACGGAGAGTGGTTTATACTCTCCGTTTTTATTATGTCATTATTATATATTCCGGTCTATGCGGACCGTTCTATATTGTCAATTATAGTATGCAAGTATTTCTGAAGCAGCCTTCTTTACATCATCCAGAGTCCAGTTTTCTACATCGGAAGAACTGAAGGATATGGTCAGTGCATCCTCCTCCCCCCATGAATTTTCGTAAGGAACAAGGATATATGCATACTTGTACTGCCAGCCATCATTTTCCTCTTTTTCCTCGATAGCTACTAATACATTTGTTCCGTTGATCATTACACTGTCACTATAAAGGTCATAATCAACGGAATAAGAAGTAAATCCGTCAGGGATGTAGTTCTCATCCTCCGTATACTGCTGGAAGTCATAGGGCGCATATTTGCTTACATAATAGCTTGACCAGCTGTCATTCTCATAATAAAGAGAATAACTGTCGGAATAAGTCATATCCAATTCATAATCTGCATAAGGATAAAGTGTGATCACACCGCCCTCATACTCGAAGTTCACGCTTCCGTCTGCATTGATATCAAGGTCGGAGTCAGCAACAGTTGTTCCCGTACTTCCGCTATCAAGACCGGCATCCGGATCAACATCGACATCTCCGGCACCACGGCCATCATCAGAAAAGCCGTCATCTGGTACAACCGTTCCGCTCATTGAACCAGCCTCTACTGCCTCATCCTTAACCTCATCAGGAATCTCGACTTCTGTATCATTGATATTGGAGGCTGTATTCCTAAAATAGAAAGATGAAAACGACAGTCCGTCAGGTGAGAACATACCGCCAAAATCATCCTCGCTTACACCGGCTATATCCATACCTTTCTTAACCATAGCAGCAAGATCTGTCTCGCTTAAGTCCACCTCACAAGATACGCAGTATCCTTTTTTCTTTGAAGCATATATAGTTGCATCAACCTGAACATACTGCATCATCGATTTGATATCCTTGACTGTGACATCACCGGAATCCTCGATCATATCCCTTAAGCTTACACCATCTTCATTCTCTAATGTAAGCAGGACATCAAGTACATCCTCGAAATCCTCACCTGTGGTATTGAGCTTAAGTACATAACAATCTTCACCGCCTACCTTCTCACTCTTTTTCTGAAGCTCAGCCTTGTAAAGGACCTGCTTAAGTGCATCCTGCAGCTCTGTGATTTTTTCTTCATCAATTACTTCTCCGACCTCAGCAGTGTTCATTCTCCACTCCTTGTCCTCAGAGTCATAAACATACACTGTCTGCTCCGTACCATCACCGGTTGTATAAATCTCAGTCGAGTACTTAGGGATATCTTCACCTATCATATTCGTCAGCATCTCAGGAATAGTAATCTTAGCATTTACGATGGAATGAGTCATTGTATCCTCTCCATCTTTTACCACCTCAGACTCAGCATCTCCAGAAACAGCAAAATCCATGCTCATTCCCTGACTTGCATATGAAACACCTACGTCAAATTCCATCTCGTTAGTTGCAGACTCAGGCTGCGCCTCGAACATCTTGTCAACTACTTTCTGTGTGTTCATGAACAGACTGCAGCCAGACAGGATGCTTGCTGACAGTCCGGCCACAAGTGCCAGCGACAGCATTTTCATACCTTTTTTCATGTTTTTCCTCCTTTTGTTCAGCTTATGATTCCTTTTCCCCTCACTCACACTATCGGAGTGCATAAAAGAACAGAGATTATTCTACCACAAAACCACTAACTCATTCAACAAAAAAGCCCCCGGCGCTTTTTGCATCCGGAGGCTTACATCTGTATTTATAAAAACATAAAGATATTCCTAATATTTGATTCCCGCAACTTTCCATACCCCGTCCATCTTTACAAAATAGAAATGTCCGTCAGTCGGAAGTATGACAGGGTTTTGGGCAGCCCCATAGACATGCATAGACTGCTCTATATAAGCTTCAACATAGCATACATCTTCACTGTAGCACACAAAATCCTTTATTTCCTCATTCTGAATTGTGACATTGCTGTGGGAGGCGAAGAATTCATTTGAAGAATTACGCTTGATCATTGCCAGCGCTTCGCTGCCCGAAGGGAAATATGGCGAAAGATTATCAATCGAAGTATCACCGGAAATAAAATTAGCAAAAGTTATGGCAAGCTTTATGGCACGCTCTTCCAGTTCCTCCCTATCGGGTGAGTCAGAAGAAAAACCCACTTCATATCGGCCTTCAGCCTCATCATATACAGCTGCCACTTCCGCACCGCTTGCGTCCTGTGCTGTCACAACCGGCTGCTTATAGAATCCCTCCCCATAATAATCCGCAAGATCAGGGATACGGCCGTAGGGATCCACATATTTGTTTTCCTCGGATTCAATGCCGCTCTGAACACAGTAATCCGAAGAAAGCGGAATACCGTTTACAAATATGGTATAGTTTTCCGGGGCTTCAACCGAAAAACTTTCCGAGGGTGCAGTATAAAAGTTAAGTTCAGTCATTTCCCATACCGGAAAATGATATTCTCTCTCCTCTTCCGAAGACTTCCGAAGCTTAATATCCGCAACTGCATATCCATCAGCCGTTATGGTGTAATTAGGAGTATCCTCGCTGTAGCCTGAGGCTTCATTAAAACTTATGGTCTTGCCCTCCAAAAGCGATTCCATATAATCCTTGACATCATCCTCTGTCTCAAACTCATTAACCTGAGGCTTCTCAGCCATATTTTCATATATATAATCTATGTCCGCATTTTCAAAATGTGCAATTATATCCCCCATTGACAAAATGGGACGGCTGTCCTGATATGCTTTCTCATAGTCGATCGTGAAGTTATAGAAATAGTTAAGGCCGTATACTATTACCCCTACAAGTATCACAGACCAGATAAAAAGCAGGACAAAGAATATAAGCCAGCTTTTTTTTCTCTTTCGGCTTAATTCATCCTGTTCTATATTCTTTTCTCTTTTCCCCGCTTTTGAAGACTCTTTTTTTATATCTTTTTTGGGTGTTGCTTTTGTCCGTTCAGGTTTTGTGACCTTCTTTTCTGTCTTTTTTCCGGCCTCCCCTTCAGCCTTTGCATTACCCTGATCTTTGGGGTTACGGGATTTTCCTTTCTTTACAGAATCTGCCGGGCGGCGCCGCACATGTACTAACTGTTCGTCATATCCGTCATCAGAATCATCTATATAACTGCCGGCTTCATTATCTTCGTCATAAGCATCATCGATATCAGTCTTATCATCATAGTTTTCATCGCTGCCATCATCTTCTTCGTCATCGTAGCCTTCATCGCTGCCATCATCTTCTTCATCACCATAGTCTTCGTCAGGGATGTAATCACGAGCTGCATCGTCTTCGTCTTCATCGTTGATGACATCTTCATCATCGTAGTCTTCGTCGATGTCATCTTCTTCTTCATCATCGTAGCCTTCATCGATGTCATCTTCTTCTTCGTATTCTTCATCAGAGTCATCATCTTCGTAGTCGTATTCATCCTCTGACGCTCCTCGTCCGTTCCTGCTGCCATAGCGGGAATGATGACAGTAGTCCTCTGCATCAATATCATCGTCATCATCCTCAGGATCAAAATCCACAATGTTGATAAACTGCAGGGTATCATCGGAAACCTCAGTGTATCTGTCAGCTCTTTTTATTTTTGAATCAGGAAGGCGTCTCCTTGCCATTTCAGTCCTCCTTCGGCATTACCACAAATGCGGTGGGCATAGTACGGTCGCCCCTGATGGAACTATTTGATACTACATTTTCACCCATATACCACATTGCAGAGGACATACCGCCGTCCAGATTAGCAGCATTTACTGCGCCATATTCTTCCATAATCTCTATAAGATCGCCCATGGTAGCTCCCATTGATGATGTTTTCCTGCCCTCAATGACCAAAAGCAGAACAGCACCGTCAGCCCGCTGTCCAATGGCAGTACGGGGATTAAGCCCGCTGCCCACGCCGCTGTAGGACGCCGACACACCATTTACTATAAGCGCCGGACCAAATGTAACGGCATCACGTACCCCCATATCAAGTGCCGCCTGTCCTGACATATTTCCGCACACCAGAACATTATCATTCGTAAAGCCATAAACTCCATAGTAACCTCCTCGGTCACCAAAGCGAAGTTCTCCATCGGAAATAACTATTCCTTCCGGCCATCCTCCGATACCCATTCCTGCAGTATCCTCATACTTTCCACCGTTTATTCCGCCGACTGCACCGTAATCAGCGATAAGATCCTCTAATGTCTTTCCGGCATGGCTGTGGGTATAGTTGTCTATGGTCGCAACCTTCACCCTGGACGGATCATATACTATCATCATCATGCCCCGGTACATAGGTCCGCTTATCTCATGCAGTTCTACACCGTCCCCATCGGGATCATTATCTGCATTGAAATCCGCATCCGATGAATTTTCAGAGGCAGTTCTTGCCCTCTCCATCGCCATAGCATCAACAAGTGTCGTATCGGTTATTTCAGTAAAACTGGTAGTGGTATTTTTCTGCTGAATAAGCGCAATCTCATCCTCCGAAAGATAAAGACTTGCCAGAATTCCGCCTGCACTGGATTCCATAACAGAAGTAACAAAAAGATCCCTTAAATGCTCTGACGGTCCCTTGTTTATGTAATAGAAAAAAACATATGCCCCCGCAAGGCAAATAACAAGCGTTGTCAGAAGCCAGATAGTCAGACGTCCGAAAAATCTGCCAATCTTTCTTCCTATGCTTTCTCCGCCTCTGTTACCGCGTTTTTTTCTGTTCTTTTTGTTATTTTTCATTTCGGGACTTTTTTTCATGAAAACTTCTTTTAATTTATCACAGCAATTCCACCGCATAAGTTAACATAAATTAAGAAAAACGTCAATAATTTCACTAAAAAAGCACCTGCATTGTCTAGCTCCGTTTATGACAAATTCTTTCAGACTGCCGAGTCTGATAGTCTTGAACAAGAAATAAAAAAAAGAGCTACCGGCCCGGGTAACTCTTTTTCCATTCATATTTTACTAAGAGATTTCTTATTCATTATTTAAGCGGATACTTTGCAGTAAGCTCAGCCACGATAGCTCTTGCTGCAGGGATACCCTCTTCCTTCTTATTTACTATCTCAGCAATAGCCTCTGCAATCTTATCCATATCTTCAGTATTCATGCCACGGCTGGTGACCGAAGGTGTGCCCAGACGGATACCGCTTGTAACATTGGGCTTCTGAGGATCATTGGGGATCGTGTTCTTATTTGCGGTAAGATGAGCTTCATCCATCCATGCCTCAACCTCTTTACCCGTAAGATTCTGGGGAGTAAGGTCAACCAGCATAAGATGATTATCTGTACCACCGGATACGATCTTCACGCCTCTGTTCATAAGTCCTTTGGAAAGTGCCTGTGCATTGTCAACTATGCCCTGGCAGTATACCTTGAATTCAGGTGAAAGAGCTTCCTTGAAGCATACAGCCTTTGCAGCAATAACATGCATAAGAGGACCACCCTGGATTCCGGGGAATACTGACTTATTGAATTTGAATTTCTTTGCATTCTCCTCGCTTGAAAGGATAAGTCCTCCTCTGGGTCCGCGAAGAGTCTTGTGCGTCGTGGTTGTAACCACGTCAGCATAAGGGATAGGGCTGGGATGAAGACCTGTAGCAACCAGACCCGCGATATGCGCCATATCTACCATAAGCACTGCGCCTACCTCATCAGCAACTTCACGGAATTTCTTGAAATCAATGGTTCTTGCATATGCGGATGCACCTGCAATGATCATCTTAGGCTTTGACTCGATAGCGATCTCGCGAAGCTTATCATAGTCTATGAAACCTTCATCATTTACACCGTAAGGAACAATATTGAAATAAGTACCGGAAATATTTACCGGGCTTCCGTGTGTAAGATGTCCGCCGTGATCAAGGTTCATACCCATAATGGTATCGCCGGGCTGGCATATTGCAAACTGTACTGCAAGATTAGCCTGAGCGCCTGAATGAGGCTGAACATTTGCATATGTGCAGCCGAATACTTCCTTTGCACGCTCAATGGCAAGAGTCTCTACAACGTCCATGTTCTCACATCCGCCGTAGTAACGCTTTCCGGGATAGCCCTCCGCATACTTGTTTGTCATAACACTGCCCATTGCAGCCATTACAGCATGGCTAACCCAGTTTTCCGAAGCAATGAGTTCGATATGGTCGTTCTGTCTGTCAAATTCCTTCTCGATGGCAGCTGCGATCTCGGGATCCACTGCTTTTAACTCTTCCATTGAATACATTTGTTTTCCTCCTGATTTTTTTCTTTATTACGCTGCATTCTCTGCAATCAATAATACCATTTAATAATATACGCCCACCGATATCTCTTCACCGTTTCCGTTGTCGGAATTCTCTATCCTTACTTCGACATCGTTACCGTTTGTTATCCGAAACTGAAGTCCGCTTGCGTCTTTCCCTCTGTACGAGGACTTTATCTGATCTTCTATCTCATCAATGTCCGATCCTATATATTCCTCAAATGTCCTTCCGAAATCCGTGTCGGGATCTATATCCTCTACATATACCCAGTCATAGCCTGAAGGCAGTCCCGGATTACTGCCGGTTACAACAGCAGGATCCATCATTGATGTAATGATCGCATTCCTTACGCTGTTACATAGCTGGGTATCGGCTGAAATACAAGACTTCTGCTCATACCTTACAGCCTGCGGGTAAATGACTGCCAGAAGTACCGCACATACGATCAGACCTGCGAAACCTGCTACTATCGAAGCAATGATAGCTGCTATTGATAGGCCTTTTGTCCTTCCGTCCTTTTTAAACAGATCCACAAAGCCCAGTATCAAGCCTGCAGGAGAAAAAACAAATGCCAAAATAATAGCTGCTATGCTTAATCCGGAAGGTCCACCCTTTTTCGAAACATCATTAGCCACATAGGGATTGTCCCCCTGATTGTAAGCAGGATTAGGATTATAATTCTGACTAAAATTTTGATTCTGATCCATTATTTCCCTTTCTGCTGCGCATATCCGGCTTATCCTTTTTCCCCCTCCGGGCAGCCTGCCGAACAACTTCTCTTAACTCATACGGTCTGATTTGCCATAATCCATAGGTTAAAATAACGCAACGCCACTATTATATACTGTGGTACTTTCAAAAACAAGGATATATGCGCTTATTTTGCTGATGCCACAGTCTGCTCGTACACATCAAAAAAGTCCATTGTATCCACTTCACCGCCGCCCACGAATTCTATTGCTTCGAAAGCATCTTCGTTAAGATAACAGCGCTTGCCCTCCATAAAGGAATTATATGCCGCATCAAAAGCTTCCTGTCTACGCTGCTCCTGTATCTCTGCCTTTCTGTTATCAGTCTTCTCGCGGTCAAGCGTATTGAGGCATTTAAATATGTAGTAACCATCCGCACATTCTACAACCAGGCTTACTTCCTTCTCGCCCAGATTGAAGCAGGCCGATTCCTTTGCCTCCTCTTCATCACCCTTGTGGAACGAAACAATAAGATCCTCCGACATGCTCCTTGACATGGCCAGTTCATCAAAACTTGCACCGTCTCTCAGCTCACGCAGTATCTGCTGTGCCTCATCATAAGTATCTACCTTTATCTGCTCAACGGTTATGGTCCGGGCCTCATCATCACTTATCTCAACATTTACATCAGCTGTCAGATAATCATAGAGGCTGTCCGCAAGCGCATAT
>CAMOJK010000092.1 GCA_946616835.1 uncultured Lachnospiraceae bacterium
TATCTCTTTCTTTGCCACTGCGGTATTGCAATAAAGCTCTGTATCAGCATGCTTATATACATCTTCTACATCAAATATGCCTTCACCGAAGCATCCTCCCCAGCTGAGACGGCACTCGAAATCATCAGAATTACGATTAAGTCTGCCTACCCGTTCTACCCACTTTGTTATTACGGATATTGCCTCTTCTTCCAGGTATCCGCAGAAGACCACCATAAAATGATCCTCTTCAAGCCTGTATGTGTGGATATTTTCAGACGAAAGCCTTCTTAACTCTCTTGCCACCTTTGAAATGATGCCATCACCGGCCTCAGTGCTTATTTCACTATTTACCACATGCATATTTATCACATTCAGACACGCAATATATATCGTATCCGCATATGGATATACTTCCACCTTGCGTTTATCAAACTTTACCCGATTGGAAAGCATGGTCATGCTGTCATGCTCTCTTTCCCAGCTGTCCTCACGTATACTCAGAAGATACTCAGCCGTATCAAGCCTGAATTTAAGAAGGGCATGGTAAAGCTCTTCCATTTCATCTCCGGAATCTATTTCCAGATCCTTTAAGGTAACCGCCTGTTCCCCTTCTTCGCCTTCAGACATTCCGGCTTCACTATATGTTATGGAGGCGATTGCCTTCGTCATATCTGTGACAGGCTTTATGAAATAAACCTCCAGCAGTATTGCGGTTATCACTACCAGTATTACCGCTAAAATAACCATTGAGCAGGTAAATATCACAAAAAACTGACCCTTTGATTCTTCCTTTACAGCTTCCCTTACATACCCATCCAGCGCATTCGTATAAAAAATATAGCTGATAAGGGTAGAACACATTACAAGTACTGCAAGTGCCCCGGATACCAAAAGCAGCGCTTTCGTTTTCAGTGATTTTTTCATATAACTCTCCCCGTTTAAATCCTCGCCCTTTATATTTAAAGCTATTTTCCCTGTTTTCCAACTACAGCTTTCACAAAATTCCAAGCCTCATCAAGCCCCTCCTGTGAAAAGCTGTAAAAAGTATAGCTCTTCAATTCTTCCTTCGTACTGTCATAACCGTAAGGCTCAGGCCATATGCATACCCTTATCTGTGGCTCGGCTTCCTCGTTTTCTTTATATTTTTCAAAGAAAAATCTCTTGCCATCACTGCTTCCGGTATATCTTTCGGACTTAAGGTAAGCCAGAGTCAGCTTGTAAAGATCATCATCAAAGTCCATTGCCATTTTATGATCACCCTTCTTTTTTTTTCATATCCTCGGCCAGTGTCTCATGTATAATGTGTGCAAGTCTGATCATGCGGATCTCATTAAGTATCTGTTTTTCCTTCTCTCGCTGCTTAGCAAGTTCCTTCTGCCTTTGCTTAAGCTCTGCAGCTTCTTTACTCCGTCTCTCATCTCTGGACTGCTGCATCTGCTTTTCAAACTTTCTTCTGTTATCAAGACTCTCAGCAGTACCGGGATGCACGGAGACTGAGCTTTTTCCCAATACACGACCGCCGGCATTTGGCATATTCACAACAGGCTTTCCTATTATACGCCCCTGCTGAACAGACGTAACTGCCGTAACTGACCTGATGAGCAGTTCATAAGCGCTTACAACCTGCAGATATCTTTCATGATCTGCCTCTGTTGTACCCGGAGTATCCGGATGAAGCTCCCTGCACAGCCTGTGGTATGTACTTTTTACAAGAGAAGGCGGAGCCCCGTATTGCAACCCCAGTATCTCATATGCCTGAAAAATATCCATGAACAAATGATACCATAAAATCACAGTTTCTTTCAATGACAGACTCTTTGACAGACAAGCATAATCCGTGCCATCCTTAAACCGATCGGTATCACTTATCAAGGTCGTAAGGAGTCACCTGATATACATAGTAATTAAGCCAGTTGCTGTAGAGAGCATTTGCATGGGCCCGCCATAAAAGAAGCGGCTTTTTCTCCGGATCGTTATCTGGATAATAATTGACCGGCATGTGTATATCCAGCCCTTTGCTGATATCCCGCTTATATTCCTTGTCAAGAGTATATCTGTCATACTCTGGATGCCCCATCAGGAAGATTCGCTTATCATCATTTGACTTTACAAGAAGCACGCCTGCCTCATCAGACTTTGCCAAAACAGTAAGATCACTGCATCTTTCTATGTCCTCTGTCCTATTGGTGGTATGCCTTGAATGAGGTGCATAAAACTCGTCATCAAAGCCCCTTACTAAAGGTGTACGCCTGTGCAGAACCTTGTGTCTGTATATACCAAAGAGTTTTTCCGGAAGCGCCACCTTCTCAATACCATAGTAATGATAAAGTCCTGCCTGGGCGCCCCAGCAAAGATACATGGTCGATGTGACATTAGTGTCTGCCCAATCCATTATCCCGCATACCTCTTCCCAATAGTCCACTTCCTCAAAAGGCATCTGCTCAACCGGCGCACCGGTTATTATCATTCCATCAAACTTCTGTTCCTTTATCTCATCAAAAGAAGTATAAAAACGGTTAAGGTGATTTACGGAGGTATTCTGCGGAATATGACTCTTTACCATAAGGAAGGTCAGATCTATCTGCAACGGAGTATTTGAAAATGACCTCAGAAGCTGAAGCTCCGTATCCTCCTTAAGGGGCATGAGATTGAGTATGCACACCTTAAGAGGGCGGATATCCTGATGAATAGCCCTGGTCTCATCCATTACAAATATATTTTCATTTTCAAGCTGCTCCCTGGCTGGAAGATCACTCTGAATCCTGATAGGCATTTCTCTGCTTCCTTTCTGATTTACGGTCAGATTTTCTTTATTCCGGTTATCATCTGACCGTCATATTTCCGGTGAATTATTATAATTAAAGTAGTATTATAGCACAAATCGTATAAATAATGTCACACAATAAAGTCCGGCAGATACTTTGAAAGGAAATCGTCCTCCGTAAGGATCTGTACACCGTTTGCAATAGCAGTCTTGTTCTTTGAAGATGTAGATGCAGCATCATTATTTATGAGGCACTCTGTCTTTTTGCTGACACTGCCTGAAACCTTCCCTCCGTGAGCTTCTATAAGCTCCTTTAGGTCGGAACGGTTTCCAAAATGCACAAGAGAACCGGTTATTACAAATGTAAGGCCCGCAAGAGAATTATCACTATCTCCATTATTCATATCTTCAAATTCTAATTCTTCCGAAAGGGCATCAAGCCGACTTACGAAAGAATCATTCTTCATATATGAACAAAAAGCTCCCGCCAGCACCTCTCCCACACCTTCTATTTCCGAAAGCTCCTCAGTACCTGCTTTTTTCATATTTTCGATGGAATGTGAAAAATGACCGGAAATAAGCTTCGCTACAGCAGCACCTACTCCGGGTATCCCCATGGCATATATAAGTCTCGCCACAGTTGTCTTTCTGCTTTTTTCTATGCTTTCAATAAGGTTTGCGCAGGATTTTTCTTTAAAGCCTTCAAGAGACAATACAGCCTCTCTCTTATCCTTAAGATGATAAATATCCTTAAACTCATGTAACAGTCCCGCACCTATTAATTTCTCCAGCGTAGCTTCACTAAGCCCCTCTATATTCATGGCATCTCTCTCTACGAAATGCACGAAAGACCTGAGCTTTTTTGCCGGGCAGTCTGTACCGGTACATGTCAGCACCTCCGAATCCACCTGTCTTACTATTTTTGAAGGAGCGCCGCATACAGGACATGACTCCGGTATCTTAAGACTGTCACTTTGGGTGAGATTTTCCGAGATCTGAGGAATGATCATGTTCGCCTTATAGACAGTTATACGATCCCCCAGTCCCAGCTTAAGTTCTTTTATCACACTGACATTATGGAGAGATGCACGCCTTACTTCCGTCCCTTCAAGTTCTACGCAGTCAAATACTGCAATAGGATTAATCATACCAGTTCTGGAAGTCTGCCACTCAACATTTCTAAGAACCGTCTCAGCCGTTTCATCCGCCCATTTAAAGGCTATAGCACCCCTTGGAAACTTTGCAGTCCTTCCCAGAGACTCTGCATATGCCAGGTCATCATAGGAAAGCACCAGTCCATCGGATGGAATATCATTTTCCTCAATTGATTTTTCAAAATTTTCTATTTCCTGAACCACCGTACCGGCATTTACTTTTCTGTATTCCACCACCGTAAAGCCCTGTTCTTTAAGGAATAAAAACTGCTTTTCAAATGAATTACCAAAATCATGCAACACATCCCCTGACTCAGTATGATCCATGGCACTTACAAGAGCAAATGCAATAAGCTGTATATTCCTTCTTGCAGGCACTGCAGGATCCAGTGCCCTTACGGAGCCGCTGCAAAGATTTCTCGGATTTTTATATATCTGGTCAGCAGACATTTCTCTGCTGTTTATCTTTTCGAAATCGCTGTAGGATATGACAGCCTCTCCCCGTACCACCAGTAGCCCCTTATACGGGATCACAAGAGGGATATTCTTAAATGTACGGGCATTGGGTGTTATTACTTCCCCCACCTCACCATTTCCTCTTGTAACAGCCTTTACAAGTTTTCCTTTGTCATATGTGACAACTACCGTAAGACCATCTTCCTTCCAGGAAAGCAGGCCTACCTTATCACCAAGCCACTCTTTTAACTCATCTCTGCTCTTTGTCTTGCCAAGACTTAACATAGGTGATGCATGTCTTTCCTTAGGCAGATACTCTACCGGCTCATAACCGACATTCTCAGTAGGAGAACCTGCCATTACCAGACCACTATCCTCCTCCAGCTTTTTAAGCTCATCATAGAGCATGTCATATTCAAAATTACTCATTATCTCCCGGTCTTCTGCATAGTAAGTCCTGGAAGCCTCACTTAACTTTTCCGTCAGTTCTTTCTGCCTATTCAAATCATTCTGTTCTGCCATAAATCCTCCTGACTATATGACTATAATTGCAATAAAAGAACAGAGACCGAAATCTCTGTTCTCATAACCAAACTGTCAAAATCACGGATCCAGCTCTTCGCTGATCCTTTCCACAGCCTCCGCCATGGTAATATCCAGCGCAGTAGCAATCTCGCTGAAAAAAATACGCTCAGCGCACTTAAGAATCTTCTCCTCCTGAATATTGAGATTCTTATGGTTCTTCCTGTTTTCTGCACGAAGATGGCGCAGCTGCCTTATCATATTGGAAATCTTAACATTATCTGCAGACCTTAAAATCTGATCACAGACTTCCTTAGCCGGCACCGTGCCCCTACGTTTTGAAGAAATGACCTCCTTGATCATCTCTTCTGCTTCCTTCCTGCCGATTACTTTCCTTGCAATGTCGCTTTCGCGTTCAACTGAAACATAGATAGTATCCCTAGAGTCATAAACAGGCTTCAGTGAATAATATATCTTATCAGGCCCCCCAAATGAAAGCGGTCCGATTTCCTCCACTCTGCAGGATCCGGACATTCCACACATAACAAAATCACCGACCTTATATTTCTGCATTGCAACCTCCATTTCAATATGCTACAATTATAAATTTTTCCCCGTTTTTTTTCAAGATAAAAATTTTATTTCCATAGAAGCAATTTTTTGCTATAATGGTTTTTTACCTGACCAGTTAACAAAACATATTATTTATACCATAGCAGCCCTTACCCGGGCTGATTACAATAGATTACTGTTAGATTACAATGGTTTTTTCACACTTATTTTTTGTTTTCATATTTTTATCACTTAACTTATTGTTTTACAGTCTGATGCCCGGCATCAGACTAAAGAATGCCTGCATGCTTATTTTTTCCCTCATCTTCTACGCATTTGCAGGTCCCAAGTATGTCATCCTTCTTATTTCACTGGTCCTCGTAAGCTACCTTTTTGCCATTGCTGAGGATTATTTCCTGAAAAAAGGTAAAAAAAATGGTGCAGCCGCCATGCTATTCATGGATGTGGCATGCATGCTGGGAACCCTCGCCTATTTTAAATACGCCGTTTTCTTCCTTGAAAATATTAAATATTTCTCAGGGCTTGAATTCAATATACCAGAGATAATACTTCCCATAGGAATTTCCTTTTATACATTTCAGCTCATCAGCTACAATGCAGATGTAGCAAAAGGCGAGGTACCGGCCCAGAGAAATTATTTTAAGCTTCTTCTCTATGCCGCTATGTTCCATCAGTGTATAGCAGGTCCCATAATAAGGTACAGCACTGTCGAAAAAGAAATAAATGAAAGAACATTTTCTGTTTCCGACTGCCGAAAGGGTATTTTAAGATTCTGTACAGGTCTTGCCAAAAAAGCCTTCCTTGCCAACACCTGTGCCTCAGTTGTAGACAAGCTGGTGCCGGCAGATGCTGAACAGATAGCAACAGCTTCCGCCCCTTCTCTCTGGGTAGGAATGTTCTTTTTCATGCTACAGATTTACCTGGATTTTTCTGCCTATTCCGATATGGCCATAGGAATGGGACTTATGGTCGGATTTCACTACGATGAGAATTTCAACTATCCTTATACCGCAGTTTCTGCGACAGACTTTTGGCGGCGCTGGCATATTTCCCTCAGCACATTTTTCAGGGATTATGTATATATTCCTCTGGGCGGAAACCGTTGCAGTGCAATCCGGAATATTTTTAACCTCCTTGTTGTGTGGGTTCTTACCGGATTCTGGCATGGAGCCAGCTGGAATTTCATATTATGGGGGCTTTACTACTTTGTCCTTCTTGTCATAGAAAAATACATTATCTACAGAAAGCCTGCAGAAAAGAAGATCAATACTGATACTTCCGCAGCAAAATTGGATACTAAAAAAGCTGAGAATAGCGACGAAAAAACAGAAGACGACGAAACTGACAATGAACAGCATATAAAAATAATGAATCTTGATATGGTACCGGATGATCAGGACCTGTCAGTAGATACAGTCAAGCTTTCCGATATAATAAAGGAATTAAACAACCTTTCAATAGAAGATAACAACTCCGTTGTCATAGAAAATACAGCCAGGAAGGATAACAGCCGGGCAGAGGCCTCTCCGGAGAAAGAAATTAAAAATAATAAACCCCAAAAATCCCGCAAGCGTCATCTGTATTACATGCTTTATATTCCCCGCTGCATATTCACAATGTGTCTGGTGCTTATCGGCTGGACCATATTCTATTTCGATGACACGCTGTCCCTAAAAACAGCACTTATCAGGATGTTTGCAATTGATGGAGGTACCGCATACTATGCTGACAAAGCAGCTCTGCTTGCAATTAAAAACAATATTTTCTTCTTATTTGTTGCAGTAATCTCCTGTCTTCCTATATACAACAGGCTTCATAAAAAGCTGTACAGCCTGTCGTTTGAAGACCACCCGATTTTATTCCGTGCAAAATATTTACTTGATGCACTGACTGTGATAATATGTCTGCTGTTGTCCGTAATGTGCCTGATAGGCAACAGTTATAATCCTTTTATATATTTCAGGTTTTAACTGAAGATTCTTTAGGAAATTCTTTAAAATATTATTTCAGCATTTTGGGGATTTTCCAAAAGACTTATTTTGAGAAATATGGCACGATATTATAAACAAATTTCATCAGAACAGGTAACAGATATGACTGAAAGCAAAAAAAAAGATTCTCAGAATATGGATGCTCAAATAAAGGATATTAAAAAAGAGTCCACAAAAGCGGAACGCGCTGAAAAAAGGTGGTCTGTTTTTATAATTACCCTGTTTGCCCTGCTTATGGCAGGAGGAAGCATAATAGGGCTTATCCCCAATCTGCGTCCTAAGGTAAGTGAGCTTGAAAAAAGAGAGCTTGAGGCGTTCCCTGTATATTCCGACGAAAGCCTTATTTCCGGAGAATACTTAGATAACCTGCAGAGCTGGTATGCCGACAGCTACCCGGGTCGCGAAGAAATCCTTACGGCATATGGCGATATGAAGGATCACTATGGCATAAAGGACGAAGAGATCCATGGTGAGCTTTCCTACGGTGATGAGATACCCGTTGTGGAAGATTACCCTTCCATAGAAGACGATTACACTATTGCAGACGAAAGCATGGATCCGCCCCTGCCCCCCACACCGCCCACAGATGACAATGCATCAGCCGGCGGAAGTGCTGCGGAAGATGACTCCGGTACTGAAGAAAATGCTTCCGAAGAAGGCGGAACCTCAGTATCCGACAACAAATTCGAACCCGATGATTTTGCGCCCATCCCTTCTGTTGCCTCTGATGCCGGAAGCGACGGCGAAAAGTTCGGTGCCTTATATATAAGCAACGGAGCTGCTTATTCCACATATTATTTCTCCCAGAAATGTGCTGATGAGTATGCTGCAATGGCCAGCGCTTACGCGGAAGAGCTTGACGGGGTCAGCAATGTATATTCAATGTTAATACCCCTCTCCGGATATTTTTACTTAGGTTCTGATGTTAAAGAACAGCTACACATGAGCGATGAAAAGGCAGCTTTTAATTACATCTACTCTGTCATGGATGAAAAAGTCACTCCGGTTCCTATCGTGGATACCCTTGCAAGACATCGCAATGAGTATATTTATTTCAGGACAGACCATCACTGGACTGCGAGAGGGGCTTACTATGCTTACAGGCAGTATGCAAAGATAAAAGGGTTCACCCCCTATGAAATCACAGACTATACCTGCGTGCAGTTCGACAATTTCCTTGGAAGCTTCTACTCTTCTACAGGCAGCTCATCACTTTCAGCTACTCCTGATGTTGTAGAAGCTTTTGTCCCTCTGTCCACTAATACCATGTATATCACCCAGAAAAACGGCGTCACAATGGAATGGGACATAATAAAGGATGTTTCCGGCTGGGGACGCTACAGCAAGTTCAACACATTTATTGGTGGTGACCAGCCCTATGCCTACATCAAAAATCCGAATATTAATGACGGCACTGCCTGCCTTGTTATCAAGGAATCCTTCGGAAACGCTTTCGTGCCCTTCCTTGTAGACCACTATGATGAGGTCTATGTAGTAGATTACAGATACTACAAGCAGGGAGTTGTAACTCTGGCAAAAGAGCATGAAATAGATGATGTGATATTCGTAAATAATGCCAGTGCATTAAGCACTGGCAAAATAAACCTGATGGAATCAAGGATGTATTAAGAATTTATGTGCCTGCTTTCTTTACTCTTCCCACGGAAGTGATGAATGCTCAGACTTCTTATCTCTGGTCATAAGTTCCTCCAGTGCATCCTTGGCTAATTTATCTTCAAAAAGGATCTCATTCACCTTCTCGACTATAGGCATTTCTACATTGTACTTCTTAGCAAGGGAAAGGGCTGCTTTCGCTGAATATACGCCCTCGACAACCATCTTTACTTCGTCCATTGCTTCCTTTGCTGTCTTGCCCTGTCCCATAAGATATCCGGCTTTCCTGTTCCTGGAATGAACGCTTCCGCAGGTAACGATAAGGTCGCCTATACCGGTGAGGCCGCCAAAAGTTTCCGCTTTCCCCCCCATGGCAGTACCGAGCCTTGTGATTTCTGCGATTCCCCTTGTAATGAGAGCAGCCTTTGTATTGTCACCAAATCCCATGCCATCAGCCATGCCGGCAGCCAGTGCCACTACATTCTTAAGAGCAGCGCCAAGTTCCATTCCCAGCATATCCGGTGATGTATAAACCCTGAATACTTTCGAGCTGAAGATATTCTGGACATATTCCGCATCAGCCTTCTTATGCGCACCGGAAACCACCGTTGTCGGAAGTCCCTTTGCCACTTCCTCCGCATGGGAGGGGCCGCAGAGAACCGTAACTACAGCCTGCGGTATCTCCTCTTCGATTATCTGTGAAAGCGTGAGAAGAGTATCCTCTTCAACGCCTTTTGCCACATTGGTTATGATCTGACCTTCCTTGACCAGGTCTTTCATGCTTTTTGCAGTGCTTCTTGTAAAGATCGAAGGTACTGCAAGTACCAGCAGATCCTTATCTCTGCATGCATCTGCAAGGTCCGTAGTAAACTCCATGGATTCCTGAAGCTTTACCCCCGGAAGCTTATCCTTGTGTTCATGCTCCTTTTTAAGCATGTCGATTTCCGATTCGATAGCTGACCAAACCTGTACTTCATGCCCATTATTGATCAACAGCCATGCAAGTGCTATTCCCCAGCTTCCTGCTCCGATAACCCCTATTTTTGCCATTACTTTATTTCCTCCTTATTCTTTTTGAAAAGATATGTCTTTCTTTCTTCACCTCGGATAAGTTTTTTAATATTCTCCGTATGACGGATAAAACCCATTGCCATTATGATAAAAGTAAGTGCATACATCTCATACAGCACAGCACCTGTTATCTCCACACCGCCATAGCCCTTGAAAAGACCTAAGCAGCCCATTATCACTGTCTGCCCGAAGAATCCGGCAGCCATTATAAGCGATCCCAAAGATACATAATTGGTAAGTGCAAAGGTTGCAAAGAACAGTACAAATGCAACAGGAATGAACATCCAATGAAACGACAGTATAAGCCCAGCCATTGACGCAATACCCTTTCCACCTTTGAATTTGAGATAAAAAGGAAAATTATGCCCCAGTATGCTGCCAAATCCGGCATAAAGCTTTATAAGATAGATTTTATCGGGAAACTGCTCCCTGAATATAAAATAGCATATGATCACGGCAAAAATAGTCTTGAATATGTCACCGAGAAAAACCAGCAGACCGGCTTTTTTACCGAGTACCCTCAGAGTATTGGTGGTTCCCGTATTGCCTGATCCCTTCTGCCTTATGTCCACGCCATAGGCTTTCCCAACAAAATATGCAGTCTCGAACATTCCGAAGATGTAGCCGACAGCCAGGCATATCAGTCTCACGAAAATAAAGTTCATATGCTCACCCCTGCCGGTCAAAGCCCGGCATCTTTTTCCTTTCTCTCCCTAATTATAAATTTAAGAGGAGTTCCCTGGAAGCCAAAGGCATTCCTTATCTGATTCTCAATATACCTCGTATATGAAAAGTGCATAAGTTCCTTGTCATTTACAAATATCACAAAGGTAGGAGGTTTCACAGAAACCTGTGTGATATAAAAGAGCTTAAGCCGCTTTCCCTTATCGGTAGGAGGCTGCTGCATTACAACGGCCTCACTCATTATCTCATTAAGGACTCCGGTCTGGACACGCATGGCATTATTTTCAGCCACGGTATCAATGGTTTCATAAAGCTTTGGCAGCCTCTGCCCCGTAAGCGCAGATATAAAAATGATAACCGCATACGGCATAAATGACAGTATATTTTCAATCTTCTTTTTGAATTCATTCATGGTCTTGTCGTTTTTCTCAACGACATCCCATTTATTTACCGCTATTATCATACCCTTACCCCTGTCGTGGGCAATACCGGCTATCTTGGCATCCTGTTCTGTAACACCCTCTGTGGCGTCTATAACAAGGACCGTAACATCCGCTTTTTCTACGGCACCAATAGTCCTTATTATCATGTAATGCTCCAGATCTTCTTTGATCTTATTCTTTCTTCTGAGGCCCGCTGTATCCACAAAGACATACTCTTTGCCGTTGTGCTTTACCCGGGTATCTACCGCGTCTCTGGTCGTCCCGGCAATATCCGAAACTATTACACGATTCTCACCGATGAGCTTGTTTATTATAGAACTTTTCCCTACATTAGGCTTACCTACAACGGCAACTCTTATGCTGTCATCCTCTTCCTCTTCATTTTCTTCCCCCTCCGGGAAATAGGATATGACCTTATCCAGAAGATCTCCTAAGCCGGTTCGCTCCGCTGAAGATATTGCATAGGGTTCTCCTAATCCCAGATTATAAAACTCATAGACATCTGCCTGCATCTTCTGGAAAGAATCCACTTTATTTACCGTAAGTACCACAGGTTTCTTGGATTTGCGAAGCATCAGTGCAACCTGCGAATCCGCATCCACAAGCCCCTGGCGTACATCCGTCATAAAGATTATGACATCCGCTGTATCAATGGCGATCTGCGCCTGCTCACGCATCTGTGACAGTATGATATCATTTGAATCCGGCTCTATTCCGCCTGTATCGATCAGGGTGAATTCATGTCCAGCCCAGTCAACATCCGCATATATCCTGTCCCTGGTTACCCCCGGTGTATCC
>CAMOJK010000093.1 GCA_946616835.1 uncultured Lachnospiraceae bacterium
TAACAGATCATCATAATCAAGAGGAGCCCTGTATTCCTCAACTTCCTTCGGCAGTGTCGGTTCTTTGAAAACGCTCTTGCCTGCATCAACATATCTGTCCTTAAGTTCATAAGCCATGTATTTGTACATTTTGTACTCAAGCAGCTTTTCCACAAGTTCAGCCCTTGGATCTTCCTCTTCGCCTTCTTCATTTACTTCCTTAGGCAGAAGCATGCGGCATTTTATGTCTATGAGTGTAGCAGCCATGACAATGAATTCGCTCATTACATTCATGTCGCTCTGCTCCATGGCATGAAGATATTCCAGATACTGGTCTGTTATATCCACGATAGGGATATCATATATATCCACCTTATTCTTTTCTATAAGATGCATAAGAAGGTCAAGAGGCCCCTCAAAAACTTCAAGCTTAACTGATAATGACATATTGATAACTCCTTGTTAAAACAAATTTTATATGCGGTATCCTTAATCTTTTCTATCCGGCTGCAAATCCACGCATACCAGTTCTCCAGGATTAAATACCCTGACCGGCAGCGTATGCGTTCCCAGACCGCAGCTTACTATCTGTTTTTTTCCGCATTCATTAAACATGCCAAAGGTATACTTCGGAAAAAGCTTATACTTTGGAGAAATTACTCCGCCCATAAAAGGCATCTTCATGATCCCTCCGTGATAATGCCCGGAAAGTGTCAGGTCCGCACCCCACTTCGCATAATCGGGAATATATTCCGGTGTATGTGCTATAAGAATATTGAAATATTTTTCATTAAGCTCACCGACAGCAGAATCCAGGTAAGTTAAGAGCAGCCGTCCTTTTCTGTTTTTCAGGTAATAATCCCTGTGCAGCGACAAACCCTTTATACAGATGCCATCTCCTCGTCTTATATATTCTTCATTATCAAGGATCGTTGCGCCTGCCTTTTCAAACCGTTCCATCATATCCCTGTAGGTAAAAGAGAAAAGATCCGGAAGCCATTCAACTCTCTGCTCATGGTTGCCGGGGGCAAAATAAACAGGATACTTAAGGGAGAGCTTCCTTATAATTATCTCTGCCGTATCAACGGTTGATTCCGATGTACGCCCTAAATTTTTCCCGGACATGATATCGCCGCCCATTATCACAAAATCCGGCTTCAGCCTGTCTATTGCAGCCACCAGTCTTTTATTATCCGGTCCGAATTCCTTACCATGAAGGTCTGTAAGCAGTACAAAACGTATATGTTTCTTTATCTTTTTTGACTTCAGCCTATACTTTGTTATGCAGAAATCATTCACATCACTAATGATAACGCCCGTTAAAAAAGCAAAACAGGCAGAAAGTACGAATAGAATTATGCCCAAAAAAATTCACCTCTAACAATATTTAGCCACGCTTGAGGATTATATCACAAGATATTGTTTCTTGAAAAGATTACATAACACCGAAAATTTAGCTCTTCGCACTGCTCACTTAAACACTGTCAGACAAGGCTACACAATGTGAGAATTTTAGTTAGCAAATAATCAACAAAAAAGACCGTCCGGGAATCCCCGAACGGTCTTAAATAATTAATGCTTAGCTATATTTACGCTTTCTCGCAGCTTCGGATTTCTTCTTACGCTTTACGCTGGGCTTCTCATAATGCTCGCGCTTGCGGATTTCCTGCTGGATACCGGCTTTAGCACAACTTCTCTTGAAACGGCGAAGAGCACTCTCAAGATCCTCATTGGGCTTAACTTCGATTTTTGCCATTGTCTTAATTCAACCTCCCTCTCAGCCATAATTAAGTGCACCGACTGAATAAGGCTTTCATGCACGATGACAATTATACCTTTATTCAGGCATGCAAGTCAAGAAGAACTTTTATAAATCCATCGCTAATTCCACAGCAGATCAGGTCACCGGACAGATCACTTACCCGATCTGTCCCGTTACAACATTTACAGCTTCCTTAAGCGCATCAGGAATACCTGCAGGATTCTTTCCTCCGGCCTGGGCCATATTCGGTCTTCCGCCACCGCCGCCGCCTACAAGTGAAGCAACACCCTTTATAAGATTTCCGGCATGAGCGCCTTTAGCTATAGCATCATCAGTTGCCATAGAAACAAGATTTACTTTACCATCAGTTTCTGACGCAAGAAGTATCACGCCTGTTCCCAGCTTTTCCTTAAGCTTATCACCCAGGTCACGGAGGCTGTTCATGTCTGCTCCCTTAACCTCTGCTGCAAGGAACTTAACGCCATTAATATCGATCACCTTATCCATTATGTCGTCAAGCTGTCCGGAAGCTGCCTTGCTCTTTAAAGATGTATTCTCGCTCTTCAATGCGCGCAGTTCTTCCTGGAGCTTCTTTATATGGTCAGCAAGTTCAAACGGCGTAGTCTTTAAGAGTGCAGCCGCTTCGTTAGACTTTTCCTCAAGCTCGCTGTAGTATCTGCGCACATTGGCACCTGTTATAGCCTCTATCCTGCGCACGCCCGCAGCGACACCATTCTCGGACAGGATCTTAAACTGTCCTATATCCGAAGTGTTCTTTACATGGGTACCGCCACAGAATTCCTTGGAGAAATCCCCCATTGAAACCACTCTTACGGTTTCGCCGTACTTTTCACCAAAGAGAGCCATTGCACCGGTCTTCTTGGCTTCTTCCACACTCATCACAGCAGTCTCTACAGGAATTCCCTCAGATATCTTTTCATTAACGATATCCTCAACCTTTTTTAATTCCTCAGCCGTCATAGCCTGGAAATGTGAAAAGTCAAATCTTGTCCTTTCTCCATCCTGATATGACCCCTGCTGTTCTACATGGCTTCCAAGCACATCCCGGAGAGCCTTCTGAAGCAGATGGGTTGCACTGTGGTTTTTACAGGTTGCGCTTCTGAGATCCTTATCAACCGAAAACTCTGCTTCGCTGCCTTTCCTTATCATTCCGCTTACCACTACACCGTGATGAGCATACTTATTACCTACCAGTTTCTCAACTCCGGTTACATTGAATTCACCGTCTGCAGTCCGTATCACACCCTTATCGGATTCCTGACCGCCCATGGTAGCATAGAACGATGTCTTATCGGCAATAATGGTTCCATTCTGTCCCTCTGCCAGGATATCTGTAAGCTCAGAAACGGTTTTGCCGTCATCCCCTTCCTCATCCTTTGACATGATGGCAATGGCAGCCTTCTGAACAAGGGTATCATAACCTGTAAACTCAGTAGCTGTGGTATATCCGTCAAATACGGAAGCATCCGCTCCCATATATGTGGTAACTTTTCTTGCCTTCCTTGCAGTATCCTTCTGATTCTGCATAGCCTTATCAAAGCCTTCCTTGTCCACATCAAATCCTTTTTCGGAAAGTATCTCAATGGTAAGATCCAGAGGGAAACCATAGGTATCATAAAGCTTAAATGCATCATCACCTGAAAGTGTCTTTGCCCCCTTTGACTTCATATCCTCTTCCATTGATGAAAGGATATTGAGTCCCTGGTCGATGGTCTTATCAAAAGCCTGTTCTTCTTTGGTAAGAACATTCAGTATGAAATCCTTCTTTTCGTCAAGCTCAGGGTAACCGTCCTTTGATTCGTTTATTACGGTCTTAGCTAACTCAGCCATAAAGAGCCCGTCAATTCCAAGTTTTCTTCCATGTCTTGCAGCACGTCTGATTATGCGTCTCAGCACATAGCCCCTTCCTTCATTTGAAGGCATGATACCGTCAGATATCATAAATGTCGAGCTTCTGATATGGTCAGTAATAAGCCTTATGGAAACATCCTTATCCTCATCGGTCTGGTATGTTGCCCCTGCAAGCGTGCAGATACGGTCACGGATAGCCTTCATTGTATCGATATCGAATACAGAATCGACATCCTGGACAACTACAGCCAGTCTCTCAAGTCCCATTCCCGTATCTATATTCTTGTTGGCAAGTTCCGTATATCCACCCTTACCGTCACCATCAAACTGGGTGAAAACATTGTTCCAGACTTCCATAAATCTGTCGCAGTCGCAGCCCACCTTACAGTCAGGCTTTCCACAGCCGTATTTTATTCCGCGGTCATAATATATCTCCGAACAGGGACCGCAGGGACCAGCACCATGTTCCCAGAAATTATCGCACTCACCGGTCTCAGGATCACGGTAAAATCTTGTGATCTTTTCAGCCGGGATACCGATTTCCTTATTCCAGATTTCGAATGCCTCATCATCCTCTCCATATATGGAAGGATAAAGTCTGTCAGGATCCATGCCCACTGTCTCGGTAAGGAATTCCCAGCTCCACTTTATTGCCTCATGCTTAAAATAATCACCGAAAGAGAAATTTCCTAACATTTCAAAAAATGTCAGGTGTCTTGCGGTCTTACCTACATTATCGATATCACCGGTTCTTACACATTTCTGGCAGGTGGTCACTCTTTTTCTCGGAGGTGTCTCCAGTCCCGTAAAATAAGGCTTAAGCGGCGCCATTCCGGCATTTATCAGCAAAAGCGACTTATCATTGTGGGGAACAAGGGAAAAGCTTTTCATCTTAAGATGATCCTTGCTCTCAAAGAACTCAAGATACATTCTTCTCAGTTCGTTAACGCCATACTTCTCCATTACAGAAAAACCTCCTTAAATATGGCCGTCCACAAAGGTGAACGGCCGTTGCATTTTTAAAATTCTTAATTTTTATTAAATTATTTCCTCACATCGTCAGATCACCTGACAGGAGAAATTTTAAAACAAAAGCATTATTTTGCCCAGATGGTATCGATATATACAAGACCTTCTCTTGGATCTGCAAGATCGATAACTCTTCCCCAGTGCACACTTGAGTTAAAATTTGCCTCGGTAACGGTTACCGTATGTCCGTCAGCATGTACTTCCGTTATAACCACTGTATGCTGGTCATTGTTTGTACGAGGGCTGTCACCTACATGAAGTACCGGCAGATTATTCCAGGATGCTGGAACCTTCACTATGGGGCACTGATAATCAGTTGCATACTCAAGCATATCCATCATGTATCCATAGCAACCCATTCCGAGGAAATGTCCGGGGCCGTAGCCTTCGCATGAAACAGTATTATAATACCTTGTTCCGTTTGTATAATATGTACCTTCGGTATATCCCGGAACATTCTTTCTTCCCATTATCTTATTATAAACATATTCTTCAGGAAGATATGTGCCTGCTGTTGTAAGCAATCCTGCGGGCTGAACTACTGCTGCAGAAGTACCAGCAGGTCCTGCCGCATTGGGCCATCTGCCCTCTGCCTTTCCACAGAGCAGATAATGCTGATAAAGAAGCGCCGCATCAGTTCCGAAAGCCGCCTTTACATCAGGATACTTGTTGGCATAGAATACCGGATCAAAACCATCTATATAATCCGTTGTTGCAGCAGCAGAAGTACCAGCAGGTCCTGCAGCATTGGGCCATCTGCCTTCTGCCTTTCCGCAGAGCAGATAATGCTGATAAAGCATTGCTGCATCGTTTCCAAAGGCAGCATATACATCGGGATACTTGTTAGCATAGAACACGGGGTCAAAACCGTCTATGTAATCCTCCCCGCCACGGACCATGATCTGCTCATCTGCCGCAGCATTATCAGCAGCCTGCACAGGCATTACCAGGAATGCGGACATCGACAGAGCTACCGCTGTCATAATGATCTTCTTAAATGATTTCATCGCCATAAACCAACCCTCCTACATATTATAGTTAGAAAAAAGTACCAAGAACTATTTTATCACATTATGCTTACAAAATGTAATGATTTAACCGTGCAGATTTACTGCATAATAAAAGCCGTCCGTTACAGACGGCTATTCAGCTGAAAAAGGGACTCGAACCCTCGACCCCTTCATTACGAGTGAAGTGCTCTACCGACTGAGCTATTTCAGCAACATTAGAAATTATAAACATTAATGGCTTATTTTACAAGTAAAAATTTTATTGCTTACTTCACTCCTTCTCCTCTTTGATATGCACATCAAGCTGATTAAAGGGAATGGATATGCCGTTCTTATCAAAGCTCTTCTTTATTGCTTCCGTAAAGTACCATTTTGCCTCAAAATAATCTTCATTCTTTACAAAAGCCCTGACTCCAAGTGTCACTGCCGACTCATCAAGAGAGTCCACATAGACTTTCTTCTGAAGATCCTTAAGTATCAGGTCACTGCCGTTTAAGACCTCAAGTATAAGTTCCCTGGCCTTATCTATATCTGAATCATAGGATATGCCCACGGTCAGGATAAGCTGGCGCATAGGTGCCATATTGACATTTATCAGTGACGTGTTGGCCAAAGGTCCGTTAGGAAGTACCACGGTCCTTCCGTCCAGAGTATGAAGCTTCGTATAGAAAAGTCCTATCTCCTTTACCACGCCTTCATTGCCTTTGTTATCCTCGTGGATATAGTCACCGAGTTTAAACGGCTTAAGCAGCAGTATCAGTACTCCGCCGGTGATATTCGATAAGCTCCCCTGTATGGCAAGGGCTATGGTCACACCGGCACTTCCAAGCAGCGCAACCAGGCTGGTGGTCTCCACGCCGAAATATGAAGCTATATAGATCAAAAGCAGTGCAAAAAGGGAGACCTTTACCAATGAGTCGATGAAATGGCGTATGCTAAGATCCACCCTTGCTTTTTCAAGGGATTTTCTAAGGATTAGCCTTACTATCTTGATCAGGTAACAGCCGCCCACAAGAAGGATCAGCGCAAAGGTCGCTTTTATGGCAAAAGCTGTTGCCCTTGTAGGCAGTGTCTGCATAAACTGCTGGAAAGCGCTTAAATTTTCCGTGATCTCAGCTACGCTTTCCGCTGCTGCTTCCGATATGGTAGCCGCATTAGCAGATGCTGTATCTCCGGAAACAGAATTTGCTGAAACAGCATCCACTCCGGCAGCAATATCAGAGGAAACACTGCCGGAATTCACCGGCCCCCTGAAGAACCATCTCTGTCCCACAGCCGCAGCTTCATTGGATGACACAGATGACGGGATATCTCTAACGGTAAACAACCCTCCTAAAAAATATATCAGATCATAAATAAACATATCTTACTTCTTCTTTTTTGCACTCTTATACTCGCTTCCGGAAGCAATCTTAGCCTCAGCTTCTGCGATCTTTTTCTCAAGCTCTGATTTCAGGTCTTCTCTTATCTTTACCTTTGCATCGGATATCATGAGTTTCTTCTGCTCCTCTTCTTTCTTTATCCGTATCTTTTCAGCCTTGCGCTTTTCGATAATACTCTGTTCTTCCTTCGTATATGGAAGATATGCGAATACAGATACGGACAGCGGCTTTAAGTGCACACAGATGGAGTTATCAAAGCCGTTGCATTTTTCATCCCTTGCAAGGATCAGATTGGGATTAGCTGACTCACTTCCTCCGTATGCTTCATCTGCGGAACAGAGTATTTCCTGATATTTACCATCTTCGGGAACACCGGTCTCATATTTCGGATAATCAGCATTTGCGAAATTGAACAGAACCAGAAGCTCATCATTTCCATTCTTTCTTACAAATGAAAGAACATTGCGCTCAGCCGCATTCTCATCCACCCACTTGAATCCCTCTTCCGAAGTGTCGGAAGACAATGACGGATGTTTTGTATAGAACCGGTTTAAATCCCTGATGAAAATCTTGAAATACTGCTGGCTCTCGCTGTAAGTATTAAGATCTATACGCTTACCTCCCTCAAAAGAATCAGGTGTTCCTATTTCCTGCCCCATAAATGTGGACATCTTGCCCACATGGAAAAGCTGATATGCAAAGAGAAGCTTTAAATTCTCCCACTTTGTAAGCTCATTACCGTTCACCCTTGAATAAAGACCGCCCTGACCAAAATCCAAATGTGAATGTGTAACAGGAAGTATATAATTCTCACAGTATTGATAAAGAGTACTGTCAGTAAGTTCCTGATGGTAATGCTTCCTCTCAATGGGATCCTTGGAAAGGTAATCAGCCAGCTCATTTGTAAAATTCGGATCAGACTTATAATCAAAACCGAGGGAATGCTCCCCTGAACCGGTAACAGTACTGTATCCGCTGGATTCTTCCGCAATGGTAAATATTCCGGTATTCATATCATGGAGCATACGGTTTGCTTCCTTAAGAAAATCTATAGTATCAAGATTTTCCACACCACCGTACATATTCGGTGTCCACTCTCCCGGATTCCTGTAATAATCAAGATAAAGCATCCCCGTAACATCAGAAAATACAAAGCCATCCATATGATAAGCCTCAGCCCAGAACCTAAGCGATGAAAGTAAGTACTCCTTTACTTCAGGACGTTTTTTATCAAAAATGAACATACCGGTCCTGGGATCCATGCCCATACGGTAATCACCATATTCATAGATACTGGTTCCGTCATAACCGCCAAGACCGGACTCTATGTTGCTAAAGTCCGTGATAGTCCATTGCATGATGACACCGATGCCTGCCCTGTGCATCTTGTCAACGAACAGTTTATAATCATCCGGCTTTCCGTAACGCCATGTGGGCGCAAAGAAAAGCGCCGGGTGGTATCCGCAGGTATTGTCATCCGGATATTCCATAAAAGGCATAAGCGAAACATGGGAATAGCCCATATTTTTTACATACTTTGCAAGTCCGTCGGCAAGCTCCGCAATATTTACATTTTTCCCGTCCGTGCCGCAGGATGAAAGCGGCACCTCATAGATATTTAAAGGTATAGCCTTATCCGAATCTTTTTCGCCCTGTTCCTTCGGGATATATGCTGCTTTTTTGCGTTCCTTCATCCACTTGGCATCATCCCAGTCATATGAAGACTCATAGGTCACCCGGCTTGCACCGTCCCTCTTTGACTCCTGCATAAAGCAGTAGGGATCAGCCTTCATTGTCTTAGCCCCGCCATGCATGACTATTTCAAATTTGTAATTATCCCCTTCTTCTATACCGGGAACAAAAAGCTCAAATATCCCGCTGCGTTCACGCCTGTTCATCGGGGTCTCCAGCCCGTTCCAGTCATTGAAATCGCCCACAACACTTACCCTGATGGCATTAGGAGCCCATACCCTGAACATACAGCCCCGGACATTTTTTACACTCTTTTTATGCGCCCCCATATAAAGATAGGTCTTATTGTCCGCACCGGATAAAAACCTGTCCTCGTCGCTTTCTGCGATCTCCTGACGGAAATTGTAAATATCCCTGACATCCCTTACACGGTACTTTTTAGGTTTTCTCTTTTTTAAAGAAGCGGTCTTTTTTTCATCGGAAACATCTTCCGTGATGGATTCTTCATTTTTTTCTTCTATCGGATATTCAATATGATACTTATAATCAAAGCGATCATTTCCAGAAAGTACTGCAGCAAAGAAGCCGGCCTCATCAGCCATTTCCATCTTCACTTCTTCCTTTACGGTCCGGCCCCGGGTTCCCTTTGTATCATCCACATAGACATATACATTTTCAGCTCCCGGAAAAAAGCACTGTATAAGTGACTGCCTGCCCGCATTATGGGATCCTAAGAATTCATCCGGCACATCACACTCACCATACACCACTTCTTCAATTTTTGCCCAGTCCATCATGTTGTAAAGTTTTTTGTTCATCAGCTGACCCCTTCTCTTTTATTTTTCATTTTATTGGGATATCTATTTTGCTATCATCCTCAGATCAGGTGTATAAATATGCCGCTCCTGAGTTTCGGCTCAAACCATGTGGATTTCGGAGGCATGAGACGGCCTGCGTCGGCAACTGCAAAAAGCTCCGCTATGGAAGTGGGATACATTGAGAATGCCAGTCCGTTATCAAATCCGTCTGCCCTTGTCTTAAGCTCGTCCAGTCCCCTTATTCCGCCGACGAATTCAATGCGCTTATCAGTCTTAGGATCCTTTATGCCAAGGATATCATCCAGAACATACTTCTGAAGAATTGCAACATCCAGGCCGTCTACGGGATCATCACTTCTGTACTCATCCTTTATTATAAGGCTATACCACTTGCCTGCAAGATACATTCCGAAATTACCTTTTGCAACAGGCTTATATGCACTGTCAGCCGGCTCCCCGATTTCAAAGAGACCTGACATCTTTTCCATGAACTGTTCTGCATTCAGACCGTTTAAGTCATGAACCACCCTGTTGTAATCCATTATCATCAGTTCCTTATCCGGAAAGATAACAGACATAAAGAAATTAAATTCTTCATCTCCTGTATATCCGGGATTCTCAGCTCTGCGCTTAAGTCCAACCTTAACGGCTGATGCGCATCTGTGATGGCCATCAGCAATATAGATAGAATCAATACCTGCAAAAGCATCACCTATTGCCTTAATATCTGCATCATTATCTATGATAAATACCCTGTGCCTGATTCCATCATCGGAAACGAAATCATAGAGCGCATCATTTTTCTTTGTCCGCTCAACCACTTCATTTATAACTGCATTCTCACGATATGCAAGGAATATGGGACCGGTCTGTGCAGAACAGGTATCCACGTGGCGTATCCTGTCTTCTTCCTTGTCAGCCCTGGTATTTTCATGCTTTTTTATTACCGCATTCTGATAATCATCAATTGATGCGCAGGCTGCGATACCTGTCTGTGTACGACCGTCCATGGTAAGCTCGTATATGTAATATACAGCCTTTTCTTCCTGTATGAACCGTCCGTCAGCAATCCTTTCCTTAAGCATCTGTGATGCCTTTTCATAAACTTCAGGTGCATAGGTATCCACATTATCGTCAAACTGAGTCTCTGCCCTATCTATAGCTAAAAATGATTCCGGATTTGCATCTACTACCACCTTAGCTTCTTTCCTGCTATATACATCGTACGGAAGGGCGGCTATCCTGCTCTCCATACCCTTTCCCGGTCTTACTGCCTTAAACGGTCTGATGACTGCCATGATCTTTTCCTCCAAAATAAAGTAATATGCGTGTCTCGCAAATTGACATTGCTTCCGATTGCACAATCACACACACTATTTAATTATACTCTAAAGTAAGTATTTACACCATAATTTTATAATTTCCGGCGTTTGATTACAAAAACAGCCAACCCATAAGGATTGGCTGAAAAGAATCTTGATCCTGCCGGAACTTTTAGATTATTAAACAAGATAAAAATATTAACAAAATAAAACCCACAGGTATTCCAACCAAAATCAGGTACATTAACGCAACTTTAATTGGTGAATGCGGCTTATCACCTTCACATATGCCTGTATGTCCGCTTATTGCCACATTATATGTTTTTCCCATATAGTTACTGACAGATAGCCATACCGGTACAAGCACATACCTGTATTTCATATTATGGTATTCGATAGACATCTGTATATTTTTGCAGGAATCAGCTTTTTCCTTGTCACAGGCAGCTTTTGTTATGACGGAGGGAATACCATTCTTAGCTAACATCCAGGCCTCGTCAATACCTATTGTATACTTTTCCGCAGCAAACCCCGGCAGAGCCTCCGGCGTATAGGGTACCAGATCTGATGCCTTGAAAGACGCAACACGGCTTATAATGGTATCATTGATAAATCTCCTGCTGGCGCATACGCAGTAATCATCAATAAATAATTCGATTACACCCTTTTTTTTCCGGTAGTCGACCTTTTCGTAATCTTCTCCCGAGGATACGTAGGCAAAATTACCATCATAAGTCGAAACAGTATCAGCATCAAAAGTCCAAAATGGAATATACACTCCTGTAAGATTTCCCAAGACCTGCTTGCCTGTACGGAATTCCTCCGGCGCAAGAAGATCCCATTTTTTCCATTGGTAAAACTTTTTAACAGCTTCATCCCTTGAAACGGAAAATGGAATAATTGAATCCGGAGCAATCACCTGCTCAGATGCCTCCGGTGTTATCAGAGCCGTAGCACCACAGAAAGGACATATACCGGATATCTGATTGATATCATATATTGAAACAGCACCGCACCTGTCACAGATAACA
>CAMOJK010000094.1 GCA_946616835.1 uncultured Lachnospiraceae bacterium
GAGGACCGAAGGCGTTACAGCAGGTCATTCCGAGGCTGCCGGCAAATATAGACGCACCCATAGTCCTGGTCCAGCATATGCCCGTAGGCTTTACCAAGTCACTGGCGGACAGGCTGGATGCAGCCAGTGAGGTTAAGGTTACAGAGGCTGTAGAGGGTGAGTTCCTGGAAAAGGGGCATGTCTATATCGCCAGGGCAGGAATGCATATGAAGTGCGAGGAGCGTCACGGACGCACAAGGATAGTGTATTCTGACGAACCTAACAGAGAGGGCGTAAAGCCCTGTGCCAATTATATGTATGAATCCCTTATGGAGACGAGCTGGCAGACTGTAGTCTGTGTGGTACTTACGGGGATGGGTAAGGATGGCACGGAAGGTATTAAGCGGCTGCATGAAAAGAAGGACACATTCATAATCGCAGAAGATGCGAAGGACTGCGTAGTGAACGGGATGCCCGGAAGCATAGTCGCAACAGGTTTGGTGAATCAGGTCGCAGGCCTGGATCATATAGCAACAGAAATCCTAACGAAAGTGGGGGTACGATGAAATGGATGTAAGCCAATATCTTGACATTTTCCTTGACGAGAGCAGGGAACATCTCCAGAATCTTAATACCAATGTGTTAGCTCTGGAGCAGGACTCAGAAAACATGGACACGATCAATGAGATCTTCCGTACTGCACATACCTTAAAGGGTATGGCCGGAACCATGGGGTACAAGCGCATGCAGAACCTTACGCATGATATGGAGAATGTTTTCTCCGAAGTGCGTGATGGCAACATCAAAGTAACATCAAGCATGGTGGATACGCTCTTCCAGTGCCTTGATGCACTTGAGGAGTATGTGACAACAATTCAGGAAACTTCCGACGAAGGCGATAATGACAACCAGCCTATCATCAATGCGCTGAATGCGTGTCTTGATGCTAAGGGAGGTGATTCTGCCAAGGAAGAACCTGCAAAGAAATCCAAAAAGGGCGGAAAGAAGGCTAAAGAAGCGGCTACTGAAGAGAAGGCAGAGAAGGCTTCGGCTGAGGTTCCTTCAATCGAGCTTAATGAGGACGAGCAGAAGGCTGTTGAAGATGCAATGCTTGCAAATAAGAAGCTGTATAGTGTTCTGGTTAAAGTTCAGGAAAACTGCCTGCTTAAGGCTGCAAGAGCATTCCTTGTATTTAAGGCTATCGAAGAATTCGGCGAAGTGGTTGCGGCAAATCCTTCAACCCAGGATATAGAAGATGAAAACTTTGAGTTTGAGTTCAAGGTTCTCATATCTTCAGACGGAGAGCTTGCTCCTATAATAGCTGCCATCAAGAGTGTATCCGAGATTGCGGATGCATATGGCGGTGTATTTGAGGGCGGTTCATCAGACAGCGGTAAGGCTGAAGAAGCTTCAGAGCCTGAGACGACAGCGCCTGCTGAAAAGGAGCCGGAAGCGAAGAAGGAAGAAGCGCATGAGGCAAAGACAACTGAGGTGGCAAAGACCGAGAGTTCTGCACCTGCAAAGAGCGGTGGTAATGCACCGGCTAAGAAAGCTGCCGGAAAGCCTGCTGTAAACAGGACAGTCCGTGTTGATATAGAAAAGCTTGATTCACTGATGAACCTTGTCAGCGAGCTTATTATTGCCAAGAACTCACTGGTAAGTTCCGCAACGAGTCTTGGCAGCAATAACAGCCAGCTTAATGACCATATTGAATATCTTGAGAGTGTGACCACAAACCTTCATGAGTCCGTGATGAAGGTTCGAATGGTACCTATTGAGTCTGTTGTTACCAAGTTCCCTCGTATGATCAGGGATCTTTCCAAGAAACTCAACAAACCCATAGAGCTGTATATGACCGGTGAAGAGACTGAGCTTGACCGTACAGTGGTTGATGAGATCGGTGATCCTCTGATGCATCTTCTGAGAAACTCTGCCGATCACGGTATAGAATCGCCTGAAGAGCGTGCAAAGAGGGGCAAGCCTGAGGTTGGCTCGATTTATCTGGATGCATATCAGGACGGTAACAATGTTGTCATCGAGGTTAAGGACGATGGTAACGGTATAGATATTGATGCAGTCAGAAGGAAAGCCGTAGAACGCGGCGTAATGACAGAAGATCAGGCAGCAGCCGCTGATGATAATGAGATAATCAATCTTCTGTTCATGCCCAGCTTTTCAACTGCTAAGCAGGTTACTGATGTATCAGGAAGAGGTGTTGGTCTCGATGTTGTTAAGAGCAAGATCGAATCACTTTCCGGTGAGGTTGATGTAAAGACCAAGCTGGGTGAGGGTTCAACATTCAGCATCAGGCTTCCTCTTACGCTGGCTATCATACAGGCACTCATGGTTGTAGTGGGCAATGAAAAGTATGCTATGGCTTTGGGCGGAATACAGACCATCGAAGACATTAATCCTACTGATATAAAGACTGTACAGGGCAGGGAAGTTATCAATCTCCGTGGCAATGTCATTCCTCTTATCAGGCTTGATCAGGTTGTCGGCGTTGAATCCACCCGTTCGGCGGATGAGAATATGGTAGTGGTAATCGCCAGAAAGGGTGACAAGCTTGCAGGTTTTGTTGTTGACGAACTTATCGGTCAGCAGGAAATCGTTATCAAGTCCATGGGCAAGTATATCAACAAGTGTAAATTCATCAGTGGTGCCACGATTCTCGGTGACGGTGAGATAGCACTCATTATTGATGCGAACGCATTGATCTAAGGGGGACCGGAAAATGGAAAATGAATTAGCAATCAGCAAGGCAGGATTTGAGGAAAACAGTGTTGTTACAACAACGCAGTATATAGTGATCTCACTAGGAACAGAGCAGTATGGTATAGATATCAAGTATATCGACAATATCGTACGCATGCAGCAGATTACAAGAGTTCCGCAGGTTTCACCGTACTGGAAAGGTGTAATAAATCTGCGAGGTGAAGTAATACCTGTAATGAGCCTCAGGGTGAAGATGGGTCTGGAGAAAGATGTTGAGACTAAGAATTCTAGGATCATCATCATAAAACAGGATCAGCATGAGCCAATAGGAGTTATGGTCGATTCTGTAAAGGAAGTCGTTACTTTGAGTTCAAATCAGGTTGAAAAGGTGACCGGGGAGGCAAAGGAAGACGGATATGTTTCCGGTATAGGAAAGCAGGAAACAGGTCTGATCTCGCTTTTGGATATCGAGCAGGTAATGCAGGATATGTAGAACAGTATGGTGGCTGTTCAGGATCTCAGGGGTCTTGAACAGCAGCCGTTATGCATGATGTGAGGACTTAAGGTTTAGAAGGGGTTAACAATATGTCAGAAATAAGTGTTGATGAGATATCAAGTCAGTATTTTGATGTGCTCAAGGAAATCGGAAATATAGGTGCAGGTAATGCTACCACGGCACTTTCATCCATGCTGGGTGAAAAGGTGGATATGGCAGTTCCCAAGGTACGGCTTATGGAGTTTAAGGATGTGGGAACGACCATGGGTGGCGAAGAGCAGATAGTTGCCGGTATTTATCTTGTAGTGGATGGAGATATCCATGGCAGTATTATGTTCGTGCAGCGTAAGGAATCTGCCAAGACTATGATAAGCAAGCTTATGGGAATGCCGTCTGAACATCCGGATGAGTTTTCCGAGATGGAGCTGTCTGCACTTAAGGAAATCGGAAATATAATCACCGGGGCTTATCTTAATTCCCTGGCTACACTTACAAATCTTACTATTTTCCCTTCCATACCGGATGTATGTATTGATATGGCGGGAGCAATCCTTTCAGTGCCGGCTATTGAGTTCGGAACTATTGCTGACAAGCTTTTGCTTATTGAAACTGATTTTACTGATGATGAAGATATGTCCGGTTTCTTTATACTTGTTCCGGATGCAGATTCGTACGGCAAGATATTGAAAGCACTTGGAGTGATGTGATATGGCGGAGACTATTAAAGTCGGAATTGCTGATCTGAATGTATGTACACCACCAAATCTTATCACTACTATAGGTTTGGGCAGTTGTGTAGGAATAGCAATCAGGGATAAGACTACCAAGGTCGGTGGTCTTGTGCATGTTATGCTTCCAAGTTCTCAGGAAGTAAAGAGTAATTCAAATGTGGCAAAATTTGCGGATACAGGCATACCGGAGTTGGTAAGCAGGCTTGAGAAGATGGGGGCCTCCCGTACCAGGATGGTTGCCAAGATAGCCGGAGGAGCGAAGATGTTTGCTTTCCAGTCAAAGACTGAACTGGCTGCCGTCGGCGAACGCAATGTGGAAGCTACCAAGAAGGCTTTGGCTGCCCTTCGCATTCCTATAATCGCAGAGGACACTGGTGAGAATTACGGGCGGACAGTTACCTTTAATCCGGAAACCGGTGATTATGAGATAAAGGCAGTAGGGAAGCCTGTTAAGGTGATATGAGTTCAGATAATTCCGGGAAAAAAAAGAATAATCTAAAGACTAAGAATCTGCCACCCTTATTCATGATGTGCGGAGGATGTGTTGCGCTTGTTATCTGTCTGGTGCAAAAACAGCCGTTGCTTACATTATTGGTGGTTCTTTTTATTACTTTATTTGTTTTTGCAATACTTGGGACCATAGTAAAGTCTATAGTCGATCAGTTTAATATGACGATGAGGTACTCGGATTATTTTGAAGACCCCGGAGATCTTGTCGAGAAGCGGACTATGGATGATATTTAACTATTTCTCTGTAGGAGTTTGATAGTATGGACGAAGCTGCAAGAGAACGCCTCTGGAAGGATTATTCAAGGCTACATACACAGGAAATAAGGGACAGTCTGATAGTTGAGTATGCCCCTTTGGTTAAAGTCGTTGCCGGACGGCTTTGTATGTATCTTGGCAGTAATGTTGAGTATGACGATTTGGTGGGTTTTGGAGTATTCGGACTCATAGATGCGATAGAGAAGTTTGATACCAGGAAGAATATAAAGTTTGAAACCTACGCCTCCCTTCGTATAAGGGGTGAGATAATTGACCAGATCAGAAAAAGCGACTGGATACCCAGGACCATAAGACAGAAACAGAAACAGCTTGACGCTGTTATGAAGGATATTGAGGCAAAGAAGGGGAGACAGGCTACGGACGAAGAAATCGCTGAAGCACTTGGAATATCTTCGGATGAGCTGGTGAATTGGCAGGCACAGATGAACCTGACAAATGTGGTATCGCTGGATGAATTTGTGGATGCCGGGATGGAGATAAGTGATGCCAACAGTTACAACAGGCGTTATACTTCTCCGGAAGAAAATATGGAACGGTCAGAGCTGAAGAGCATGCTGGAGGAAGCAATCGATCAGCTTACCGAAAAAGAGCGGAGCGTTATTCTTTTTTACTATTATGAGGAGCTTACTGTCAAGGAAATCGCGCAGGTGATGGAGGTGACAGAATCAAGGGTTTCCCAGCTCCATACCAAGGCGTTGCAGAAAATGAAGAAGGTAATGGGAGAGTACATTGGAATACTTGCACAGCTTGCATGATGATAATTGGGGGTGTTTATGAACGGATATTTTAAGGTTTTGTCGGATCCAAAAGGTATTTTTTTACAGCTATTTGCACCTACGGACGGAGGAGAAGCAGTCCAGCTTAAAGAAATACTTCAATACCTGAACGAGAAGAAAATCGCATTTGATCTTAAGCGGCTAAATGATGCTGTTGTTTCGGCTTCCTACAACGAGCCTGTTTTTTTGTCTCCGGCTAAGCTCCTTCCCTTATCTGAGAGCTGTACTGTTACTATTGCTGAGGATGGCATGTCCGCAAAGGCGAGATTTTATCCTGCCGCTACCAATGGGCGTGAATTGAATGCGGAAGATATAAGAAGCAGCTGCAGACTGGCCGGAATCAGATTCGGCATAGATGAAGATGTGATAGCCGGGTATATCGGAAATAAGCAGTACTGTACGGATTACATTGTGGCGAAAGGAAAGCCCGTAGAGGAAGGTACGGATGCCGTAATAGAATATTTTTTCAATACGGATAATAAGATCAGGCCTACACTTAAGGAAGACGGAACGGTTGATTTCTTCAACCTGAATCTTGTAAACCATTGCAAGAAAGGGGATGTGCTGGCAAAGCTTACGCCTGCTGTAAAGGGAACTGCAGGAATGACCGTAAGGGGAGAAAAGGTGCTTCCCAGGGAAGTAAAGATAACAAGCTTACAGTATGGACTTAATATTGACATCAGTGAGGATAAGTGTACAATAACTTCGCAGGTTGATGGACATGTATCACTGACCGGAAATAAGGTATTTGTGTCAGATGTACTGACTGTTACAAATGTGGATAATTCCACCGGTAATATCGAATATGACGGTACTGTGGTGGTAATGGGCAATGTTAATTCTAATTTCAGCATCAAGGCAAAGGGTGATGTAGAAGTAAAGGGTGCTGTTGAAGGCGCATACATAGAATCCGGTGGCAATATACTTCTTGCCAGAGGCATAAACGGAATGGGAAAGGCAAAGATCGTGGCCGGCGGAAATATCGTAGCCAAGTTCATTGAGAACAGTACTGCTACAGCAGCTGGCTATATTGATGCAGATGCTATTCTTCATTCCAATATAAGCGCAGGGACAGAAGTTCATGTCATGAGCAAAAAGGGCTTTATTGTAGGCGGTACGGTACAGGCGACTTCCAAGGTCTGTGCTAAAACTCTTGGATCGGCCATGGGTGCAGATACCAAGGTTACCGTGGGGATGGATACGAGGATTTCCGCGCGCATAGCAGAGCTGAATAAGGAAATCGGAGATATACAGAAGAATATGAAGACGATGCTTCCGGTACTTGATGCGGCTAAGAAGAAGCTTGCCAATGGGATCAAGATGACTCCGGATCAGGTGAAGAATGTTCAGCAGCTCGCAGGCACTGTAAAGGTACTGCAACAGAAATTGGAGGATGATACCAAAGAGCTGGAAGAGCTTAAGTCTACCGCAACGGATAATTCAAAGGCTTCCGTGGAGGTGACAGGTGAGGTTTATCCCGGTACAATAATAGCAATATCCGATCTGTCGATGATAGTGAAGAGTACATACAAGTACTGCAGGTTTGTTGTGGAAAAGGGAGATGTGAAGATGGCTGCGCTTTAATCCCCGGGGAATCTACGGAGGTGGTCCTATGGCTATAGGAATGGTAGAAATGCAGGGGAGCATCCCCAGAGTTCAGGACTTTCAGACACAGCAGCAGTTTGAGAATGACAAGGGCGCTATTTATCAGTCTCAGCAGCATGTTGAGGGTGAAAAGCAGATAGAGCAGAACAGCACAAATGTGCATGAAAAGGAAGATGCCAATGCGGAGACCGAGGCTGACGGAAAGCAGCGGGGCGGCTACGCAGGGGATGGCGGAAGACACCGCAGGGAAAATGAAAAAGAAGCTAAACCCCGGGACAGAGTGGTAGTCAAGGGACGGGGGAGCTTTGATATAAAGATTTAGTTAGTAAACCGGCTCAGAGGGAACACATTCGTGTTTTCTCTTCATGGAGGTAAAAATGACAGCGTTCGAAATAGTGCTGCTGACGGCAGGTGTTATTGCCTTCGTCATCAGCTTCTTTATTCCTGAGGGTAAGGGAAAAGATGCAAGTCTGGATGAAGAAAAATTACAGGAGATCATAGATGAGAAGGTAAATACCGCAAAGCGGCGCATTGATGATCTGACTGAGGAAAATGTGAACTATTCCATGGAAAAATCGGAAAGAGCCTTGGAAAAGATCACAAATGAAAAGATACTTGCTGTGGGTGACTATTCGGATTCCATAATGAATGATTTGAATAAAACTCATCAGGAAGTAGTTTTTCTGTCTGACATGCTGGATAAGAATAAAGGGGATCTGACCAAACTCCTGCTTGAAACCGATAAGATATCCAAAGAGGCTTCAAAGGCAGCAAATGATGCATACAATCTGGCTGCAAATGCAGAGAAACTTTCGGAAAATGCCATGGAAACCGCCAGGAAGGCTGAAACCCAGGCTATGGTGGCCGAGGATAAGATGCTTGAGGCCAGACGCATGCTTATTGAAGGCGAGCCTGTTAAGGCTGAAAAGGAAACTGTTTCGCCGGATGAAGTTGATCCTGACATGATATCTTCAATAGAGACTCAGGATGAAGCAGAAGATGTGCAGCAAAGCGATTCTGATGAAAGTGTTGTTTCACGTGCAAGGAAAGCGGCAGCAAGGAGAAGTACAAGGACTGTAGGGCGCAGGAAAAAAGCGGTTGCAGAGCAGGATAGTGTTTCTGATAATTCCGTTGATGCTATTTCTGAAGAAAAACAGTTGCAGGATGTGGCGGATGCAAACGAAGACATTTCTGCGGATGAGGATGATGAGGATATTATCGACAATGCCCAGATGACTCTTCTTGACATGGGGGATCTGACAGAGGAAAGGGATATGTCGGAGTTTAAGGCAGAACTTGAAAAAGAGGCTGCTGCTGACCGCCAGCGTGCAGGGCGTCGGAGTGTCAGGAGGACTAAGAAAAGCACTGGGGATGAACGGATCAGCCTCAGATTCAATGATTCGGAGGATATGCCTGAAAATAATAACGAGCGTATCCTTGCCATGCATAAAATGGGAAGGTCAAATGTGGCTATCGCAAAGGATTTAGGACTGGGGATCGGTGAGGTCAAGCTGGTTATAGATCTTTATGAAAGTATGCTGTGACCGGGGTGATTTTTGATGAAGCTTAGATATTATATAAGAGGTTTGGGAATAGGAATGGCAGTGACCTCACTGGTACTGCATTTTTCAGGAGCATCGGCAGCACCCATGTCTGATGCTGAGATAATGCGGCGTGCAGAAGACTTGGGAATGGTGAGAAGTGTTACCCTTTCGGAGCTGGGGCAGGGGACATCTGATAACGAAGGCAATGTACAGAATGAGGGAAAGGGCAGCCTGTCAGAGGACAGTGTTTCGGCCGATCATTCAGTAAGTGAAGGTAATGTCAGCGGTAATGATGCTCTGACACCTGGGACTGTGAGTTCGGACAGTGTAAGCGATGATGGCACAGATCCTGCGGGATCCGCAACGCCCACACCGACACAGACTGCAACTGCAACCCCTGAACCTACAGCTACGCTTCATCCGACAGCAACTACTAATCCTACTGCAACGGCTACGCCAACACCTACGGTAAAGCCTACAGCTACAGCTACGCCGACAGTTAAGCCTACGGCAGCGCCGACACCTACAGCTACGCCGACAGTTAAGCCTACGGCAGCGCCGACACCTACAGCTACGCCGACAGTTAAGCCTACGGCAGCGCCGACACCTACAGCTACACCTACGAGCAAGCCTACGGCTACACCTACACCGACGAATAAACCTACGGCTACACCTACACCGACGAATAAACCTACGGCTACGCCCACGCCGACAGTTAAGCCTACGGCAACGCCCACGCCGACACCTGCCGGAAGCAGTACAAGTGATGGTTCTGTGATAGTGAATATCACTTCGGGTGAGGATTCATACCAGGTGGCAAAGGCGCTTATGTCTTTGGGGGCTGTGGAATCGGCAGCAGAGTTTGATGAATATCTATGTGCAAATAATTATGATAAGCATATACGTGCCGGACGCCATACCATACCTAAGGATGCAGATTATAAAACTATTGCAGGGATAATAACCAGCGCAGGGGAGTAGAAATATTATATAGGCTGACCACTGCCGATTAGCAGATTATATTATGCCAGTGCAGCTGTGATAATGGCCATTGAATAAACCTCTATGGCATTGCACCCTCTGGACAGGTCATTGATGGGAGAGTTGAGGCCCAGAAGTATCGGACCATAGGCGTCAAAGCGCCCCAGGCGCTGGGCTATCTTATAGCCGATATTTCCGGCATTGATGTCAGGGAAAATAAATGTATTTGCCTGTCCTGCCACCTCTGAAGACGGGAACTTTTTTTCAGCAACCCTTTCTGAAACCGCAGCATCAAACTGCATCTCGCCGTCGATGGGGATGTTTGGATTACGCTGCTTGGTCTTCATGGCAGCATTTCTCATTTTGTCTACATCTTCGCCTTTACCTGAACCGTCAGTTGAGTAGGAGAGGAATGCAACCTTTGGATCGATACCAAAAAGCTGTGCACATTTCAGGGTTTCTTCCGCAATCTCTACCAGTTCATCTTCAGTAGGCTTTATATTGATGGCACAGTCACCCATTGCGAGTACTTCATTGCTTCCCGTAGCACCTGGACGGACAAGAAATTTGTGATCTCCCCCTCATTTATTTTTTGTGTGATATCAGATATCTGTTATAATGTATCTGTTTTGTGGCAATGTTTAATGCGCAAAACGGAATCAACATTTGCTATAATATTTTAACACATATATAAGGTTTGGTTATGTTTTTTTCTGTAAGACCGTTATATCAGACAAAACGGACGATGTTTAATTCATGGCATCCGGCGGTTTCGTATATCGTAAGGGGGAGGAGTTTTAACAGAAAATGAAATGTATCAGGTGCGGTGCTGAATTAAGATATGATCCCGGCAGACAGATGCTTGTCTGCGACCACTGTGAGGCTGAGTTTGATTCGGCATCATATGTAAAGGAAAGGGAATATGAGGGGAAGGCTGAGGAGTATTCAAAAGTACTTGAGGGAGAGACTGTTACTTCAGCTTTGTATGCCGATTCCGAGGGAAATGCTACAGAAGAACTAAGGGTAAAAAATGACGGCGGCATAATGAGTGATGTGACGGATGACTCAATGAGTGTCATAGAGTATGTCTGTCCAAACTGTGGCGGAACGCTTTATTCCGTTGAGGAGGCAGCAAACGGTTTCTGCAGTTTCTGCGGCTCACAGATGATGCTTGAGACGAGGTTTTCAAGGATGAGGAAGCCGGCGGGGGTTATACCCTTTATGCAGACTAAGGAAGACTGTAAGGCAAGATTCAGCAGCTATATAAAGAAAGCAGTATTTGCCCCTAAGGAATTTAAGGATCCGGCATCACTTGAGAAATTCCGAGGTATATATATGCCGTACCATGTATTTGATACGGAATTCAACGGAATCGGAAAGGTGATGGGTGAGAAACAGTACCGTAAGGGCGACTATATCATAACGGATACGCATATATGTTCCGCTAAGGTGGAGGCGTATTATAAGGGACTGTCCTACGACGCGCAGGCGGCTTTTGATGATCATATCAGTGAACATATTGCCCCTTTTGACATACACAGGATGGAGCCTTTTAATGAAAATTATCTGGCAGGCTTTTATGCTGACAGGGCTGATGTACCGTCGAAGCTGTACCGTGATGATGCGGAAAGTTTTGCCTACGACCAGATCAGGAAGAAGATCGAAAGCGGTTTTAAGGGAATAGTTTTCAGGCAGAATGAAGACAAGGAGCTTCTGCCCATAGATGTTACAAAGGAATATAATGTATTTTTTCCGGTATGGTTCCTTTCGTACCGCAAGAAAGACAGGGTGGCATACGCAGTTGTAAACGGCCAGACAGGAAAGCTTTACTGTGACCTGCCCATAGACCTGACGAAATTTATTTTAAGCACTCTCCTTATGACGGTGATATTATATCTGGTACTGTTGTTTGTGATGCCGGTGTTGCAGCCCGGAGAGCTTATGAATGTGATACAGATACTTGCTGCAATTTCCGGTGTTATCCTGGAACGCAGTGCAAACAGGCTTGCAAAAAGAGAGATGCGTGTTGATGACCAGGGATATTTTTATAAATGCCTGCGGTTTAATCCGGATGCCCTTGACCTGCTTGAAAAAAGCAGAAAATACGG
>CAMOJK010000095.1 GCA_946616835.1 uncultured Lachnospiraceae bacterium
AGGCTAAGAGCATGCAGAGATATAAGGACGTGCTGGAGGTTACTTCTTCCAGGATTGTTCCTGAGTGGATGGAAGTGGATTACGAAGCTAAGAAGGGAACTATCAAAGAGCTTCCCAAGAGAGAAGCAATTGATGTACCCGTAAACGAGATGCTTATCGTCGAGTTGTATTCCAAGTAATTAATGTATATGCCGGTGGAGCGCGTCAGGCGCTTCACACACATATGTTTTTGGAACTGAAACTTTCACAATTCAAGGAGGGTTATTAATGTTAGAATTTGATTTCGACAGCCCGAATATTGAGATCGCTGAGATCTCCGAGGACAAGAAGTACGGCAGATTCGTAGTTGAGCCGTTAGAGCGCGGATATGGTATCACACTGGGTAATTCCCTGAGACGTATCATGCTTGCTTCACTTCCCGGAGCTGCAGTCAGCCAGATCAAGATCGACGGAGTAAAGCATGAGTTTTCTTCTATTCCGGGTGTCAAGGAAGATGTGACTGAGATCGTTATGAACATCAAGTCTCTTGCAATCAGGGATGACAGTGACAATGATGAGCGTAAGAAAGCACACATCAACTTTGAAGGAAGCGGAGTGATAAAGGCTTCAGACATTAAGATCGACGATCCTGATGTATATATCATAAATCTCGACCAGACCATAGCTACCTTAAGTGGCGGCAAGGATACAAAGTTCGAGATGGATATCGAGATCACCAAAGGACGTGGCTATGTAAGTGCTGACAAGAATAAGCGTGAGGATTCCTCAATAGGAGGTATCGCCGTTGATTCTATCTACACTCCCGTAGAGCGTGTTAATATGAATGTTGAGAATACCCGTGTAGGTCAGGTTACAGACCTTGATAAGCTTACACTTGAAGTGTTCACAAATGGTGCAATGGCACCTGATGAGGCAGTCAGCCTTGCTGCTAAGGTACTCAGTGAGCACCTTAAGCTCTTCATCAATCTTTCTGATAAGGGGCAGCAGGCACAGGTTCTTGCATGTGAGATTCAGAACCAGCAGAAGACATCAACAGCTATTTCCATTGATGAGCTTGAGCTGTCTGTAAGGTCTTACAACTGCCTGAAGAGAGCCGGCATCAATACCGTTGAGGAGCTTACAAACAAGACTTCCGATGATATGATGAAGGTTCGTAATCTTGGTAAGAAGTCTCTTGACGAAGTACTTGCAAAGCTTAAAGAAATGGGACTTCATCTCAAGGATGAGATTGACTGATCATAGATCAGCGATTTGCCGGTAAGTCCATAAGTGCGCGGCGGCAACCGAAGGTGTTTTACGAAAGGTTGTGTTACTTAGAGGAGCAGGGAGACCTGCGTGAGTTTGGCAGATAAGACCGACGAGCGCTGCCGAAAGGAAGAAGATTATGGCAAAGTACAGAAAATTAGGAAAAACATCAAGCCAGAGAAAGGCATTACTCAGAAACCAGGTAACTATGCTTATCCTGAATGGCAGGATCACTACCACTGAGGCAAGAGCAAAGGAAATCAGAAAGATTGCTGAGAGTATGATCGCACTTGCTGTAAAGGAGAAGGATAACTTCGAGACCGTTACCGTAAAAGCTAAGGTTCCTCAGAAGGACAAGGATGGTAAGCGTGTTAAGGAAGTTAAGGATGGCAAGAAAGTTACCGTTTATGATGAGGTAGAGAAAGAAATCAAGAAGGATCTCCCTTCAAGACTTCACGCAAGACGCCAGATGCTCAAGGTATTCTATGATGTAACAGAAGTACCTGAGACAAATGTCGGCAAGAAGAAGGCTACAAAGAAGGTTGACCTCTGTGCTAAGATGTTTGATGAGATCGCTCCCAAGTATGTTAACCGTCAGGGTGGTTTCACGAGAATAGTTAAGGTAGGTCCCCGTAAGGGTGATGCAGCAATGATGGTTATCATTGAGCTTGTATAAAAAGCAACACAGGCTGCATTAAGCTGACCTGAAGATCAACCATTCCCGGATCTTGATAAAGACTTTAGTGTCTTGCAGGATCCGGTTTTTTTTACAGGAAGATAATTATGTGTCTCTTGAGGGACATTATATGATTCGGTCAGGTTCATAAAGAGGATATATGCCGATAGTCGATCTGAAGAATGTCACATTTGAATACATAAGACGGGACAATGAGGGCAATGTTGACGGCATTACGACAGCCGTAGACGGTGTAAGCCTGAAAGTGTCCCCTGGAGAATTTATTGCTGTCCTTGGGGCAAACGGCTCGGGAAAATCAACTCTTGCAAAGCATATCAATGCCCTGCTTTTTCCTACGGAAGGGGCGGTTTTTGTTGATGGGATGAACACCGCAGATGAAGATAAACTGCTTGATATCCGCAGTACTGCCGGGATGATATTCCAGAATCCGGATGACCAGATCATCGGACAGATCGTGGAAGAGGATGTGGCTTTCGGTCCGGAAAATTTAGGCGTTCCTTCGGAAGAGATAAGGAAAAGAGTTTACGACAGTTTAGATGCGGTGGGAATGTCCGAGTACGGACTGCGTTCACCCGACAGGCTCTCCGGCGGACAGAAGCAGAGGGTATCCATTGCGTCAGTTATTGCCATGAAGCCTAAATGTATCATCATGGATGAACCTACGGCCATGATAGATCCGGAAGGCAGGCGTGAGATACTTGAGACAGCTCACAGGCTCAATAAAGAAGAAAAGATTACTGTGATCCTTATCACCCATTATATGGAAGAGGTGGTGGATGCGGATCGAGTGTTTGTGATGGATAAAGGGAAAGTGGCCATGAGCGGGACTCCTGCGGAAATATTTTCAAGGGTGTCAGAGTTGCAGGAACTGCGTCTTACCGTACCACAGGCAACGGAGCTGGCACATAGATTAAAGATGGCGGGGGTGCCGATTCGGGACGGCATACTTACCGGTGATGAACTGGTAAGTGCGATCATGAAACTGTGGTCCGCAGCAAGATGAAAAATATCTTAGTTTGTAATTGTTATATCATGGAATGCAGTAACCCGGATATCATGCACAGTATGGTGAATAAGGATGCAAAAGGATAATACCCTTATTGAACTGAATAAAGATATCCCTATCCTGGAGGCTAAGCATCTGGTATATGAGTACCGTACCGCTGCAGCTAAGCTGATACGTGCGGTATATGATGTAAGCTTTAACATATGGCCGGGGGAGTTTATCGGGCTTATCGGCCATACCGGCTCCGGAAAGTCTACCCTTTTGCAGCTTTTAACCGCTCTTGAGGAGCCGGATTCAGGTACAGTATATTTTAAGGGGCAGGATATTTTTGAAAAGAAATACGACAGGAAGAAGCTCAGAGGGAAGGTAGGACTGGTATTCCAGTATCCGGAGCACCAGCTTTTTGCGGAGACGGTTTTTGCAGATGTTTGTTTCGGACCTCTTAATATGGGCGTGGACAGAAAGCAGGCGGAACTTACTGCTTATGATACTATAAAAAAAGTCGGGCTTGAGGATGAATGTTTTTATAAATCCCCCTTTGACCTTTCGGGAGGACAGAAGCGAAGGGCGGCGATAGCCGGAGTTCTCGCCATGAAGCCGGAGGTGCTCATCCTTGATGAGCCTACAGCTGGCCTTGATCCTAAGGGAAGGGATGATCTGCTGGACATGATCGCATCCCTTAGAGAAGATGCAGGTATGACTATAATACTTGTGTCACATTCCATGGAGGATGTGGCAAGATATGCGGAACGTATAATGGTGATGAACAAAGGAAAACTTTTGCTGGATGATACTGTGAGTGCAGTATTTATGCATCAGTCTGAGCTTAAGTCGGCAGGACTGGCAGTACCTGAGGTGATGGAGATAATGACAGCTCTATCATCATCAGGGATGCCTGTAAGGGACGATATTTTTACGACTGACGATGCAGCAGAAGAGATACTCAGAGTGCTAAGGGAATACAGAGTAATATAAGCACCGTACAGAAAAAGGAAAAGTAGATTTGCTTCGGGATATAACCATAGGACAGTATTATCAGACGGATTCCGTGATGCACAGGCTTGATCCAAGGACCAAGATCGTGCTTACTTTTGTGTACATTCTGAGCCTGTTCGTATTTGAAAATCCCGCGGTTTATGCTGTGGCAGCTCTTTTTCTGATAATAGAGATAATACTTTCAGCTATACCGCTGCTGTATATGGTCAGGGGATTAAAGCCCGTCGTTTTTCTTTTAGCTTTTACCGTAGTGGTAAATTTATTCTTTACGGGAGGACAGGAGCTGGTATCCTTTTGGATATTCAGGATTACCATAGAGGGTATAAAACGATCTGCATACCTTATGGGACGTCTTATTTTTCTGGTGCTTGCTTCCAACCTTATGACATTAACAACGGCTCCTGTGAGCCTTACAAATGCACTGGAGTATCTAATGAAGCCTCTTAAGATTTTCAGGGTACCGGTTCACGAGGTGGCCATGATGATGTCGATCGCCCTGAGATTTATACCGATACTTGTGGATGAGACCAATAAGATCATGAAGGCTCAGATCGCCAGGGGGGCCGACTTTGAAAGCGGGAATATCATAAAAAAAACAAAGAGCCTTATTCCCGTGATCATACCTCTTTTTGTGTCTGCCTTCAGACGGGCTAACAACCTTGCCCAGGCGATGGAAGCAAGGTGCTACAATGGCGGTGAAGGCAGGACCAGACTTAACCCTTTAAAATACAGACGGGCTGACATAGTGGCCTATGTGCTGCTAGTGATATATGCGGTCCTGATAGTGTTTATGGGGTGTTTTCTTTTCAGGGTAATACCTATTGCTGTTTGAAAATTCTGAATTAAGCGCTGATTTAGATATTGATCATGGAAAATTTGTGCGAGTCAAATTTGCAAATCCGGATTTGCACAGGGTGATTTGTTAAAAATTTTTATTAACATGTTATGATGAAAATGACAGATAGTTCATTATTTATCAATTAAGATAAAAAAATTATAATAAACATGGAGAATGAAAAAGTAGAGACAACAAGACGCATACTCATATATGTGGCCTATGACGGCACTTCTTATCACGGCTTTCAGATCCAGCCCGGTGTACCTACCATAGAGGGCGTGCTCAATGAAACACTCAGCAGCCTTTTTAAGGAGGATATCGCTGTGATCGGAGCCAGCCGTACGGATGCGGGAGTTCACTCCAGGGGGAATATCGCCGTATTTGATACCCATGCCCGAATACCTGCCGGGAAGGTTCCCTATGCCCTTAACAGGCAGCTCCCCGGGGATATCAGGATAGTGGGGGCGGCAGAGGTTAAGCCTGACTTTCATCCCAGGCACACGGATACCAGGAAAACTTATGAGTACCGCATTATCTGCTCGACTTTCGAAAGTCCCGTAAACAGGCTTTATGCCCATTGGACATATAATAAGCTTGATGCAGAGCTAATGCAGAAGGCAGCAGAGTATCTTAAGGGAGAGCACGATTTCAAGAGCTTCTGCAGTGTGAATACCCAGGCAGAGTCTACAGTAAGGAACATATATGACATATCGGTAGTTACGGAAAAAGCGGGTGGGGATTCCAAAGAAATCGTTATATCCGTAACCGGTAACGGCTTCCTGTACAATATGGTCCGCATAATCGCCGGTACTTTAATGGAGGTCGGCCGTGGCAAGTATCCGCCGGAAAAAGTTAAGGAGATGCTGGAAGCCTGCGACCGAAGTGCAGCCGGCCCCACAGCTCCTGCCAAAGGACTTATGCTGGCAGGGTACGAGATCTGCGACAGGGGTATTTTTATATAACTATTTAAGGAAAGCACGAAGCATTTACTGCTGAGGGTATATAAAAAGGGTAAATTAGTCGATTGATTTTATTTTAAGGAGGCAATATGGAACTATCTTTTCTTTATGCAATTCCCCACAACGAGATACTTGATAAGTTTTTTTTGCTGGTTACGGCCATTGCCGGTTCATACGGCCAGATATGGCTGATCGTGGGCGTGGCCCTTCTGTTTTTTAAGAAAACCAGGCGGGCCGGTGCTGCGGTACTGCTGTCATATGTGTTTGTTTTCGTGCTGGGACAGTATGTGCTCAAAAATCTCTTTGACCGTCCGAGGCCCTGCCATATCGACCAGACTTTTGAGCTGCTGGTAAAAAGACCATCCAGTTCATCATTCCCATCAACCCATTCCGCCTGGTCCTTTGCGGCCGCAACGGCGGTATTTATGAGACACAGGAAAGCCGGCATTTCGGTATTCATTGTGGCAGCGATCATTGCTTTCAGCCGTATGTATCTCTTCCTTCATTTCCCCACGGATGTCCTTGCAGGGATCGTCTTCGGTATTCTGATGGGGCTTGCCGCAACATTTATATGCGGATTATGGAGAAAAGAAAAGAAGGCGGAGACGGAACCGGAAGTAGAAGCAGCAGATAGAGCCGATGATAAAGTAATAGACAAATAAATCCGGAATACAGACGGAAATCTTGCGGCTAACCCCGGTGTCACCCTTTCCGTAAAATTCGTTTACAACAATGAGGAACACACAATGACCATTAAGGGCGACGATCCTAAGCTTGCAGAAATCCTTGCAAGGCAGGACAGCTTCTATGGCTTAAAGTTCCTGCATGACTATGTCAATGTGCAGTAAGCTCATGACAGCACAGAAAGCTGAATAAATCCAATCTACGAAGGGACAGGCAGATATGCCTGTCCCTTTTTCGATGAAAATATATTTAAAGAGAAGAATATGCAGGAAAAAATATTCCGGACAGCTGTAAAAAGATGTATGATAACAATCGGAGGAATAATTAATCATGAGCAGACTAAAAGAGCTTCGTAAATATGTGGATGCCGAGCTGGATAAAATTGAGGACACAGACAAAAGGACAAGCGCCATAGCACATCTATACGGTGTGTCTCTTGCGGCAACCATGATCGCAAAGAAACGGGGGCTGGATCCCGAGATTGCATCAATGGCTGCCATGCTGCATGACCTTCATGCTTATAAGACAGGTTCCTATGATGACCATGCCCATAAGGGGGCAGAGCTTGCAAGGAGTATTCTTGAGGAGCTGAAACTGACGGATGAGGCAGAGACGGATATGATATGTTCCGCAATCTATCATCATGATGACAAGCTGGTAACGGATTCACCCATGGACGAGGTCTTAAAAGATGCTGATGTGATCCACCACTGTATGAATGATCTGTCCAAGGCGGTAAAGGAAAAAGAGCAGGCACGCTTTGATAGGCTTTGTGAAGAGTTTGGCATGTAAGGCAGCCGAAAAAAGCAGGATAACGAAGAAAGGCTGAGAGAGATGAAGAAGGAAGAAAAGACAAATGTTATGAGGGTTCTCGACGGGAAGAAGATTTCCTATATGAGCCATTCTTATGAGCCGGATGCGACAATGAGTGGTGCGCAGATCGCAGGCATCCTGGGGGAACCTGCAGAGAAAGTTTTTAAGACTCTGGTGACACAGGGGAAGTCTGGTGCATATTATGTGTTCGTAGTGCCGGTGGAGTCTGAGCTTGACCTTAAGAAGGCAGCAAAGGCAGCAGGGGAAAAGGCTGTCAGTATGATAAAGCAGAAAGACCTGCTTCCGCTTACGGGATATGTCCACGGCGGGTGCTCACCCATCGGCATGAAGAAGCAGTTCCCGACTTTTATTCATGAAACTGCATCTGATTTGGATAAAATTTTTGTCAGTGCAGGGAAGGTGGGATTTCAGATAGAGCTTGCTCCTGCAGACCTGATAAAAGCGGCTGGCTGCAGGCTAGCGGATATTGCCGGTTGAAAGATGCCTTAACGGTAGATCACCGAAGTGTCTTTTTCATTGCGGGGAAGCTCGATCCGCCACAGCGTGTAGGACTTATGGCTTTTCCGCATTTCCATAAACCCATGCAGGGTATCTAAATTTATTATCACAAATAAAAAACATGCGGTATGACAGAGCATGCCTTTGGGCAGCAGGGAGATTGCGTCCATTGCCGGAGTAAAGGCGTATCGCATAAATAGCATGATCAGAAATGCAAATCCTAAGCTCGTGGGGAGGGATGTGTATTTGGTCAGATGCAACGGAATCCAGGAGTAATTCCAGTATACAATCCCAAGATATTTTTCTGTAAGTGTTCCCAGCAGGATTTCACCGAGGCTGACGGTGAAAAAAGCCTGCATATAATAGAGTATGTCAAAACCGTTCTCTGATGGCAGTCCGAATATAAGGTAAAAACCGACCACCAGTATTCCGTATCCCGAAAGGAACGGAAATACCATATTCCTGTTATCCATATATCCTTTAGTGAACATAAGCCAGATATTCTCTGTCATATATCCCAGGAAAGAAATGATAACTGATAAAAGCATCAGTTTAAAAATATTGTAATCCATACTTGCTGCACGCCCTTTGACGGTGTTATAATTGTTTCGATGTTACAAGTGTAGCATCGAGACGCGTGAAACACAATATTGCGAAATGTGGAAATGACAATTGTTGTCGATTTTGAGATGTCGTTACAAAAACACGTATTTTGTAGCATGTAAGGTGGTGAATACTGTGAACGCTGAAAGAACATCTATGACAGAAATGCAGAAAAAGGAAGTGTTGCGTTTGAATAACAGGGAGTCAAATCAGTTGACCAGGGAGTGTCTCCAGCTTGCGCTAATCCACCTCATGGGAAGCAAGCCGTATGAAAAGATCACTGTAAGCGAGATCGTGCGCAGAGCAGGTGTGTCGAGAACGGCGTTTTACCGTAACTACACTGATAAGGAAGATATATTAAATGAGATTGGGAGAAAGCTGATAGAAAAAATTTCAGAGCTGACGGAGAGACCTGAGCTGTATGAGGCACCAAAGCAATGGTTTGCGGATGTGTTCAGGATTGTCCGTGAGAACAAGGATATTATTGTGCTGCTTGACCAGGCCGGCATACAGCAACGGGATCTGTTTTCCGGAAAATCAATAGCGGAGCTCCTGTATCCAACAAAAGATACGGAGAGAAAGTATATGCAGCTTGCGGCAGAGGCGGCTTTTTTTCAGATCCTTATAAGCTGGTTTAGAGATGGCATGCATGAGGATGAGGAATATATGGCCGGCATCTGTGTTGACATTTTTGACGGTATATTAAAGAAACTGGTATAAAGCGCTCTAATTAAAAAAGCATCTTAAAAAAAACAAAGCACCAAAAAAGCAATACTTAAAATGAATAATTAATATCAGGAGAATTTAAAATGGCTAAGGTTTATTCGCACTTGGATAAAATCCCGAAAGGGGAGGCATCTGACCATATTACGGAGGGGTGTCTTGTTTTGGAAGGAGGAGCATTTAGAGGGCTGTATACTCAGGGCTTCCTGGATGCACTTATGGAAAAAGATATAAATATGTCATGCGTGATCGGAGTATCGGCCGGGGCTCTCTCCGGAATGAATTATGTGTCCGGCCAGATTGGCAGGTCAGCAAGGATAAATCTTGGATTCCGTCATGACAGCCGTTATATCGGAGCAAAGGCATTGGCTAAAAGCCACAGCATATTGGATATCGGTTTCCTGACGGAAGACAGGGGGGTACTGGAACCCTTTGACAGGGAGCGGTTTGATGACCGTAAGCAGAGATTTATAGCAGTAGCAACCAACTGCAATACAGGAAAAGCAACCTGCTTTGAGAAGGGACGGAGCAGACATGTAATTGAAGGTGTAAGGGCTTCGGCATCCATGCCTTATATATCGCCTATGGTATGGATAGAGGGTGTACCTTACCTGGACGGCGGCTGTGCATGTAAGATACCCTACAGATGGGCAATGCAGAACGGCTTTGAAAAGATAATCGTGCTTCGTACCAGGGAACTTGCTTTTCGTAAGTCTGATAAAATATCGAAGGCAGCATTTCGCTTTTATGGCTCAAGAAAAGAGTTTGCCAAAAAGCTTGCCATTAGCAACAGGGCTTATAATCATCAATGCGACGAGATTGACCGTCTGCATATGGAGGGCAGGCTCTTACAGATCGCACCTTCAATGAAAGTAACTGTTTCCCGCCTGGAGGGAGATATGGAAAAGCTGGGCAATCTGTACTGGCTTGGCTACAGGGACGGAATTACGAATGTATCCCATATCCTGGATTATCTGGGGCGCAGACCAGGAAAAAATCCCAAGACACCGAGAGATAAATGAAAAGCTGGCAAAAGGAATATTAAGAAAGTGGGGGCTCAAATGAGCACCTCACAAAGGAGGTAGATTATGGTAGCAGTATATCCGGCAATTATTACACGAACAGGCGACGAAAAAGACACATATTTGATTGAAATTCCTGACATTAACGGAATGACCGAAGGATATGGAATGGCTGATGCAATAAGGATGGCTAGAGACTATATCGGCTGCACACTTTACGACAAGGATGAAAGCGAATATCCCAAGGCAAGTGCTAATCTGGATATATCCAAGGGGACATTTACGGATTCCGGCGAAAGCATAGTGACCATGGTTGATATAGACATCGAGGCATACAAAAAGAAAATGAACAGCAAGGCCGTCAGAAAGAATGTAAGCATTCCGGCATGGCTTGATCAGAGGGCACAGGAAGAACATATCAATCTTTCAAGAGTACTTCAGGAAGCACTTATGGAAAAGATGAATTTGGCATAAGCAAAACTGCATACAGCAAAAGGGATAACCCGCTAACCGTTATTCGGTAAGCGGGTTTTTTCTATATTAAATGAAAATTTTCAGTCAGCGGCATGGGCCGCATAAAAGCTCTGCACAATAATGTGTCAGGCGATATTCTTCCTGACGGAAAGATGTATTACAACATAGCATCCAGGATCCTGCCGCCGAACCTTGAAGAATGCCATGTGATGGTTGCGGACATTGCCGAGGGCATATACGGAGTCCTGAACGAAAAAGCAGGGATCCATATCAAAGCACAGCGTCCGGATCTTAACAGAGACCGTATCGACGGTATCGTAGACTATGTGTCCAATGCTGAGCAGTATGAAGATGTTCGGAAGAGTACAGAGCAGAGCATTGTCAATTTCAGCCAGAGCGTGGCAACGGATGCGGTGCATAAGAATGCTGACTTCCAGTATAAGGCAGGCCTCAGCCCAAAGATCAGACGCAGTGCGGAGGGAAACTGCTGTAAGTGGTGCCAGGCTCTGGAAGGCACATATGACTATGCTGATGTAAGGAATACCGGCAATGATGTCTGGAGAAGACACAGGGACTGCCGGTGCATAGTCGAGTACGATCCCGGAGACGGCAGACGCCAGAACGCCCACACCAAGACATGGAGCCAGGCAGACGACCACCGGAAGAAGATTGAAGATGCCGAGAGGATGATGGAGGAGAGGCTGCTTCTTGAAGAAAAAAGTAAAAGTGGGTACAATAGGGATAAGAATCAGGCTAGAATAGTCGAGTTGATTATTGAAAAAGAAGGAAGAAATGGCAAATTATTTGAGCCTGAGAAGGT
>CAMOJK010000096.1 GCA_946616835.1 uncultured Lachnospiraceae bacterium
CTGAAGCTGCATAAGCTGCCGTATGGCAGCCGGTGAGTAGTCGACACGCTTATGTGAAGACTCGGCTTCCTTGAGCAGGGTCAGTAATTCCTCTCCCTCTGCTTCTTCCGTTACCGTACAGAAATCCTCAACCACATTTTCGTCACGATCCTTAAACCTTACTATCCTGATATCCGATGCCGTTACCACCTCCGTAAGACCTGCTATCTCTGCTATCCTGTAAAAACCTGAATTATTGGCAGCGGACTGCTCCCTTTCATCACCTTTTCCGCGATCACGCATCTGTCCGAAAAGCTCCACTTCCTTTCCTAACATCACGCGGAAAAGATTCTCAAGTCCGTGTTCATTATCCTTTTCATGGATATCGGCAAGCTTCCGTATTATATCCGCATCCTTCTCTATATTAAGATCTTCCTCCAGCTTTTCCTTCATCCATGTAAGGGCATCCTTCTTCTGAAGCTGCACTTCCTCAGCTTTTCCACCGGCTGCCGCAGCCTGCTCGCCCCTGATTTTTACTATAAGCATTGCCATCTGCTGACGCGGATCACCATCCTTGGCTGCAATGACATTCCAGTCAATATCAGAATTACTGATTGCATAATCAACGGCATCATTATACGCCTGCAACTCATTGAACATCCTGTCGAAGTCATGGCGGAACATAGCTATTATGGTGTCCTCGACCTTCGCTCTGTCTGCAACGGATGCATTTTTCCGTTTGTTCATAAGTACATCCAGGAAGCCTATGGCATTTTCGTAGTCAGGAGCTTCCATCCCAGCCTTGCTAAGTCTCTGCTCTTCCAGCCTTTTTTCTTTCTCGATCTGAGATTCGTGACGCTTCTTGCTGCTAGTCAGCTGTTCTTTACGCCTTGTCAAAAAGCCGCCTATATCCGCACTGATAAGCGGAAGATTTCTTTTAAGGAAATAGGTTTTGTCTTTTCCATCTTCAGTGATCACTACGCGATACACATCGGTAGAGTTACCCTCATTCTGCCACTGAGCTTCCAATTTTTTTGTCACGGATGACTTGAATTTTGTGGAAAGCTCCCTGGGGCTTAACTGCATATTCGCCTCCACGGAATTTTCCGTAAGGGACTCCATCTTTATAGCCTCGATCAGTTGATCATATTTAGGCTTTTCGAGCTCAATCTGCTTCATCATGTCCACGACCTTACGCCTTCTCCTAATGCCGTGGCGTTTCTTTGCCTTGCCCGCACTGTCTTTCTTATCTATATAATTTATGCAGGCATCGTGTGCCTCATCAAACGCGGTATCCAGTTCCTCCTTAAGCTTTCCGGTATCAAAAGTCTTACGACCGCCTATCTCGGTGACATATTTTTCCAGCTTAAGGTCCAGCATATTATTCAGGAAATTGACAGTCTTTTTAACTCTCGTCATTTCAGGTGAATCAGAAAACCTAAACCATACACTGTCCTTGCACAATCTCGCACTTGCGACATGGAACATAGCGGTCTCGGTAGCCCTTCTCGTAGCAAAATTCGCACCTTCGGAAAGCTGTGTTTTAAGAGTATTATCATACTCCGTTGCCTTTGAACGGAGACTGCTCTTTGACATCTTTTCCTTGTCATCGAACATGCCCATATTGTCATTTTCAACATGAAGCCCGAATTCATGGCTCTGTCCGCCTCCAAGGTTCAGTCTTGTCTTCTTTACCTGTTCCTGCTGCTGTTTATTCTCTGCGAAATCCATTTTTTCCCTTTCTGACCGGTCTATTACTTCTTTTATATTTATGTCTCTGTGACTATACCGCTGAAATACTCTATATCCACAACTTTGGCCACTTCCGGAATGGCCGCCAGGTCCTCAAGCCTCTTCTTCTCACTTTCAAGCCAATGCTCATAGGCTTTCCCTTCTATCTCATCTAAGTTGACCGGTGCCATCATTATGTCATGATATAATGGGGCAGATTCAGATAATATGCTCCTTGCCATTCCCTGCCACTTGCTGTTGGTGAACTTAGCATAAATATATGCATTCTTTCCGCTCTGCTTTATGATTCTTTCCGCCGCATATACCATCATAACAGGCAGGCAGACAGGATTGTTTGTCTCAGAGTGGTAATCAACAGGATAATATATGCCGCCTATATTCTTTACCAGCAATGAAGCAGCTGCCTTGCCGTTTTCCATATACACACAGCTAACGTCATTGTCTATGCAGGCGATGCCGTCGTCACCGATACGATCACCTATCTCATTAAGACGAGCCTTAAGCACATAATCAGGCTGATTTGAAATCGAAGAAACTGCAGAAGTATCCTTGACTAAAGCTGCTATCCTGCCCATAACTTCAGCAGGTGTTACCAGCCATTCATTTTCAGTCTGTCCGGCTATTCTGAAGCCAAGCTCCATAAAATAATCGATTGGATCGCCGGGCTGATTGTGTACCTCTGTACGGCGCACCATAGCAACTATATTTTTTAAGGAATTCTCCCTGGCAAGGGTAAAGGCATAATCGACAAGATCCCCGCCATAGCCAAGATTACGCTTACCCTCAGCTACATACAGCCAGTTTATGACCAGATCCTCTCCGTTTTTGGATGCTATCATGACTGCAACAGGAACATCGGTCTTATCCCCGGTTTCATAGCCCCCCACCGTAGTGTACCCCGGCTCATACATCATATGCATGATATCCGCAGGTACCAAGTCCGTATAGTATTCCCTGTTTTCGCCGGTAACCAATATCTTATCCATTGCTCCCCTTTCTGCCACAGGATATGCGGCCTTCCCCATAATTTAACTGAATCAGTAATCGTCAAAACTTCCCACACCGATAATTCACCTGCCGGCGGGATCGTTTGCCAGACAGATCCTTCAGATAGGAATTCGTACTGAATAATTACAGAGTTTCTACTGTCTCTATAGTTTCCACGGTTCCGTCCGCAGGTGATGCATAGCCACAGGCCGCAACACATATGCCGGTAATAGTTAATACACAGATAATTGCAATTATAGTCTTTTTCATAATTCCTGCTCCTTTAATCCCGGCTGCCATATTCCATTATGGCAGTTTTTATAACTGTTCAAAATCTATCGTCTTTCCTGTTACGACAGATTTACTCCGTTACAAGTGTTATTTTATCCCCCCATGCGTACCCAAAACCAAACTTTGAAACAAAAATTAACATAATTTTTTATATTTTGCCAAAAATCTTCCTACAATAATAAATTAGTTTACATAACTAAAATATCCACACTAAACCGAATAAAACGATTATATGTAGGCGATATACAAAAACCGCCTCGCTCATGTGAGTCCGGCGGTTTTTTTAACTCTTTTCCGATGTCTTATCAGGCTTTACTTCTTATTATATCCTTTCCCTTGAACCTTGAGCTATTACTCCTCCTGATCGTTCTTCTTACCCTGGGGATCCTTATTCTGATTCTTGTCTTTTTTCTGATTCTTGTCTTTTTTCTGCCCCCGTTTATTATCCCGTTCCAGCTTCTTCTTTTCCTTTTCCTGTTTTTCTGCAGCTTTCTTCTTTGCCTCAGCTAAAACCATAGCATGTTCTTTCGACTGTTGTTCACAAAGTACCCGGTACGGTTCAATAACTGCTTTATATCCATTGCTGATCAGCTCATTGGCTGTCATGCTGCATATGTTGTTGTAGTGACTGACGGCACTTTCACCAAAAAGCCTCTGCAGCGGTGAAATAGCATTCCAGCCATCCATAAGTTCATTAAGTGTATCCTCCGGTATGTTAGCCACAAGAGTCGGATTACCCAGTATTCGCGCCACCGTATAACCCACGGCCTGTGCTTTCTTGGAAAGATACGGCAGCAGCCGCAGATCATTTTTGTCCATCTTGAGTACATCTGTGACACTCACATCATCGCCGCAGAGATTCGGGAACCTTTCTTTATAAGACAAAAGTTCATTAACCCTTTCCCTGAAAATCGGAAGGAATTCATTAAATACAACTAACAGTTCTTCTTTTTTTGCAACATTATCAGGCGCTTTTCTCTCCCTGTTCTTACCGGTTTTTATCATGTCCTGTCCCAATGCAAACTTTGTCATCTCTTCTTCGGAAAGCTCTCCGTTCCCCTCCAAAGGAAGCAGCATAGGAACAATATCCCTGATATCGCTGGAGATTTTCAATTTTTTATTCTTCAGATTGGCATATTCACTGTGCTTTGCCATATATTTCCCGATTCCATTATAATCCTCCTCCACGGTTTCCTTCTGCATAAGAGTTGTTGCTGAAGTAATACCAGAATGCTTTTCAGACATTTCCTTATGTCTGATCTTATAGATCTTCTTATTCATATCTATTGCATTGCCTTTTCCGTCACTGACCGGTATAGCAGCCTTAGGTTTGAAAGTCTGACTGATGTACACGGCATCTTCGGGCATCACCGGTTCATTCTTGAGTATATACCTTATGTATGCCGCACATGCCTGAATGCCTTTCTTCACCATATGCTTATCGGCATTCTTTTTTCCTTTCCATTTTATTTCGGTAGTACCCAGTTTGACAAACTGCGTAAGTATCCGACCTATAAGTTCTTTGTTTTTTTCATACTCAGGACGGGAATCAGAAATCAGTTTCTTTACCTCGCTAAGCTGCTTAGCATAAGACGCACTCGGTCTGGAACTGACCCCCAGTACTGCGATCAGCTCAAGCCTCGTAGCACAGTTTTCACGCATTATATTCAGTTCCTTCTGTTTAAGTCCTTTCTGTCCCTTTTTAATAGCAGAATTTATTTCATCGTCAAACTTTTTCTGTGCTTTCTGCTTAGCCTTTTCTTCCGCTGTCAGCTTTTTCTGCTTTTCTGCGTTCTTCTTTTGGGCCTGCTTTTCATCTGCTTTCTTTGTGCCGGTCTTATTGCCGTTCTTCTCTTCTTCTACCTTGTTTTCGTCCTGTACGATCTTCTTTTCTTCTACCTTCTCGCCCTTGTTAACGGCCTTATCTTCTTTTTTATCTTCTTTTTTATCTTCTTTCTTCTCTTGTTTATTTTTTACCTGCTTATCGTCCTTCTTTGTATCTTTCTTTGATGTCTCTGAATCAACAACTACCCAGTCATTGAAGTCATCATCTTTTTTCGCTTTATTCTTTTCTTCGTTCTTCTTCTCGTTCTTTTCCTCCGGCTTCTCTTTTTCGTTCAGGGCGTTCTTCTTTTCTTCAGCATTCCTGACGGCATCCCTCATAGCCTCAGTCTCTAATTTCTCAATTCCGGGCACCTTGTCTTTAATAAGCGGGATGAGCTCAGCTTCAAGTACAAGACGCTGCTTTATTTTTTCGCGTATAAGCGTGTAATGGACAGCCATCTTCTCAAGCGCCCCATCATCATACAGAATTTCAGTTGCTACCATATCTCTGTTAAGCTTCTCTAGCCGTCCTAACAGTTCTATTACCTTTTCACTTATTTGGTCATCAAAGGTATACTCTTTTGCATTTTTTGCCAAAAAGTACAGAATATTTTCAGTTCCCTCGTTATTTTCATAACTTTTGATTCCGGGAAGTGAAGAATATGCGGTAAACTTTCTTCCATTGATCGTGGTCTCCGGAAATTCATATTCCTGTACACCTATTTCTTTTGCAACGCCTTTACAAAAACCCTCCAAATTTTCTTTGACCAGCTTTTCATCATCAATTCTATTTTCATACTTGAAATCCTGTGACATTGGATATCCGTTTTCATGCAGGTAACCGAAGACAGACATGAAACTTTGCTCATAGTTCTCTCTGTATTGTCTGACTTCCATCCGTACATCAAAGGGAACAGATCCTTCATTTGCAAATTTCTTAAGGAACTGACCTTCCCTGGTCTTGACAAATTTCTCATTTTCCATGTCACATCCCAATGACCAGGAAAGTTCATCAACGATATCATATGCCTTCTTATGACGCACATATTCTCGCCTTGCCTTGAACCATTTATTAAGCTCTTCTTCCAATCCTTTTTCGTGTTCCTTCTTAAGCGGCACACCATAAATATTCTTAGTCTTAAGGAACCCGGCAACAGTCTTTTCAAAATCATAAAGAGCCTTTCCTTCACTTCTAAGAAACAAAGTCACTTCCTTTTTTAATGGCGTTTTCTCAACAAATTCATTATTATCATCCGGCTCTTCTCCTTTCGCTAGTTCAATCTGCTGACTGTAAATAAGCTTAAGATTTGCTTCACTATCCCGGGTAAGGTCAGAATTGTTCTTATTTAATTTTTCCGCTAATTTCTGTCCCTGTTTTATTCTGGATATATGAGTCTTAGTTGCATTAACATCCTTATCTCTCTGTATCTCCATTGCTTTTTTTATCCCAGCGTCAAAGTACCTGGTTGTTTTCTTAAGTGCATTTTTGTTATTAACACTGCGATACAACGTGAGATAGTCAGCAAGCTCTTTATCCTTGATTTCTGCAATTTTTGCTTCACCGTTCTTGCCAAGATAAATCTTCAGGTCTTCCTGCGGTATAAGCGCATAATAGGGCGAAGAAATAAGTTTAATTCGTTCTTCATATTCCGCTTTAATAACCTTTGCCATTTCACATTTCGTCCTTAGGAGTGTCTTTGAGAATTTTACAACATACTTTTCTTTGTCCAAAAAGACCTCCACTAAAGAAAGCTTAGTCAGCTTTTCATACTTTTTAGCATAATCCGCAATAAATTCACTATCGGAGTTATAATTAAACTCCGTTAGGTCTGCCTCTTCTACCATACATTCCATATCAAACTGCGTATCATCTATGTTACATTTAAAAATAGTCTGTTTTCCGGTTCTTCTCTTATCACGATTGTATGTCCCACCTACCAGCCACACGCCTAACGCAGCCTTTTCACTGTCTGTTTTAAAATTATTTGCAATATCAACGGTATAATCCGATCTAGAGCCCTCTTTTTCAAGATTGTTCTGGATCAGAGCACGCTCTTCATTCCTTCTTTTCAGAAGCTCCTGGTTTTCTACAAGCAAGTGCCTCTGCATGGCCAGTTTTTTCCTTACATCCTTTGTAACCTCTTTATGTGCCTTGCTGCTTATCTTCTTGCCTGGCAAAGCCTTAGAATATGTCTCATCAATAAGTGAATCAAGTTCTTTTAACTGGGGATAATTTTTCACATATTTTTCTACATAGTCTGAATTAGCACTTTTAGCCAGATATTCCTCGGCAGTCTTCGCTATCACATCAGGACCGATCAGTTCATCCAGCTTTTCCTTGCCCATCAAATTTTCCTTGTTTGCACTTATACCAAGAAAAAAATTCCACTTCGGGAATTCAGTCTTCTTGAACTTGTAGTCCCTCTGGTCATTTGCTAAGACCTCATTAGCAATAGGAGTCCATTCCTTCTTCTCGTTTACCTTCTTCTCCCCTGCCTTGTTTTCAGCCTTTTCTTCCTTCTCTTTGGACACAGCTGCAGTGCTGTCAGCCTTTTTTTCCTTCTCCTTGGACTCTGTTACAGTGCTGTCGACAATCTCCCAGCCATCCTTCTTAACCTGCTCTTTATCCCACTGCTTCTTTTCTTCCTTTGCCTGGTTAATATATGTATCAAAGTCATATGACTCTACCTGCTTCTTATCCGGAATATAAGCCATCTGGGATATATCCATATAGGCATCACCCATTTCTTTGAAATCCTTAATAACAGTCACACCCTTCGTATGGGATACAGACTCGTTTATCTGATGACTTGACAGAGTCTTGAATGAATAGCCATTTACCTCATCATACTGAAGATTCTTGTACTCCTCCGTCAGTTCTTTCGGTTCCTTCATATCAGACAGCCAGTTGATCTCAACTGTCACCCCGCCCTGCAGCAGGCTGCTTATGCTTTCAGTAGTTGACTTATTTGCATAGCCGCTTGAATTATAGACCTGCAGATTATCACCATCTATGCCGGTTACGGTTATGTAATGGGCATATCCGCCTTCTACCGTCAGTACGCTGGCAATACCGCCGGCAGAGATGATCTCATTTATTTTCTCTGCAAAAACAGCCTTCATATTATCACGGACTCTTGTATTGAATTCCGCTGCCATACCATCCTGGGGCACATTCATGACCATTCTGTTAAGCATTACATCTTCTATACCGTTATCTTTCAGCGTTTCAAGAACAAAGTCGCCCAGGGCAAAGATATTTCCAAACTCACTCTTACCCTCTCCTGCATATTCATCAATTGACAGGGCATTATTGTCATATCCCTCCTTATCCATGATCAAGTCATATGACTTATCATATTTGCGTATACGGGGCTTATATGCACGCATCTGATGCTGGTTGACCACCTGGGTAATGGCAGCATTCTCTTCGCCATTACGCTTTTTGCGCATAGCAATATACTGGTTTATAAGAGCGGTGCCGGAGCAGCAGTAGCAGTTACTTGGGTCCTGCGCCTCATAGGCTTCATCCATTCCCTTGATATCCATCTGATTCTTATAATTTTTGAATTCAATTGCCGGAACGGGTTTCAGTTCCTTCCTGAACACCTCTATAGTCGGATCATTATAGTAATAATATTTGAACAGCCAGTCATAATGTTCCTTCATCACCGGGTTCACTTTGTTTTCATCCCATTCATAACTCTCTCCGGCTGTACCATCTTTTTTGATCACATTAATTCTTTTTGAATATTTGCTCCTTATCTGAACCAGCTCATCATTACTTTCCGGCACAGGGATCTTTTTGTCCATCAGAGCCTTAACATGCTTTGTCTTTTCTTCATAGTTGTATATGCCGCGCTTCTCCTCGAGAGTCATGTCCTCTTCTTTTTTGTCAGCGGCTTTCTTATCGTCTTCCTTCTTCTGCTTTTCGTGTTTTTCCTTCTTATCTTCCTGCTTCTCTTTCTCCAGCTGTGTGATGAGTTTAGGAAGATTATCAGTTTCTTTTTTCTCATCCACGGGCTCTAACTGAGTCTTTCTGTATTCAGTCAGTTTAAAACTCCTGTCATCAGATTTGATCAGTTCACCTGTGCGTTTTACCATTTCCAGATTGCTCTTAGCTACGCCGAATTTGATTTCAGCCTCACTGCTGCTCAGGTATTCTGCAATGACAGCTTTGAGAACTTCATATGCTTCCGACAGGGCAGCCTTCTGCTTAGCGTTCATTCCTGCCACAGATCCTGCCTTGCCTTTAGTATAGCTGACGGACTTTAGTACGGATTTTCTTATATCAACATAAGCCGTAAGGGCTGTCTTGAATTTCTTACGAATACTTAAGCCAGCCATACCCTTAAGCTTATTATCCACATCAGTTCCGGCTCTGTGCTTAAGGCTTCCCTGAATCTCCTTTGAAGTATTACGAATGCGTTCCTTTTCCTCCTTACTCATATCGGCGGAAGAAAGCTCGTTTGCCTTTACTTCGGACTGTTTTTCCGTAATGGTGCCCTGCTTTTCTTTTTCTGTATTCTGTACTGATTCAATAAGCTGCTTTTCCTGTTCTATCTCACGCATCTTCTGCATCTGTATACTACGGCTGTCGTCCTTATTCTGCTCATCCGCTGTTTTAGTATCCATGACGGACTTATAAAATAAGGATTTGGTCTTGTGGCCTTTTTCTTTATCTCTACTCTTAAATGTATCCATATCTTTCCTCCTTTATGATCCGCATACATTTACAGGTTATTTGCGCTTTCCTGCTATTATCAATTGAATTATATTGCACTATCCGTACCGGAATCGTACCCTTATCTGAATCCCGCTGCCTTTCTAAGTTTGTCCCAGTCGGAGGTGCTCACAGTCTCCTTTACCTGCGGAGGCATGAGTATTCCCGTAAGCTGCGTCATTATCATGGTATCCGGTACGAGCTTAGCCACAGTCATATACCCCTCTGCACTTTCAAAAGTTCCAAAAAGCAGGCTGCTGCCATCGTCTTTTGCAAGAGCACTCCGGTAGCCGTATCTCAGGAGCTGCAGGAATACAGTAGGATCTGTATTGCGTCCGCTCCTCAGTACCTCGTACCTGTAATTGCCATTTTGATACCGGTGCACAAGAAAGAGCGCCGTGATCACTCCGCCTGTCACGATGGCACAGCTCACATCCGGATCAAAGAAATCATAATGTTCATAAGCAAAAAGTCTGAATTCGGCATCATAGTCTTTATTTCGGTTCCGGAAAAAACGCTGGATCATATCCAGTCCGCCCAAGCCAAGCTCAGCTAAGGAACTGACTCCTTCTGCCTGATCCTTTAAGTATTTATTATCTTTAAGCAAGGACAGATCTATATAGAAAACCCTGCCTGTATCCACGTGCAACCTGAATTTCCATAGACGAAGAAAAGCCTCAAGAGTCTCTGATTCTTCCTTGATTTCCATGTCTGAATCATCAGGAATATTCATATTAACCGAAAGAACAGTCTCAGCATTCTGCAACGCAAGTCCGGACATCTCTGCCATAAGCATATTGGCAACCCCCTGTCTCCTGAAATCCCTTGCAACATACAACCAGTCAAGCATTATTACAGGGGTCATAGTAACAGGCCGGTTTTCTACACGGTAGACTGCGATACCTGCACAGCAGCTCCTTCCCATCTTCATACGGATAGCACCAAGTGCGCGCTTCCTGCCGGCAGCGATGTCATCATAGTGTTCTTCAGACATAAGGTTTCTGAAGCTCTTTATGTTGTCTTTTGTAATTCTTGTTACTAACGGCCAGTGCTTTTTTTCAAAGCGCCTGAGTATCTCCAGCGCTTTTTCCAGCCGGTTCTTGCCAAATCCTCCAAGCGGATTTATAAGCCTGGCAGACTTAAAACATGCATCCAGAAGACCGGTATAAGCAGCTTCAAGCTTCCCGGCGGCAGCATCTTCCTCCTCCAGCCGGATAACTGCTGTCCTCCTGTCTGCAATAACTTTAATCAGACGGTCGTCCTCAGGGAGGTGTCCCAGGATATCGACAGGTTCTTCCTCATTATATGCTTCCAGCAGCTTACTAAAAACATCTCTGATTTCCCCCGCTACATCTCCCATATCGGTATCCTGATTCAGAGTATCGTCCTCAAGCCACTTCATCAGCTCAGCATCAACATCGGAGTATACTGTACTTTCTTTCACCATAACGGTCTCCTTTTATTCATGATTTTTGTCTTCTGTACTCATCTGTACCTTTAATGTCATTATCCGTTCGAAAACGTATATTCTTGGGTAAAACTTTAGCATTCTCCAAGATATATGATACCACTTTCACACTGTTAATGCTTGTATTATATTCCTGCCGCCTGTCCTGGTAGTACCTCAGTAAAACCTGTTTCATCACTCAATTGATCTGAATGGTTAATCATTGCGTTTAAGTGAGCGTTAGTATTTTTAGTTACTAAAACTTCCCACTAACTGAACTACTTAGAACGACACTCGCAATTGC
>CAMOJK010000097.1 GCA_946616835.1 uncultured Lachnospiraceae bacterium
TAATCGGTGATGATGACGATGATGACGATCGGGATCATTCCGATGGCGGCAATGATGGTGATGACGAGGGGAATGTTCCAGATGGAAACATAGGTTTCGATCCGGATATTGACATTCATCTTGGTGAAAATGGCACTGGGGATGATGAGCAGAGCTTGGCCAAACTTAAGTATACCGTTTACAGTGGAAATTATGGCAGTGGCCTGGCGGGAGCAACAGTACTTTTAGAAGATAAGGATGGTTTTCTTATAGATAAGGATGTTACGGATAGTGATGGCAGGGTGGAATTTGAAGCTGAGCCGGGAGAGTATATGCTGACCGTAACTGCAGACGGATACTATGAGCGGACAGAATCCTGGAATCTGACATCTTCGGGACTGGATCTCATAGCAGCTATGGTTCCTGAAGTTTCAGGTGATGATTTCATAGTAATAGTCGAGTGGGAAGGAAACCGGGATCTGGATCTGTGCGGATACAATGAAGAAACCGGTGTGCCCACGAATTACTGGAATCCGACGGACAGTGGTGATAAGGGTTCAGGTGTGCATCTTGGAGATCACGATGGCGATAAACGTTTTGAGATGATTTATTTCCATGACTACAGCTATGAAGTCCAGAGGGATATAATAGTCTTCGACCGCACCTCGATGGATAATGGAAGCATGAGGTCGCCTATGGAATCCGAGGGCGTCTGGGTGGCAATATACACTGCGGATGGAATGGTGGATAGTTTATGGGCAGATGCCGGTCACAGTGAGTTGGGCTGGATCCCTATGCTCATAGACGGCGGCGTGGTCTATGAGGCAGATCCGTCCTATATTTCGGATCCCGGAGAGTTTGACTGGCTGTATTAGTTTAGAGCCGGATATCATTAAATTATATTTCAAGGAGGAGAGTTATGGCAGTTATTGAATGTGCAAACGGACACCTTTATGACACGGATCAGTATGGCTCCTGCCCCTATTGCGGCGGAAACATAAACCGTGTTGAGTTTGGTGGAGGCGGTGCTGACAGTTATGGAGCTACAGTAGCTCCCGGATTTGGCTCGACAGTGGCACCGGGCTACGGCGGCGGATATGCAGCTCCTGTAGGAGGCTATGGCGGAAGCGCTGAGATAGGCAAGACTGTTGGGGCAGGCATGACACCCGTAAGCAGCTCTTCTCCTTCCGGAGGATACGGAATGGATGAAGTTGGTGCGACCGTTGCTCCTTCCAGCTATGCAAAGAAAAAGGAAGCAGAAGAAGCGGAAAGCCAGAAGGATACCGGCAAGACTGTTGCAGTTATGAGCAGGAGCATGTCCTCTGAACCTGTTGTGGGCTGGCTTGTCTGCATAGAGGGTGTAAATAAGGGTAAGGATTTCAGGATTTTTGCCAAGAATAATACCATAGGCCGCTCTGATAAGATGGATGTCTGCATCAAGGGCGACAATACTATCTCCCGTGACAATCATGCTAGGCTTGCCTATGATGAAAAGCACAATAAATACCATCTGATTCCGGCAGAGAGCACAAACAGTATATATGTAAATGATGAGCCTATATATGTTCCGACGATCATTGAGACAGGCGATGTTATAGAGCTCGGCGAGAGCAAGTTCTTATTTACTGCTTTCTGCACAGAAAAGTTTACATGGCGTAACGGTCTTGCTTCGAAGGGAGAAGATTGATGGAACGGCTTTTAGGTTATAGGCTGGCCAATATGCAGGGCGTAGGTGCCAGGGCTCGGCAGGAAGATTCCTTTACCACGGCCAATGCTTTTGATGTAGTGAAGCTCAAAGAAGAGGGGCTTTTATTTGCGGTTTTTGATGGCATGGGAGGAATGAAGGATGGCAAGCTTGCCAGCGAGACTGCTGTTCAGAGCATGAGGGCGTCTTTTGCAGCAATGGACAGGCGTGAGGATCTTGCACCGCAACTTAAAAATGCAGTTTTTGCAGCATCGGAAGCAGTAGAGGCAGTCATCGGAGGAGATGGTGGTTCTACGGCAATCGTATGCATCATATTTGAGGAAAAGCTGTATTTTGCCAGTGTAGGGGACAGCTATCTGTTCCTGAAGCGTGGAGATGGACTTTACAGACTCAATCAGGAGCATAATGTATTTCATGATGAGTATCTGTCAGCCATACGCTGTGGAGATCTTGACGGGAAGGCCTGCCGTGAGGTTGATGAGGCCACCGCACTGACACAGTTTCTCGGCAAAGTAGGCATGGATGATGTGGATGCATGTGTCCGTCCGTTGCCGCTTAAGGAAGGGGATATACTGCTTGCCTGCTCGGATGGCGTGGGAGGCGTACTGGATGAGGAAGAAATTAAGATTGCCCTTTCATTTAAGTCGGAGCGTGCCATGTGTCAGCAGTTAGAGCAGAGGCTTGTGATACATGCAAGACAGTTTCAGGATAATTACACCGCGCTTGTAGTAAAGTGCGTGTATTAATAAAAAGCAAAAAGGAGCAGGAGGGAAGATTTTATGAAGAGAAGACAACTATCCCGGTTTTTCGGTATGGTCGCAGCGCTTGTTGTAGTGCTGATGAGCATTTCGATCCCGAAGATCGAGGCAAGGGCAGATGTAAACGAAGTCAGGAACGGTGTAGTTCCGGTGGTATTCTATCTTAAGAATGCCGCTTTCTACATAACTGACGGATGGGATTACCAGTGGATAGAGGATCTGGGTGATATCCCTTATTCCAACGGAAGTGGTTTCTTTATAGGTGAGAACGGAGAGGATCCTTCCTATATCGTAACTAACTACCATGTTGTCCAGGAGTATGTAGAATACGCAGGTGAGGGCGGCGGATATTATCTCTGGACCGGTATGGAGTATCAGGGATACGATGTGGTTCTTTACTCGGAAAGCACTGAGCTGAGAGTATACTACAGTGATAAGGATTATGATGTGGCATACGTAGACTGCTACGGTTCAGTTGAAAAGGTTGACCTTGCAGTACTTCGTCTCCGTGATGCTACTGATAAGAGAGTGCCTCTTCCCATCATGGAGCCCGATGACTCAATGGTAGGTACTGATGTATGGAGTGCGGGTTTCCCCGGAAATTCCGATAATGATTTCACAAGTGCCAGCCACTTTGATATCCGTGACTGTACAGTACATAAGGGATCATTAAACAAGATAGTTGTTAATGAAGGTGTGGGTGTAGAGCGTCTAAATATCGATGCTACCATCCAGCATGGTAATTCCGGCGGACCCCTTGTTACAGAAGATGGTTATGTTATTGGTGTAAATACAAACGTTGAGTCCAATATGCCTTATGCTGACCAGATAGAAGTGGACTACTATGCTATCAGCGGTACCGAGCTGACTCGTTTCCTTGATAAGAATAATATTCCTTATTCAACAACATCAGGCGGCAGCAGTGATGACGGTGCAAGCTTAAGTGATGGTAATGGTGATGGTGAAGGTGATGAGGGCGGACTTGTAACTCCTCCCGATGATGGTGGTAATGATAAGGACAAAGAAGGCGGTGTGCCTGTTTGGGTTTGGATCGTAATCGGTGTAGTCGTTGTTCTTGCGGTAGTTCTGGTTATCATCATAATAATCGTTGCATTCGTAGCTAAGGGCAAGAAGGACAAGAAGGAAATGCAGCAGATGCAGCAGCAGAATCAGCAGCAGATGCAGCAGATGCAGGCACAGAACCAGGCACAGATGGCACAGATGCAGCAGCAGGTTGCACAGTCCCAGAAGAAGCAGGCTATGATCCGTCCTCTGGATACACAGCATGGCGGAAAGAGCTATCCTGTAGGTGCGGCTCCCCTCATGATCGGTCGCGATCCTTCAAGCTGTGCTATTGTTTACAAGGAAGGTACCGTTGGTGTCAGCGGACGCCACTGCACAGTTTCATTTGATGCAGCAACAAATGATTTCATTATTACCGACCTTCGTTCCACATATGGAACAATCCTTATGAATGGAACAAAGCTTGCACCTAATGCACCTTATCGTCTGCATTCCGGTGACAGCTTCTGTGTTGGTGACAAGGCAAATGTAGTAAAGGTTGAACTTGTATAATGCAGTACGATGTATATGAATTTACAAATCAGGGCGGACGCAGTTACAATGAAGATGCAGCAGGTCATGCTGTAAAGGATGATCATGGTATCTTCGTTGTTGCGGACGGACTGGGTGGGCATGCGCTTGGCGAAGTAGCCTCGGCGTGTGTCGTTGATACTATGCTGGAGGGCTGGAGCGAGGCGTGTGATGACCGCCCCGCCTGGCTTGAGGGCATAATAGAAGAGTCAAATAAAAGAATACTTGAGATACAGAAAGAGCGGGACACAGTGCTGAAAAGCACTGTGGTCTCTCTTGCTATTGACGGAGAAAATGCCTGCTGGGCACATGTGGGTGATTCCAGACTGTATTTTTTCCATAAAGACGAAATAGCTTTCGTGACGGAAGATCATTCCGTAGCTTTTAAAAAATACAAGGCAGGTGAAATCACAAGGGCGCAGATAGCAACGGATGACGATCAGTCATCACTGTTAAGAACCCTTGGAAATGAGGAACGTCATTCACCCCAGTGTGAGAGAGCTGCAGAGCCTATTGTACCGGGCGATGCTTTTCTTCTCTGTTCCGACGGAGCCTGGGAGCATTTTCAGGATGAGGAAGCTGCGATAGACCTTATAAAATCGAATACGGCAAAGGAATGGGGCGAACGACTTCTGATGCGTATGATGGATCGTTTCAGTGGTGATAATGATAATCTTACACTGCTGGCAGTGATAGTAAAATGATTTGTGCAATAAAAATAATTGTCATCGCGTAAGCTTGCTTACAGCGGGGCAATTATTTAATTATAAAGTGAAAACTGATGCTGCTTAAGAGCGGCAGAAAGGGGAACTATGACGAAAAGAAGACTATGCGGCTGGATAGCTGTTCTGGCTTTATTCTTGAATTCATTCATGAATACATTCCTGCCTGCAGTGGCAGCGGATAAGACTTATGACGAGACAGACGCAACCTTTATCGATAATGAAGTAAAGCTTGCAGAGGTTGTTTCGGCATATGGCCTGAGTGAAGATAATACGCTTTATGCCCTTCTTTCACCCTGTGAAGAATATAAGGATTACGACTTCAGTAAAGCAACCGTAGCACTTCAGTCCAATGCCACAACAGCGGAAAAGCTTGGCGGCATGAAGCCCATCTCAGAATGTTTTTCCACAAATATTCATTACATGTTCCTGATAGACAATTCCGGTTCTATCAGTGAACAGCGGGATATCATAAAGTCATATGTTGATGCTATTGAAAATGAAGAGTCCCACGAGGCTTATTACACTGTTTCAACCTTTGATCAGAATTTCAAAGTAGTTAAGGAAAGAATGACTGATGTAAAGGAAGTAAAAAAGACTGTTGATAATCTTAAGTACGATGGAAACTGGACAGATCCCTATACCGGTGTAAATGATGCAATAGCTTATCTCGATGACTATGCCCGTACAAGCGGCGATGTCATAGTCCTGATACTGATCACGGATGGTAAGGTAGAGCTTAAGAGTGGTAAGGAAGCTGATCTTGCAGTGGAAACCAAGGAGAATATAAAAAATTCTCCGGAGGTAATTTTAAGTACTATCTGCACTGACTCATGGACTGGCAAGTCAAAAGATACATTTACAGTAGGGCGGGGACCTCACAATAATGTAAGCAGCTCAAATGCTGCAAAGAATGCAGGCTCCGGTATGGTTTCCTTCCTTGAGGGACTCTACTGCACGGGTTTCAAGCTTAAGCAGACACCCTCAAGTGAGTTCAGCATTACTCTTAATCTGAATAATGTATATGATGCTGAGGGTAACGAACAGACTTTCCTCCCTAAGGATTATCCTTCAATCGGAAGTGTGTCCATGTTGGATGCAAGGGTGGGTGACAGTGAAAAATTTGCAGAAGAGGCCGAGGGAAAAGATCCTGAAGATAAGCCCTCTGATGATCCTGACGGAACCAAGCCCACAGAGGGAACCTTAATTCCGACAGATGGTGAAAAACCATCAGATGGGGAGAATCCGCCTGCAGAAGCTGAGCCTGCTCAGGATGAAGAACCGGAAGCGACAGAGGCTCCTGATGGGGATGAGCCTGATGGTCAGAAACCGGAAGACGGCGATGTTGGCGCAGAAGAAAATGATGGCGAAGCAGTCAGTGATAATGAGGCAGTCAGCGACAACATAGCCGTTAGTGATAATGAGGCTGATGACGCCGCAGATGAAGAGGATGGTGATGAGGATGAGGAAAAGGCTCTTCCCGGCTGGGTGATTCCCGTATCGATAGCCGGCGGTGTGCTTGTTCTTATAATACTGATCCTTGCAGTTGTGCTTCTTATTGTCATTATCAGCAAGAGCCGGAAGAAAAAGAAGCCTCGCCGCAAGAGTGAGCCTGTACCGAGTGCTGTTCCAGAGCAGACAGAGACTGTACAGAATGCTGAATCCATCGGCAGGACTGTAGCGGCAACACAGGATACGATCTCTCCCACAGCAGAAGCGCCTGAGGAGATATCAAAGACGGTAGCGGCACCTATGGATCCAATTCCCAAGACCGCAGGTATACGAATTCCTGTATCTATTGAGGTATATTCAGGAACATATGATGGCACGGCTGATTTTGAGTTGACAGATCTGGTGACCATAGGCAGTGGCTCTGGTTGTGATATACGCTTTGCACCTGAGGATATGACTGCTGTTGCGGCTCAGCTGATAATTCGCGAGGGTCGTGTATATATCGTGGATGAAGGTACAGACTCAGTGGTTGCTGTAGGCGGTATGCGTATACAGGGACAGAATGTACTGCGAAGCGGTGATGTAATCTCAGTCGGTGAGGCAGAATTTACCCTGCGCTTCTAAGTTGTATATCTGGATAATAGTAAACAGACGGCTGTCCGAAACCGTAGTGTTTTGCGGGCAGCTGTATAAATTTTACCGCATGAGAAAATAGCTTTTCCCTGCGGAGCTGTGTATGATACAGCAGAAAGCAGACAGTATGAAAAAAATAGTATTAACAGGGGGCGGCACTGCAGGACATGTTACCCCTAATCTTGCCCTTATCCCTCATCTTAAGGAACAGGGATATGAAATAACTTATATAGGATCCCTGGATGGAATAGAGAAGAGACTGGTTTCAGATTTTGGCATACCCTATTATGGTGTATCAACAGGTAAGCTTCGCCGTTACTTTGACCCCAAGAATTTTACAGATCCTTTCAGGGTAATAAAGGGGTATGGTGATGCAAAGAAGATATTAAAGAAAATCCGTCCTGATGTGGTCTTTTCAAAGGGGGGATTTGTATCTGTTCCTGTAGTCAGGGCAGCGGCATCCTTAAAGATCCCCTGCATAATACATGAGTCTGACCTTACTCCGGGACTTGCAAATAAGCTCTGCATTCCTGTGGCGGAGAAAGTATGCTGTAATTTTCCGGAAACACTAAAATACCTTCCGGAGAAAAAAGCTGTGCTTACCGGGTCACCTATAAGAGAGGAATTAAAAAAGGGCGACAAGAAAAATGCCTATAAGTTCTGCGGTTTTGAGCCGGGGCTCCCCGTAATCCTGGTAATGGGCGGAAGCCAGGGGGCAGCAGTCATAAATGAGGCAATAAGGAGTGCGCTTCCAAAGCTCAAGGGTGATTTCAATATAGTGCATCTGACGGGAAAGGACAAGATGGATAATATGCTGCTTACGGAAAGCGGCTACAAGCAGTTCGAGTATGTTAAAGCTGAGCTTAAGGATATTTTTGCCATAACGGATATTGTAGTATCCCGTGCCGGGGCAAATGCCATAAGTGAACTCTTGTCTCTGCGAATTCCCAGCATATTGATTCCTCTTTCGGCTAAGAACTCCCGCGGTGACCAGATACTGAATGCGGCATCCTTTGAAAAGCAGGGTTACAGTATAGTGATAGACGAGGAAAACCTGGACCAGGATTCATTATTAGATGCCATACACAATCTGTATTTTAATAAGCAGACTTACATCGATAATATGGAAAAGTCCACACAGTACAGGTCAATACCTGCTATCATGGAGCTTATAGAGGAGGCAGCGGCGAATAAGAAGTGATTCTTCAGAACTTGTCAGGTGTTCCGGTAACGGTTGCCCGCAATTAAAGAATTAGCTACAACAATAATCTTAATGAAATGAGGAGGTTGTTATGAATAACGATTGTATTTTCTGTAAGATTGCCAACGGTGAGATACCATCCAAGACGATATATGAGGATGAAAATTTCCGTGTGATCCTGGATCTGGGACCTGCCACAAAGGGACATGCACTGATACTTCCCAAGGAACATTATGCAAATCTCTTTGAACTGCCGGAGGAAACTGCAGCTGCTGCAATGAAAGTGGCAAAGAAGTTGTCGGCACAGATGGTAGAAAATCTGGGTGCTGACGGACTTAACCTCGTGCAGAATAACGGCGAAGTGGCAGGACAGACTGTAAAACATTTCCATCTGCATCTGATTCCCAGATATAAGGATGACGGACAGAACATACTCTGGAAGCCGGGTGAAGTAAGCCAGGATGAGCTGGAGATGATCAGAAAGCAGATAGTGGGCTGATAATAAAATATAAATTTTCAAGGAGGACTAAAGAAATGGATATCAAGAAGGAAGCGGAGAAACTCATCAAGAATGTAGACAAGGAAGATGTGAAGAAGGCTGTGAACCAGGCGCTGGATACAAAGGCTGCCGACACGGTTATCGACAAGGTAAATGATAAAGTAAAGGCTGTCAATGTCACCAAGGAAGATGTAAAGAAGGCTGTAGACAGCGTATTGTAATATTGAGTCTACTTGTTATGTGATGCTAACTTCCGCACACCGGCATCCTGACACTGATGGTGCCCTTCGCACTACTCGATTAAATTTCGTCATACAAGGATGCACGGTGTAAACAATTACAGTTTTATGAAAGAACACAGAAAAGAAACGATAAAGGTAGTCCTGATGTGCGCATTCGGAACTCTTATGTTTGCGGCAACAGGAATAATTCTTAATACCGATCTGTGTGCCGATACAGTGCTTATAGAAAGAGTGATCTACACTACGCTGGCGATCCTGCTTTCACTTTTTTGTGCTGTTGTCGGCTTTTTTTCTTATTACGGATATTACAAAAAATATATAAAACCGGTAAAGAATCCGGAATCACGCCCGTCAGAATCTGAGATCAAAAGAAAGCAGGATGTACATAAGAGGCTTCCGGGGAAGGATATTTATGATGCACTTTCCGGATATAGGAGGAATTTTATAATAACAAGGATTGTGGGATTATCATTCTGTATGGTGCTGACAATGCTGGTTATACTGATGAAATTAGGTGATAGCGGGATAGACCTGCGGATTGCTTTTCTTGTGGGTATTGCCGTTATAGTCCTTGCCTGTGTAATAGCAGGAAAAAAAGATATAAGCTTCGTAACTGAGGAAGAACTCAGAAAGGTGATCGAAAAAAGCGGTGTTGATCCCCTGCGATTAAATACTGACTTTCTGATGGCTACGAACCATAAACTTTTTGACGGAATAGCAGTTTTAGGGATGGACTACCTGATAATATATGCTAAGCAGTATGCTGATGTGCTTAATATACATGATATAAAGACTGTTCTGTCATTTGTTGAAAAGACTAAGATCAACGGTGTAACATCGACAAAACATAGAATGCGTATTGATTTTAACTCCGGAAAATACGTTATATTTACCATGAAAGATGAAACCGAGTCAAAACTCTTTGCGGATGAACTAGAGATACGAGGGTATCAGGTAGAGAACAGGGAAGATAGTTTGAGGTAGCAGCATGATAAAGTGTACGACATTATGTTATATCGAGCGTGACGGTAAATACCTGATGCTCCATCGTGTGAAAAAAGAAAATGATATCAATCACGACAAATGGATAGGCATAGGTGGACATTGTGAGGCTGGTGAGAGCCCCGAAGACTGCATCCGCCGGGAAGCAATGGAAGAGACCGGGTATGAACTGAGGAGTCTGAGCTTCCGGGGCATCATCACATTTATATATGGTGATGATGTTACAGAGTATATGATGCTTTTTACTTCAGATAATATAAGCGGCAGGGAAAAGGTATGTGATGAGGGAGATCTGGTTTGGGTGGATAAATCAGAAGTCCCGAAACTTAATCTCTGGCCTGGTGACAGGATATTTCTTAAACTGTTGGAATCAGGAGAACCTTTCTTTTCGTTAAAGCTGGTGTATGATAAAAATGATACTCTGACAGAGACAGCGCTTAACGGTGAGGCGCTTGATACGGATAATATGATATTTACTTTTTAACCCAAATATTCTATCATTTATACGGCGACTAATTTTTTAATATATTTTTAAAAGGAGAAAGAGATATGAGCATATCACCACTTCAGAAAGCAAGATATGAGTACAGTCCTAAGCTTCCCGGAATGCTTAGAAACGGTATCTCAGACATCTGCGTAAAGGTTGGCGATGCAACAAGCAGCGTTGCCGATCAGGACAAGATCAAAGAGCTTTTCCCTAACACATACGGTAAGGAAGAGATCACATTCCAGAAGGGTTCCAACACATCTGCTGCAAAGAAGCAGGTTGTAGGTGTTATCCTTTCCGGCGGACAGGCACCCGGCGGACACAATGTTATCTCAGGTCTTTATGATGCACTTAAGGCTACAGATAAGAACAATGTTCTCTTGGGATTCAAGGGCGGTCCAGACGGACTTCTTAAGAATGATTATGTAGAGTTTGATGATGCTTTCATCGATGCATACAGGAATACCGGCGGTTTCGATATCATCGGTTCAGGCCGTACAAAGCTTGAAACAAAAGAGCAGTTCGCTATCGTTGCTGAAAATGCAAAGAAGAACGGACTTACTGCTATCGTTATCATCGGTGGTGACGATTCCAATACAAATGCTGCTACACTTGCAGAGTACATGGCAGCTAACAACACAGGCATTCAGGTTATCGGATGCCCCAAGACTATCGACGGTGACTTAAAGAACGAAGATATCGAGGCATCCTTCGGTTTCGATACAGCTACAAAGACATATTCAGAGCTTATCGGCAACATTGAAAGAGATGCTAACTCCGCTAAGAAGTACTGGCATTTCATCAAGGTTATGGGTCGTTCCGCTTCCCATGTTGCCCTTGAGTGTGCACTTGAGACTCAGCCTAACATCTGCCTTATCGGTGAGGAAGTAAAGGCTAAGAAGATGTCTCTTTCACAGA
>CAMOJK010000098.1 GCA_946616835.1 uncultured Lachnospiraceae bacterium
TGAAACAGCACCGCACCTGTCACAGATAACAGTTCTAGTCGCCAGCCCCCAGTCGGTAACAGCACCTCTCATTGCAGTGCTGAAGTCCTGTTCTTCTTCTACGGCCATTTCTTCAGGCCGGTGCATTTCTTTCTTATATCCACAGTAATCGCATATTATGCCATAACTGTCCGGATCATAGCGCATTACCGCACCGCATCTGCAGCAATTCATATTCCCCCCTTATAACTGCTCAATGTGACAGAAAAGGATCGGAAGCCGACCCTTTTCTCTTAATTTCTATTTTTCTCCGGTTTTACTTTATAACTCTTACTCTGATAACATCATCTATAGCACTAAGCTTTGCAATGATATCGTCATTTGCAGGTGAATCAACATCGATAAGAGTATATGCATAATCACCTTTGGACTTATTGACCATGTTTGAAATATTAATTCCCTGGTCACCGAACAGAGCAGTGAACTTGGTGATCATGTTTGCCAGGTTCTTATGGCAGATTGTGATCCTGCCTGCAGTCTGACATACGCCGGAATCTACATTGGGATAGTTCACGGAGTTAACGATATTACCATTCTCCAGGAAGTTCTGTAACTCATCAACAGCCATGACAGCGCAGTTATCCTCTGCTTCTGCAGTAGATGCCCCAAGGTGCGGAAGAAGGATAACCCCCTCCTTGCCGGCCGTTACAGGATTAGCGAAATCGGAAACATACTTACGGATCTTACCTGAGGCAATGCCATCAAGAACAGCCTGCTCATCAGCCAGAAGGTCACGTGCAAAATTAAGAATGATAACGCCTTCCTTCATCTGGTCTATGGCATCCTTGTTGATCATCCCCTTTGTTGCATCCATAAGAGGTACATGGATAGTGATAAAATCGCACTGCTTGTAGATATCATTTACATCAGATACATGATGAACGCCTGACTCAAGGTTCCATGCTGCCTTAACAGACAGATATGGATCATAACCATATACATCCATCCCCAGGCTCATTGCTGCATTTGCAACCTTTACACCGATAGCACCCAGGCCGATGATACCGAGCTTCTTGCCAAGTATCTCAGTACCTGCAAATTTCTTCTTTTCCTTCTCTGCAACCTTTGCGATGTTCTCATCGGAAGCATCACTCTTTACCCACTCGATACCTCCCACGATATCTCTGGATGCGATAAGCATTCCGGCAAGCACCAGCTCCTTAACAGCATTTGCATTTGCACCGGGAGTATTGAATACCACGATTCCCTTCTCAGCGCACTTGTCCAGGGGAATATTATTTACACCTGCACCGGCTCTTGCAACTGCAAGGAGCTTATCTGAAAGCTCCATATCATGCATTGCTGCGCTTCTTACAAGAATGGCATCAGCCTCATTTACATCATCAGTTTTTACATAATCGCTTGAAAAGTTATCCAATCCGATATTGGCAATTGGATTGAGACAATTGTATTTATAAGCCATTTTAACTTACCTCTCTTAATCTTCGAAATTATTTATTCTCAGTTTCAAACTTCTTCATGAATTCCACAAGTGCCTTTACGCCCTCAATAGGCATAGCATTGTAAATGGAAGCCCTCATGCCGCCCACAGATCTGTGACCCTTGAGATTTTCAAATCCTGCAGCCTTAGCCTCGGCGATGAACTTGGCATTAAGCTCCTCACTGTCTGTTACGAAAGGCACATTCATAAGCGATCTGTCTTCCTTGCGTACTGTCCCTTTGAACATTTCAGACTCATCCAGGTAATCATAAAGTATTGCAGCCTTTTCTTCATTGATCTGCTTCATTGCATCCAGGCCGCCCATCTTCTGAATCCACTTGAACACCTTGCCGCAGATATAGATTCCGTAGCAGGGAGGAGTGTTATAAAGTGAATCTGCATCCACCTGAGTCTTGTACTTCATGATGGTAGGTGTTCCGGGAAGTACGTCATCTGTAACAAGATCTTCCCTGATAATAACGATAACAACACCTGCAGGACCAATATTTTTCTGAACGCCGCCATAGATAAGGCCGTACTTTGTAACATCCATAGGCTCTGACAGGAAGCATGAAGATACATCCGAAACAAGAGTCTTGCCCTTAGTGTTAGGCAGAGTCTTGAACTTTGTTCCGTAGATAGTGTTATTTTCACAGATATATACATAGTCTGCATCAGGTGATATAGGAAGATCTGAGCAGTCAGGTATATATGAGAATGTCTTATCCTCGGAAGATGCGATCTTGTTTGCAGTACCATAAAGCTTAGCTTCATTGTAAGCCTTCTTTGCCCACTGACCTGTAACAATATAATCGGCAACCTTATTCTTCATAAGGTTCATGGGAATCTGTGCAAACTGAAGGTGTGCTCCACCCTGAAGAAAAAGCACCTTATAATTATCAGGAACATTTAAAAGCGAACGAAGGTCAGCCTCTGCTGTCTTGATTATCTCGTCGAATACCTTTGACCTGTGGCTCATCTCCATAACGGACATTCCACATCCACGGTAATCAAGCATTTCCTCTGCAGCTTCTTTTAATACTTCCTCGGGTAATACTGCCGGTCCGGCCGAGAAATTGTACACTCTGCTCACTTCTTTTTCCTCCTTGTAGGTAAATGATATATAACTATTCATAACTATTCAGGACAGTCCGAAACAAATTCAAGTCACGGACGTACTAAAGAGTATTTGTCTTTTCAGTAAAGACTATAAAAGTTTACTACCAAACATATTATTAAGTCAATTAAGATTTCGTTTAACCTTTTTCTTTTGCCAGATCATCTGCATCAAAGGCTGTATCCAGAGGCTTTCCTCCGGGAACCATGGGAAATACCTTGTCATCCTTCTCTATCTGACAGTCGATAACAAAAGGTCCCTTTGCTTTAAGCGCCCTTTTAATCGCAGGTGCGACCTCTTCTTTCTTAGTGATGCGTACTGCTTCGCAGCCGAGTCCTTCGGCAACTTTTACAAAATCAACAGCATCATCAAGCACGGTCTGTGAATAACGCTCACCATAGAAAAGAGTCTGCCACTGTCTTACCATTCCAAGCACATGGTTATTAACCACTATCTGAATAATGGGAATATTATATCTTGATGCGGTTGCCAGCTCATTCATATTCATCCTGAAGCACCCGTCACCGCCGATATTTACGACCACCTTATCAGGACGTCCCACCTTGGCTCCGATAGCGGCTCCAAGTCCGTATCCCATAGTACCGAGTCCGCCGGATGTGATAAATGTCCTTGGCTCCTTAAATTTATAATATTCAGCAGCCCACATCTGATGCTGTCCCACATCCGTTGAGATTATGGCATTGCCCTTAGTTGCTTTGTAGAGCTCTTCGATCACATAAGGACAGGTCAGCATACTCTTATCATACGAAAGAGGCATTTCCTTTTTCATAGTCTTAATATACTTCATCCATTCCGTATGCTTTTGCGCTGTAAGCTTTTTATTTATAAGAGCAAGTACCTCTTTTAAGTCACCAACAACAGCACTGGTGGTCTGGATATTCTTATTTATCTCCGCCGCATCGATATCAATGTGAAGGATCTTTGCCTGGGATGCAAAAGTCTTAGGATTGGATATTACTCGGTCAGAGAACCTCGCCCCAAGTGAGATCAGCAGGTCACATTCGCATACAGCTCTGTTTGTGGTCTTGGAGCCGTGCATACCGATCATGCCTGTATATCTGTCACTGTTTTCATCAAAGGAGCCTTTGCTCATAAGCGATCCACACACAGGTGCATCAAGCTTTTCTGCAAACTCAGACAATTCCTTTGATGCGCCGCTTATAACAGCACCGCCTCCCACATAGATAAGGGGCTTTTCGGAATTCTTAAGCAGCTCAACTGCTTTTTTGATATCCTCATTGTCATACTGTTTTTTTTCAGCAGGCATAACAGGCTTGGCCGGGGTATAAAGGCATGTAGCAGCAGTCACATCCTTTGTGATGTCCACAAGAACAGGACCGGGTCTTCCGCTCCTTGCGATCTGGAAAGCCCTGCGAATGGTATCAGCAAGCTTCGTAACATCCTTTACGATATATCCGTGCTTTGTTATGGGCATGGTTATGCCTGCAATATCTACCTCCTGAAATGAATCTTTTCCCAGCCAGGGAAGGACCACATTTGCCGTTATAGCAACAAGAGGAACACTGTCCATATATGCGGTAGCAATACCGGTAACAAGATTAGTTGCACCGGGGCCGCTTGTTGCCAGACATACTCCTACTTTTCCGGTAACCCTTGCATAACCGTCCGCTGCATGGGCAGCCCCCTGCTCGTGGCTTGTAAGAACATGCCTTATCTCTGACGAATGTTTGTATAGCTCATCATAAATGTTAAGGATTGCACCTCCCGGATATCCGAAAACTGTATCAACCCCCTGCTCTTTCAGACACTCTATAACGATCTGTGAGCCTGTCAGCTCACGGGGAGCATTCTTTCCCGTCCTTGTACTTTTCTTTACTGCATCACTTTTTGCTGAAGCAATTTTAGCTCTGCCGGCCATCTGTATCTGTTCCTCCTGATAGCTTTTAATTTAGTATTTTAACAGTCTTTCCCGGGTATCTTAAGTATAGCCCCGGTATTTCCGGAAGTAACAAGCTCACGGTATCTTGCGAGATATCCTGTGACTTCCTTTGTTACAGGTTTCCACTCAGCCTTTCTCTTAGCCATCTCTTCATCCGAGATCTTAACATCAAGCTTGTTGGCCGGGATATCGATAGAGATGATATCGCCCTCGTGAACAAATGCTATAGGGCCGCCCACTGCTGCTTCTGGTGAGACATGACCAATGGATGCACCTCTTGACGCACCGGAAAATCTTCCATCTGTGATAAGTGCAACAGATGCGCCAAGTCCCATTCCCGCTATTGCAGATGTAGGATTGAGCATTTCCCTCATTCCGGGGCCGCCCTTAGGTCCTTCATATCTGATGACAACAACATCGCCTTCCTTTATCTTGCCGCCAAGGATTGCAGCTATTGCATCCTCTTCACAGTCAAATACTCTTGCAGGTCCTTCGTGAACCATCATTTCGGGAACAACTGCACTTCTCTTTACGATACCGGTATCAGGTGCAAGATTACCCTTAAGAACAGCAATTCCGCCGTTGGGCATAAACGGATTATCAATAGGCCTGATTACCTCAGGATCCTTGTTTACGGCATCCTTAATATTTTCTCCGACAGTATTACCTGTAACGGTCATGCATTCTGTCTTCAGGAGACCTTTTTTATTCAGCTCATTCATAACAGCATATACACCGCCAGCCTCATTTAAATCCTCCATGTATGTAGGACCTGCAGGTGCAAGGTGGCAGAGATTAGGAGTCCTGTCGGAAACTTCATTTGCAATTTCCATATTGATCTCTACGCCTGCCTCATGAGCAATAGCAGGAAGATGAAGCATTGTATTTGTGGAGCATCCCAGCGCCATATCTACTGTCAGTGCATTCATGAATGCATCTTCAGTCATTATATCCCTGGGACGGATATTCTTCTCAAGCATCTCCATTACTTTATATCCGGCCGTCTTAGCCAGGCGTATACGTGCAGAGTAAACAGCAGGAATGGTTCCGTTTCCGCGGAGTCCCATACCAATTGCCTCTGTCAGGCAGTTCATTGAGTTGGCAGTATACATACCGGAACAGGAACCGCATGTAGGGCAGACTTTTTCCTCGTATTCAGCAAGCTTCGCCTCTGTCATTGTACCGGCAGACACGGAGCCTACAGCCTCAAACATTGAAGAAAGGGATCTCTTCCTTCCGTCAACACGGCCTGCCAGCATGGGACCGCCTGAAACAAATACTGTAGGAATATTAACCCTTGCCGCAGCCATTAAAAGTCCGGGAACATTCTTGTCGCAGTTAGGGATCATTACCAGTGCGTCAAAGCCGTGAGCCCTTGCAAGACACTCAGTTGAATCAGCGATCAGGTCACGGGTAACCAGTGAGTACTTCATTCCCGTATGTCCCATGGCGATTCCGTCACAGACAGCAATTGCAGGCATAACAACGGGCATTCCGCCAGCTTCTGCCACACCAAGCTTTACAGCTTCAGTGATCTTGTCAATATTCATATGACCGGGAACAATCTCATTAAATGATGAAATGATACCGATCAAAGGCTTTTTCTTTTCTTCCTCGGTAAAACCAAGTGCATTAAACAAACTTCTGTGAGGTGCCTGCTGCAGACCTCTGAGTACTGCATCACTGTTCATTATTTCCTCCTTCTACCGCACTCAGGCGGCACTTTGAATGTTCTTTTATATACGCTCTGCGATCAGGTCACCCATTTCCCGGCAGCCTACTTTTCGGCAGCCCTCAGACATGATGTCACCTGTTCTGTAACCTTCTTTTAACACCTTATCTACGGCAGCCTCTATGGCATCAGCTTCCTTGTCAAGATTGAAACTGTACCTGAGCATCATTGCAGCAGAAAGTATTGTTGCAATAGGATTAGCCAGATCCTTGCCTGCAATGTCCGGTGCCGAACCGTGACTGGGCTCATAAAGACCGAACTTTGTATCATTAAGCGAAGCACTTGCTAACATTCCAATAGATCCTGTCACCATGGAAGCTTCATCGGAAAGAATATCACCGAACATATTCTCCGTAAGGATAACATCAAACTGTGAAGGATCCTTTACAAGCTGCATTGCGCAGTTATCCACCAGCATATGCTCAAGGGTAACCTCAGGAAAATCCTTTGCCACTTCGTTTACCACTGCCCTCCATAGCCTTGAAGAATCCAGTACATTTGCCTTGTCAACACTGGTTACCTTCCTGCGTCTCTTCATGGCAATCTCGAAGCCCTTTATGGCGATCCTGCGAATCTCTGCCTCCGAGTATGTAAGGGTATCCGTAGCCACTTTCTGTCCGTCTTTTTCCACCGTATGTCTCTCACCGAAATAAAGTCCGCCTGTAAGCTCACGCATAATGAGCATATCAAAGCCTTTTACGGATATTTCTTCTTTTAAAGGGCATGCACCCCTGAGTTCAGGATAGAGCACTGCCGGACGTAAATTTGCAAAAAGTCCGAGACTCTTTCTGATCTTAAGGAGTCCGGCCTCAGGTCTCTTTTCCGGAGGGAGCTTATACCATGGTGAAGTATTGGTATCGCCTCCTATCGAGCCCATAAGCACTGCATCAGCAGCCTTAGCTATCTCGATTGCCTCATCTGTAAGGGGCACACCATGTACATCAATGGACGCACCGCCCATAAGTATATCGGTAAAAACCATTTCATGGCCGCCTGTCTCCGCCGCTTTATTCAGTACTTTCTTTGCTTCCGCAATTATTTCGGGACCGATACCGTCACCGGGAATGCATACAATATTCAGCTTCATGATAAATTAACCTCGCTTTATTTCTCTGCCTTTTCTACCTGGGCAATAGCAGATTTTCTCATAGGGATACGGCAGTTCTTATTGCTTCCGAACTCAACTATTACATCTTCTTCAGTAATATCTATAAGTACACCGTAAAAACCGCTTGTCGTAACTACAACATCACCGACTTCCATCTCCTGCAGCATCTCCTGCATCTTCTTCTGTTCCTTCCTCTGGGGACGAATCATAAGGAAATAAAAAATCACAAGCATTGCTACTATAGAAATGCCGTATGTAAGTCCTACGCTGCCCATTCCTCCATCGGTTCCGCCTGCCGTTTCTGTCAGTAACATATTGATATCCATATTGTTCCTCCTAAAAAACTGATACTCCGTGCCGATAAAACCTTTTTCGGCAGCTAATTTGTTATATTATCATAATTGCACGATATCTGCCACACCTGACTTGGGAAAATTTACGATCAATTTTCTCCCTCCAGTGCCTCCAGCTTATGCTTCTTATACATTGCAAATACCCCGCCTTCTATTGCATCCCTTATTTCCTTCATAAGATGATTATAAAAATAAAGATTATGCAGCACACAGAGCCTCATTCCAAGCATTTCCTTAGCTTTCAGCAGATGCCTTATATAAGCTCTGGAAAAACGCCTGCATGCTGGACACTGACACCCCTCTTCAATAGGCCGGTCATCAGTTTCATATTTGGCATTCATAAGATTTATCTTGCCCTTATTAGTATACAGGTGAGCATGCCTGCCATTTCTCGTAGGATATACGCAGTCGAAGAAATCCACTCCCCGGTCCACCGCTTCTATAATATTTGCAGGGGTTCCTACTCCCATCAGGTAAACAGGCTTGTTCTGCGGAAGATACGGAACCACCTCATCCAATATGTGATACATCTCTTCATGGCTTTCTCCTACAGCCAGTCCTCCTACGGCATAGCCCGGCAGGTCCATTTCCGTAATACGCTTTGCATGTTCTATACGGATATCAGGGAAAATAGCACCCTGGTTTATACCGAAAAGGAGCTGTTCCTTATTGATGGTATCCTCAAGGGAATTAAGTCTGTTCATTTCCGCACGGCATCTTTCAAGCCATCTGGTAGTACGGTCAACACTTGGCTGTACATACGACCTTTCCGCAAGTGCCGGAGGACACTCATCAAAAGCCATCGCTATGGTCGAGCCAAGATTAGACTGTATCTGCATGCTTTCCTCCGGTCCCATAAAGATCTTTCTGCCGTCAATATGTGACTGGAAAGTCACGCCCTCTTCCTTTATACGCCGCAGCCCTGCCAGTGAAAAGACCTGAAAACCGCCGGAATCCGTCAAGATAGGTTTGTTCCAGCTCATGAACTTATGAAGCCCGCCCAGCTTTTTTATAACCTCATCTCCGGGACGCACATGAAGATGATAAGTATTTGAAAGTTCCACCTGAGTGCCTATATTTTCAAGATCCTCTGCGGATACAGCCCCCTTTATGGCAGCCACAGTCCCTACATTCATAAAAACAGGTGTCTGTATTGTTCCATGAACTGTTTCCATTACGGCCCTTTTTGCGCGTCCTTCAGTTGCTATTATTTCGTATTTCAAATCTGCCTCCGTCTTTTTACACTTTTCGTCTTATAAAATAAATTTGTTATGCAGCGGTCTTAAAATGTTATAATTGCTTTGTCTGCATTTCATAATGATAAGGTTTAGGCAGACAAAAGTCAAAGAATACTGATGAAGCGCTGTATAAATTGCGGCAGAAGGAGATAAAAATGGCCGGATCGACTTTCGGAAATATTTTCAGAGTGACCACCTGGGGAGAGTCCCATGGACCTGCACTCGGTGCAGTGATAGATGGTTGCCCCGCAGGGCTTCCTCTTTCGGAAGAAGACATACAAAAATACCTTAACCGCAGAAAGCCCGGAACTTCAGCTCTTACTACTTCAAGAAGTGAGAGTGACACTGTAGAAATACTGTCCGGTGTCTATGAAGGAGTGACCACCGGTTGCCCCATTTCACTTGTGATACGCAACACCTCCCAGCATTCCAAGGACTATGGTAACTTAAAGACCACTTATCGTCCCGGTCATGCCGATCTTTGTTTTGAGGAAAAATACGGCATAAGAGATCACCGCGGAGGCGGCAGGTCCTCAGGAAGAGAAACAGCCGCAAGGGTAGCTGCAGGTGCAATTGCCGCCAAAGCACTTGAAAGCCTTGGAATAAAAATACATGCAGTTACTTCTTCCATCGGAAATGTAACCGTTCCGGCCAAACTGCTTGAAGGATTAAACAACGACTTACTGCAGACAGCCTATTCGCTTCATAGCGTAATGCCTGATAAAGCATTGGATGAAGCTGCAACAGAGCTTATCACAAAATGCCGTGAGGCAAAGGATTCTGTAGGCGGAAGCATATACTGCACAGTTACCGGTATGCCCATCGGCATTGGAGAGCCGGTATTTGACAAACTGGATGCCACGCTCTCCCATGCGATTTTTTCCATAGGCGCTGTAAAGGCAGTTGAGATTGGTGACGGTATTCAAGTTTCAGAAATGAACGGATCTGAAAACAATGATAAAATGAGAAGTACTCCGGGTGGCGAAGTTGCTTTTGAAACAAATCACGCCGGCGGCATACTCGGCGGTATGTCAGACTCTGCGCCTATAAAGATCAAGGCATATTTTAAGCCTACCCCTTCGATTTACAGGTCACAGGAAACTATTTTAAAAAAAGAAAACGGTTCATTTGAAAATACGGAACTCACCATAGAAGGCAGACACGATCCCGTGATAGTTCCCAGGGCCGTTGTCGTTGTTGAATGCATGACAGCCATAACAGTATTTGATGCTCTGCTTCAAAATATGGGTTCAAAAATGGAGTATCTTAAGAAAATATACTAAAAAATCTTAACCTAAGCATATTGATATTAATCAATAAAGCACTTGTCTCTCAATGCCTGCAAGTGTCATTTCTGCCCAGCTGTATTCTGACATATATTCTCCGCAGAAACTGTTAAGTACCCTCACATCATTATCAAGAAGCTGCCAGTAATCACAGCTCATCTTTGTGGTATCCACAGCCATATCATTATGACCTGATATAAGTATTTCCGAACATCCGGCCTTTTTTAATGATGATAATAATCCCTGTTTTGCTTTTCTGAGCTGAGTCTGTACCGAAGCGATATTGTCATTTTCTTCCCAGATCACAGCAGCAGCTTCGCCATTTTTTACTCTGGCCCCTCTCCTGTCCACAAGATATGCCAAGAGTTCTTTGCTTCTGTTTGTTTCGAACTCAACAGGATAGCCGTCCAGGAAAAGAGTAAAATTTCCGAAAGTCTGAGCATGTATCCTTGATTTCGCAGGCGGCTGAGGAGTACGGAGATTGGCGAGTTCCTCCTTCACATGTTCCACCTGTACAGGCTTCAATATATATCCGCTGCAATGCATCTTCATAGCATCCAGAGCATATTCATCATATCCTGTAGCGAATATGATATTTATGGAGGGGCAAAGGCTCTTAAGCTGAACCCCAAGATAGAGTCCTGTCATTCCGCGTAAGCGGATATCAAGGAATGCCACATCACATGGATTATCCTTAACATATTCAATAGCTGATTTGCCATCCCTGAATGAATGCAGTTCCGCATCAGGTGCTGCTTCCGTTATGGCATCCGTCAATGTTTCAAGTGCCAGTGCTTCATCATCAACCGCAATAATCCTCATACTCAGTTCCTCCCAAAATCCATATCCGCAGCAAATCGCCCAGCCTGTCACATATCATTTTCCATAATAAATGAATTTGATCATT
>CAMOJK010000099.1 GCA_946616835.1 uncultured Lachnospiraceae bacterium
AATTCCTCATGGGCAGTCTCGATATCCGGCACCATGCTTGTCTTCATGATCTCGATATTCTTTTCGATATGCTCCTTGGAAAGTCTTGCCTGATTCTCTATGGCCTCGTAGTCAACCCGGACGAAATTGATGAGATTCTCTATGCTGTCATAAAGTCCCTTTGCCTTAACAGCCAGCGCATATTTCTGAGCGTACTTGATGATCTCCTGCTCGATGGCATACATACCGGAATTGACGTATATCCTGCGCACAACACCATCCAGAGCATTGCCGCATTCCTTTGCTGCCTTCTCGGAATCAGCTATGAGCTGCTTTGTCTCAAACTCCGCATTAGCCAGCTTGTCATAACGGTAGAAAATACCACTGTCAGCCTGTATATTGGAAGGATCCTCTGTGAAAGGATCGACTGTCGGTTCATTGTTTATCTCATTCTTATGATTTGCAAGCCATGTACGCTCATCATCAAGATCTATACCATCCTGGATAGCCTTGCTTATATAAGCAGCCTTGGAAGAGACAAAGAAAAGCCTTGCCTCCGAAAGGTCGATCTCTACTTCTTCTTCATCACAGATCTTATCCTCTTCCTTGAGGGATACAACTACCTTCTTATTACGGAGAAGCTTCAGATCCTTGCTGGTCTTGGTATCGGCCTGGTTAATAACATGGAATGACCTGTCAAGATCGATGGACACGCCCTGGTCACCTGCGGAACCGTCACGGAATCCGTTAATAAGCTTATACAGAACGGAATTACCCGTACCTTCCATCTTGGTAGGCTCATACATTACGATAAGTATGGAATTGGTCTGCTGCTGAAGAGCCTCTTTAAGTATAAGCAGATGCTCCGAAGAATTGGAATCAGTTCCCGGAGTATCAAAGAATGTAAAGTTGATATCACGGCAAAGAGGAATAGGATAACCCACCTCTATTACACCATTGATATATCCTGAGCCATCCTGCTGCTCATGATTCGGAACATCATTAAGTTTCTTAAGTATGCGGCAAAGCTGCTCATGACGCTTAAGACCAAGCTCAGCCACCACAGATGTCTCCATCTCCAGTGCCTTTCTGAGGCCCTCCTGTGATGCTGACTGTGACTTAACAAGCTCAAACTGACCGATAGCATCATTCCACACAATCTGGATATTATCCGGTCTGTCCTCTTTCGTAGTATTCACGGTAAATCCGACACGAGGATTGACCTCGTTATGGATCTTGAACATCTTGGCAGTCTCGGAATTAATACTCTCCGGAAGTATGCGCCTGCCTATGATCGCATTTATAAATGTTGACTTTCCTGCAGAATATGTACCTACAAGACAGAGATTGACTTCATCCTGATCAAGAACAGCCTTCCTCTCATCAAAGAGTTTCTTACGCAGACGGAACATCTGCTTTGTTTCCTGATTCTGAAGCTGTTCATCAAATGAAACAAGAGCCTCATCGCAGAACTTACTTATGGCTTCATATATCTCCGATACATTGGGGAGCTCCACATAATCGGCTATCTTGAATATCTCTTTTCCCTTTTCATCGTTGTAATCAGCAACCTTTTTACGGAAATCCTCATAATCGATCTTCGTGCCTTTGAATGTCAGATTGACATTATCCCTGGCAAACTGCTCCCATATATCATCAAAAAAGCTTATACCCTGATTCTGAAGAAGAAACTCACCTGATCCCGGGCTGTATTTCTCAAGATGCGGACATTCCTCATACGGAATCTCCACAAAATCGCCCTTAAATCTCGTAAAAAATCTGATCTCCTTTTTTACGGGATGATACATTATCATAAGTTCTTTCATCTGCTGCAGCCTCCCAATTCCCTCTGTCCGATCAACCGTCTAAACAACGAACAAATATGTATTTTATGTGGCAAAAAAAGACATCTTCGCTACACCACACCACATTCAAGTATAGCGAAAATGTCCGAAAAAAACAAGCGAATAACTACTATAATTTGTAATATTTCACGAGATTTAATCTATATGGACCTATTTATCCATCTTTACAGCCGTTTCCAGAGCTATCTTCATCATCTGATCAAATGTAGTCTGACGGTCCATGGCGTTCAATGCTTCCCCTGTAAGGATATGGTCAGATATCGTAAACATTCCCAGGGCCTTTTTGCCTGCCTTTGCAGCATTAAAATAAAGCGCCGCAGTTTCCATCTCTATACAAAGTATGCCCATCTTTATCCATCTGTCATTGGCATCAGCCTGTGCATCATAGAAAGTATCCGACGAAAGCACATTGCCCACCATATACCTTGCACCTGCTGCATCAGCCTCAGCAACTGCAGTCTTAAGCAATTCATAGTCTGCAATGGGAGCCATTACTCCCGGAAGCTCAAACTGTCTTGCATAATTTGAATTGGTCGATGCACCCATGGCAAATACGATATCCCTGACCTTAAGAGCATTGCTTATGGCGCCTGCAGATCCGATACGTATTATATTCTCCACTCCGAAAAAGTTGTACAGCTCATAGCTGTAAATCCCTATGGAAGGCATTCCCATTCCGCTGGCCATAACGCTTACTTTATGACCTTTGTAGGTCCCGGTATAGCCCTGGACACCGCGTACATTGTTTACTAGCCTTGCGTCTTCAATGTATGTTTCTGCTATATACTTTGATCTGAGGGGATCTCCCGGCATCAGAACGGTCTTTGCAAAATCTTCCGGTGCAGCATCGATATGAGGTGTAGGATACGGCTTATCTGACATAATGGTCCTCCTTTTTTACGCAATTGCACCGTTTCCGGAGCATATGCGGTTCATCATTCGGCTTTCCGCAGATCATACACGGAAAGCTTTGTTTACCTGCGCTTTCTTGAATAGTATATCACATTTCCTTCAAGATTTATGATACTGCAGTAAGTATAGCCGTTAGCAGTAAATTCCACAAACCATACTTTTTCCTTCATATCTCCCAGCCCGGAAAGAACAGGACTTATGTATGTCTTTTTAGATTGTGACGAGCTGCTTTCTTTTTTCTCAGCATCATTATCGGATGCACTGTCATCTTTGTCATCATCCTTTATGGAAGAATTATTGTCTCCATTAGAGCTGACCGTTGTATTCTTTTCAGGATCATCCTCTGATGCAGTGTCATCCCTGTTGTCATCATTTTCTTCAGATGTACTATCTGCATTTTCGGTATCGTCAGATTTTTTGTCTTCTGTTTTTGTATCCGTTTTATTTTCATCAGTCTTTTCGCCGGACTTTTTTTCATCATTTTTTTCTTCAGCTTCCTCATCGACAGTTTCTTCATTATCTCCGGTATTGTCTGATGTTGAATTTTCTTCTGTCAGTTCACTGTTAAAAATAAGCTCTTCGAGAGTATAAAGTCCTGCCCTGGTCACAACCGCATTCTCAGCCTTTATGCCGGCATCTGCCAAGGCTATGGATATTGCTGCACTTTTCCCTTCGCCATTATCATTGGCAAGGGCCTTTACATTTGCACTGTCAACAGAAACACTTACCTCCTCAGGTGTTTCATCTGTTACATCTGACGGCTTCTCCGGATCATCAGCAGAGTCATCCGCATTGTTATCAGAGGGTGCTTCTTCAGCCGGTACCACATCATCTGCAGAAACACTTACTGCCGTTGTTTCCTCCGGCTCAGCTGCAGGCTCCGACTCCGTAACCACTATATCCGTCACCTCTCCACCAAGACAGCCTTTCTGATACATTGCCCCCACAATGGCATTTACTGCCACATCAGAGGGTGTGCCTGCAAGATCCAGGCTGTTTATGATATCAGCTGTGTCCTTGTCCAACGTCTTTACCGTGACTACCTGTCCCACAGCATTGACATCCAGAGCTACACTGTTCTCCAGATCAAGGGTAAGAGTCCTGGCTACAGTCATTTCCTCTTTCTTTGCCCTGTTACCCTGCTCAAATATCAGTATACCGTTTATTATGAGCAACACTGCTGCCACTGCTGCCAGTATTCCCGAGTAAATGATGGTATTATCCTTAAACCGCTTTTTCTTTCCCATATGCATGGGCACGGCACTGTCTGCATCGGTGGTCTTACTCAGTCTTTTCTTGATGTCATCCAGCCTGTCAGGAGCCGCATTTTCGAATGATCTTCTTATTTTTCTTTCTGCTTCTTTTCTATTCATGGGTTCTTCCTCTCCGGTCTGACTTTCCCTGAACTTCTTCCTCATCTATCAGCTTTGCAAGTTTTTTTATTGCCCTGTTGTACTTCGAAAGCACTGTTGCTAACGGCATATCCAGCATTTCAGCTATCTCTCTGTGCTTAAGCCCTGCCACCGCATGAAGCACAACTATCTGCGATTCTTCTTTACTGACCTTATCAAGCGCTGCTTTTAAGACCATCCTGTCCTCGCTGCCAAACTCAGAGTTTTCATCAGCTATGGCATCCCATTCATAGTCCGGAATATCTGCAATCCTTTTCTGGGATCTGATGCGCATTAACGAAAGATTCCTGGCTATAGTCAGTATCCATGCCATTGGCTTTCCCTGAGCCTGATACTGGGCGGCATTTAAGCAAACCTTTACATAAGTATCCTGCATGACATCTTCTGCATCCTCAGGGTTCTTCAGTATGGAAAGTATGAAACCGTAAACACTCCCCTTAGTCAGCTCATATATATCATCAAGAGACTGGCTCTTCCCCCTGGCAAGACGCTTGAGCGCCCGTTCAAGCCGCTTGTCCCTTTCTTTTATATCCTCCGGTATGGTTATGCTACCCACATCGGCTGTCATAAAAAACATGTCTTCTAATATCTCCTTCCGGTTCATTACTATAATGCTTAGGATATTGCTTTTATTTCATTTTATTTTTCAATTTCCAGGAATCCATAAAGATAACTGATCCCGGCCTCATCCTTTTAAGATCTTGACCGGGATCAAATCATCTTCATTATACAGTCTCTAAAACACCACTTACGGATATTGGTTACTGTGATTGGCTTTCTTAACCAGATTGCACAAGAAACAGCCTCGGGCTGCGGCCATAAAATATCATTCTAAACACGATTTAATCAGCTCTACGGATCTGTCTATGCCAAGCTTTCCTGTATTTATACTCAGATCATAAAACCGGCCGTCTCCCCACTCATGATTGGAATAGTAGTTGTAATAAGCTGCCCTGTCTTTATCGCTTCTAAGACACATACCCTCTGCTTCTTTTTCCGAAATTCCATGTTTCGCCGCTGTGCGCTCTACCCTGGTCTTCAGATCCGCATGTATAAAAACATTCAGAAGATCAGGCATCTCCGAAAGGACATAGTCGGCACAGCGTCCTATAAATATTCCTGGTCCCTCAGCAGCAAAACGCCTCATGGCATCGAACTGTGCAAAATAAAGCTCCAATGCCAGTGGTTTCTGAAAACCGCCGCCATAGTAGTTCATCCCCATTGCTACAGTGAACAGAAAAGAATTCGTAGGCTTTTCATCATTCTTTTCAAACAATTCTTTGGTAAATCCGCTGTTCTTCGCCGCCGCCTCCAGTATCTCCCTGTCGTAAAACGGAATACCAAGCTCCTCTGACAGACGGATACCTATTTCCCTGCCACCGCTTCCAAGCTCCCTGCCTATAGTGATTATCTGATGTTCTTTCATAAGGTACCCCCTTTCGCATCCGGGTAAATGGCATATATGATATGAATTCCGAAAAGACACTATGCCATATCCGGGATAAAGTTCTACACTTACAATTATATTATACAACATTTAGCCTTACGGAACCGTTACAATAACTGTCCAATTTTTTCCTGTTCTTAATTCAAAAAAAATAATTCAAAAAGCCCCCCATACTTTCGCACAGGAGGCCCATTTCTCAAAATCACAATTTTATTTTATATGGCTCAGCCTACTACCTTCTTAACAGCCTCGATAACACGGTCAGCCTGGAAAGGCTTAACTATGAAATCCCTTGCTCCGGACTGGATAGCCTCGATAACCATTGCCTGCTGGCCCATAGCAGAACACATGATAACCTTTGCATTGCCATCACCGGCCTTAATCTCCTTAAGAGCCTGTATACCATCCTTCTCAGGCATCGTAATGTCCATCAGTACAAGATCCGGCTTGAGCTCGGAATACTTGCTTACTGCAACACTTCCGTTTTCAGCCTCACCTGCTACCTCATAACCATTTTTTGTAAGAATATCCTTGATCATCATCCGCATAAATGCGGCATCATCAACTACAAGTATCTTTGCCATTTACTGTACTCCTCACAAGTTTATTGCCTGCTGTCTTTCAACAACATTTAAATAATACACTAAATAACTGCTTTTGTCTATCGGATTTTTAGCCTCACCCTATCCGATACATATATTACCACACTTATTGAAATGTGTCAAAATCATTATTTGATTCGCCACCCCTGCGTGAGTCCGAATACCGGTCAGACTTTTGATTGCACAAGTGAGGTACAATCCGCATGAATCAAAAATAATATAGTGTTATAATATTTATGCTGTCATACATATTCAGAAAAACAGGAGGATTGCGAATTGAACATAAAAATAGAAAACATTCTTGCTGCCCTGACAGATGAAACCGGGGTGATGCTTAAGCCGAACACAGATGTATATATAAGCGGTGACAGGATTGCCGCCATCGGTGAGGCACCAGCTGGATTTGCTCCCGACAAAACTATCGATGGCACCGACAGGCTGCTCATTCCCGGACTCATAAATTCCCACACCCATTCCTATATGGCTTTCATGAGGAATGTGGCAGATGACCTTTCCTTCGAAGACTGGCTTTTCGGCCGTATCAGCAAAATAGAGGATCTAATGACCGACGAGGAAGCCTACTGGGGCGCATGCCTTGCCATTATCGAAATGATGAAGTCCGGAACCACCTGCTTTAACGACATGCAGATGAACATCATGCAGACCACAAAGGCCGTAAAGGAATCCGGAATGCGTGCTGTGATCTGCAGGGGGCTCGTGGGAAACGGAAATGACGAGGCCGGCCGTTCGAGACTTGACCAGGCATACCGTGAGAGGGATGCCTTTAAGGACTGCGACAGGCTCACATTCCGACTTGGTCCCCACGCCCCTTATACATGTGATGAAGCATTCTTAAAGATCATTGCAAAAGAAGCCGGCGAGCAGAATATGGGGATACACATGCACCTTTCAGAAAGTGTCAATGAGGTGGAGAACTGCAGAAAGACCTACGGTTGCAGCCCCATAGAGCTTGCAGAGCGCACCGGACTTTTCGAGCATCCTTTTATCGCTGCCCATTGTGTCCAGATTGATGAAAAAGACATGGACATAATGGCAAAACACAATGTAAGCGTCGTTACCAATCCAGCCAGCAACATGAAACTTGGCAATGGCTTTGCCCCCGTTCCTGAAATGCTGAAAAAAGGCATAAATGTCTGCATCGGTACTGACGGTGCCGCAAGTAACAATTCCCTGAACCTTATCCACGAAATGAGTCTGGTTACTCTTATCCACAAGGGCACACACCGTTCTCCGCTTTCCGTAAGCGCTGCTGATGCATTTAAATTTGCGACAATAAACGGTGCAAAAGGACTTGGACTTGATAAAGAGATTGGCTCAATTGAAGTCGGAAAAAAGGCTGACCTCGCCATCCTTAATATGAAAACCGCTTCCATGTGGCCGGCTAACAATGCTCTTGCTGCCCTTTCCTACTCTGCCAACGGCTCTGAGGTTGAAACCGTGATAATAAACGGAGCGGTAACAATGGAAAACAGAAAGATACTCACAATGGATGAGGAAAAGATCTTTGCCGAGAATGAAAAAACCATGAAACGCATCTGCGGCTGATCATCAAAAACGGCAGAAAAAATACAGTTTAGTCAACAGTAATATTATCATTTTCCGTAAATAAAGGCTGTTCCATAACCGGACAGCCTTTTTTACTAACCAAACATCTTACTTGTTACATGTACCAACTTCCTCACAAAGGCAATCTGCCCAATCTGCGGGTTATGTTATCAGACAGAAGAAGAATTCAGATACTTTTCCTGCTCAGGTGTGAGCACATCAATCTCCTTGCCAAGGAAAGCTAATTTCTTGACTGCCACTTCCCTGTCCACCTCTTCCGGAACATCTATAAGCTTTTCTTTAAGCTCTGTTCCGTGTTCAACAAGATACTTAGCGGAAAGAGCCTGTATCGCAAAGCTCATATCCATAATCTCTGCCGGATGTCCGTCTCCACAGGCAAGATTTACCAGTCTGCCCTCACCCAGTACTGCGAGTGTTTTTCCGTTTGACAGCTTATAGCCGATTATATTATTCCTGAGTTCGTGTGACTCAACAGCCATCTTGCGAAGCCCTGCCATATCTATCTCGCAGTCAAAATGCCCCGCGTTGCAAAGGATAGCGCCGTCCTTCATCTCCATGAAATCTTCTGCATCTATTACCTTGTCACAGCCGGTCACGGTTACGAAGAAATCACCACGAGCCGCAGCCTGTTTCATGGGCATCACCTCGAATCCGTCCATAACAGCCTCGATAGCTTTTACGGGATCTATCTCGGTAACGATAACCTTTGCACCAAGCCCCTTTGCCCTCATTGCAACGCCCTTGCCACACCAGCCATAGCCGGCAACTACAACAGTTTTGCCTGCAACGATAAGATTCGTTGTACGGTTTATGCCATCCCATACCGACTGCCCCGTGCCATACCGGTTATCAAAGAAATGCTTGCACTGTGCATTATTAACCTTAACCATGGGAAACTGAAGCTTGCCCTCACGGTTCATTGCTTCAAGTCTTATGATACCGGTCGTGGTCTCCTCGCATCCACCAATCACACCGGGGATCAGATTCTTAAACTCGGTATGCATCATATTCACAAGATCTCCTCCATCATCAATAATGATGTTAGGACCTATCTCAAGCACTGCCCTGATATGCGCATTGTATTCCTCCTCTGTACTGCCATGCCAAGCATGAACTTCCAGTCCATCTGCCACAAGAGCAGCAGCCACATCATCCTGAGTAGAAAGAGGATTCGAGCCGGTAACATACATATCAGCACCGCCTGCCTTGAGCACTTTGCAGAGATATGCAGTCTTTGCCTCCAGATGCACAGACAATGCCACCTTTTTTCCCTCAAAGGGTTTTGTCTTGGAAAAATCTTCTTCCAGCGTTCTTAACAGGTCACAGTGATTCTTTACCCACTCTATCTTCATCGCACCTGACGGTGCCAGATTAATATCTCTTATCTCGCTTGCCATACCTTCCTCCTTCCGGTGAACCTTTATAAACTATGATTGATAACAAATGCAAACAAAGTTAGTATAATCTATCCGACATTTTTTATCAAGGTATGCTATCCATCGGTATCAGACTACTGCTCTTTTCACGGTAATGATCTTCATGTCAAACAGGCCTTCATCAAAAAACCACGGCATGATACCGTGGTCCTACATTTTTTTCATGTATTATCATGAATAATCTGCATAAACAAACTGCTTACATGATTCAAATTAAATTATTTGCACAAATTACCTGCTGATACCGAAACCTTTCAAAGCCAGAGTACAATCCGTTTACTGCTTATGAAACAGATATCGTCTCTACTTTGAATGCATCACTGCTCTTTACAGTCTGCTTGTCTATCTTAGCCCGGGCATCTGCTTCAGACTTGGCCTGGATAGCCTGTGAGATATCTGATGTAAGATAAAAACCTCTTAAAAACTTCTCTGCAAGATATTCGCCTGAAACCATATCAACGATAATAAACTTTTCCTTCATAACCGCGACCTCGTACTATACTCCCTCTCCCCATGCCACAGTAAGAAACGCTAATCTCTAAATTTCGTGAATATTATACCACTGAAAAACGAATTTTGCAACAAATGTAATAAAGTTCTGTAAACCACACGCCTATGCACTTGCTTGCTACCAGACAACGCTTTATGATAATATTAATTTGTTGGGGGGAATTTCCCTTTTCCCAAATCTTAATTACCTGAGCGGAGGGGCACATGGTAAAAAAACTTGCTAATATTTTATTTCGTTCTAACCTCGGAATCCATCAGAGACTGCTTAACCTGATCCTAAGTGCAGCGCTTGTGGGCGGCTTCATTTCAATGATAAGTACCCTGTTCATCGGCGGATATATGAGCGCCCTTATTGTATTCCTTATTCTTATAGTAGTCTTTATTTCTCTTGTATTATCGGTAAAATATAATAAGACCAACCTTGCCGGTGCGCTGGTGACCGGAGTTTCCAATATAATCATTTTTCCCTGTATGTATTTCACATCCGGCGGATCATACAGCGGTATGCCACTATGGTTCGTACTCGGACTTATTTTTACATGGCTTACTCTCAAGGGGGCCCTCTGCTACATAATGTACGGCATAAATCTTATTGCCCTGTTAGGTACGATAATTGTCGGCGAGCTTCACCCGGAATGGTTTACCAAGATGCCGGCCAACTATATGCAAAACGACATAATGCAGTCCATTGTTATCGTTTCCTGCATAATAGGCATCATCTTCAAGTACCAGACCTATCTTTACGAAAAACAGCAGACCAAGATCCTTGAAACAGACAGACTGCTGCAGGTCGCAAATGATGCAAAGAGCCAGTTTCTTGCAAACATGTCACATGAGATCCGTACTCCCATTAATGGCATAATAGGCATGAACACAATGCTGCTTAAAGAGCTTGATAACGGAAACACCGAAGATGTCATGGAATATGCCAAGAACATCCAGAGTGCCTCCCAGACACTGCTCTCCCTTATCAATGATATTCTTGATATATCCAAAATTGAATCCGGAAAGATGGAAATCGTCCCCGTGGAATATGACCTCTTCTCAATACTTAATGACTGCTATAATATGAATTTCATAAGGGCACTGGAAAAAAATCTGACACTGGAGCTTGAAATCGAGGAATCTCTTCCTGCCATACTCTATGGCGATGAAGTACATGTCCGTCAGATTATCAACAACCTTCTTTCCAATGCTGTAAAATATACTGAAAAAGGCAGCGTTCTCCTGCGAATGAGTGCTGTAGAGCAGGACGATAAGGATGTCACCCTTAGGATCGAGGTCAAGGATACCGGTATAGGTATCAAAGAAGAAAACCTTGAAAAGCTCTTCCAGAATTTTACACGTATTGATGTAGAAAAAAAT
>CAMOJK010000100.1 GCA_946616835.1 uncultured Lachnospiraceae bacterium
ACGATCCGGGACTGGTTAAGCGAGGCAGGGGAATGCATGCAATAGTACGTATTTTTATCCTGTAATTCCAGCCCCATTCTATGCTATGATAGAGATCTTGTTATCTGCCATATTTTTTCCTCCTTTGTAGTCTGGGTTCCGAAATCTGATCCGGAGCTCTGTGCTTTTCCTTATGATATGAATTTATCATCTGCGATTTACAAAGACAATAAATTCTGCTTATATGGTCGATTATCCCGTATACTTGGTATGGTGGTTTATTGTGTTTATTGTAAAAACAGGTATGGCCTGTGTATGACTCGTATGACGAAACCTTGAGATTATGATAAAATATACATTATTCTATACTGATTGAAACAATTGTTATCTGGTGCATCAAGAGAAAATAATCAGGTATAAGAATCCCGGTGAAAAGTAATCTGAAGCGCCAGCATATCCACGAGATTTTTACTGATAAATATGAGGAAATGCAGGCATCAAAAACAGATGTGGAGTAACAATTGATATGAAAGTAACTAACAAAGAAGATCTTCTGCAAAACGACGAACTTCATATCAAATTAAGAAAGAGCGAAAAGACGCTTGCTATCTCAGGGTTTATGGTTCTTACATTCGGAGTCTGGGATATAATACGCCTCATTCTCCAGTTTATCCTCAATACATCCTCAATAATGGAAAAAATAGAAAATACCGGTTTGTTAGCGGATTTTCTGGATCTGCAGGATACGTTTGATCTGCACGAGCTGGGAATGACTATTCTTATTCTGCTTATGCTGTCATTGGTAGCGGTCTCCCTTATCATGAATCTTGCGATCAGAATAATAATCTGGAAAGGGGCCGTCAGGGAAAGCCGTGGGGAACGGACAGATGTGATATATATAGTGCTGTCGGTTATCATGCTGATCACAAATATGGGACAGCTCTTTACCACATCGTCAAAATTCGGCGATTACAGCTATATCGACCTGACTAAGACAGAAGATGAAATTATTGAGGCTGTTTTTGATTACATATCTTCCATTCCGGAAATGACGATATCTACCATCCTTTCGATAACATCGATAGTACTTTTCCTGGAACTGGTACTGTCAGCCTTATTGGTAAAGAGATACAGGAAGAAGCTGGCGGGGTATTCAAACAGTAAAAATAAAGACAGATTTTACAAGGAAATTGGTGAGGCTTCGGTTGTTAAAATGGAAAAAGACGGAATAGAAAAAATTGGTTTATCCAAAGAAAGGAAACTCCAGGATCAGGAATAAAATACATGCAGGAAGATTTTCATTACTATGCAACATATACAGCGGCATTGATCGCAGGCTACAGTCATGAGGAAAGCCTGACGATTGCTTACAGTGCCAATTTTGTGGATTGCTGTACCGCTACTTTTCTGTCTTCCATAAAGGCCCCGGTCTCGGCGGCAACGACACAGACTAATGCAGAGCTTGCAGATGCAAGAACCGACTTGCAGGGGCTGCAGAATATCACCAGGATATGGAGCTCATTTCATTTTCTTCCCTATGACCTGCATGCCAATCCCGGAAAAAAAAATATCCTGTATAAACATAAATACCGCCTGATATGCAATACCAATGGTCCTTTACTCTCGGAGACAATCAGGCTGGTTAAGGGAAAAGGACTTGTGGCAGCAGGTCTTGCCATGCACGTGCTGGCTGATACCTGGGCACACAGGTATTTTGCCGGGACTCCGTCAATGGTCATAAACAATACTGATGCACATTTCTTTGAAGTGATAGACGAAGGCGACGGTTATTCTACCCGGCCGGTACACTTTATTCACAAGCCGGGAGCAAAAGACGATCTTGAAAATGCGTATTTTATAAACAGTGTATATCAGATGTCAGAGAATTCCATAATGAATCTGGGACACGGAAGAGCCGGACATCTGCCGGATTACAGCTATATCCGGTATAAGTACCTTCCGGCTTGGAACGAATACAGGGAGATACTTAAAGATAATCCATCAGATCATCTGCACGCTTTTGCACAGATGGTGTATGCCCTGAAATATCTTAAAGGTAATCATGGAGAATTCGAGAGGGAGAAATATGATTGGGAAAGCATAGCGCCTTACCGTGGACAGATAGATGCAATATTTGCAAAACGTCAGCCTGATGACAGTGCAGACTGGAAAGCGCTTGGTGAAGAAATATCAGGCAAGGAGATTCCGGCATTTGATATAAGCAGGTATAAGGATGAATACAAGGCCGCAAGTATAAAAGAAAAAGACGGGACATACATTGGCAGGTTTATTATGGCGGCACTGGCACAGAAAAGCATGGTGACCGGACAGATTTTTAACTCCGGAAATCCGCTGGCAGGCATATCCGTCGATCCGGATAAGAACGGTCTCAAGGGAATACCGGCATACTTCAAGCTCATTGAGTACAATGTGAAAAATGAAGAGATAGAACTTTTTGACACTGACGATCCTGTAGAATAAAAGGAACAGACAGAAGATGACAAAGATCAAGCGTATAAAAACAGTGCTTGCAGGATTATTTACTATCCTTATGGCACTAATACTGATATTTATGCCCGAGGGAGGCGTGTCGCTTATCATATTTATAATTGGAGTATACCTGTTTACGTTCGGGATACACCTGTTAGGTTTCTATTCAAAACTGGCAAGGTATATGGTGGGCGGAAAGTTTATCATGTACTTCGGATTCATAATACTGAATCTGGGGGTATTTACCATTACTATGGCAGACGAGCATAAGGGGATAGTCATACTTTATCTGCTGATACTGCTGGGAGTAGCAGGGGGAGTAGATGTATTCAGAGGTATAGAGGAAAAGAGGAATGCCGATAAAACCTGGTTTGCTAAATTTGCGTGGGGACTCACGGAGGTGATTCTTGCCATTCTTCCGGTGGTGTTTGGATTCAGAAGCGATGGCGGTGAAAAAGTGGTTATAGTTGTGTTTGCTCTGGTGCTGATCTACAAAGGGGTTTGGAAGATTGTAGACGGATTTAAGAAGTCGGCGATTATATACACAGGCTAAAAATTACCATATTAGAGGGCAACGGTACCCAGCACAATTTAATTGAGGTAGACTAATGAACATTGTTTGGTCCGATATTGCTTGGGATGATTATATTTATTGGCAAAACGAAGACAGAAAAACACTTAAAAAGATAAATGACCTCATAAAAGATATTGAACGCAACGGATATAAATGTATAGGAAAACCTGAACCGTTAAAAGGGAATTTATCTGGATATAAGTAAATTTTTTTAAATTCAATTGTGTTTCCACTAAATTAAGTATTCCCACACCGTCAGGCGAGTCATACGGTGTGGGAAGTTTTATATTAACACATCAAATATCTGTACTAATGTCTATATTCTCCCCCGTCAGGCCCACATATGCTCCGTCCTTAGCTTCAGCGGATTCTGCATGTGCCAGGAGCCATTTGTTGCAGGCGGTCATCCACTTATCCTCTTCATTGAAAGGAGTCAGGGACGGTACTGCACCGTTAGTTCCCTTGGGAAGAACAATTGCAACCTTGAAGCCTTCACCCTTGGCAGCAGAGCAGGGTGCGTAATGGAGGCTGGTCTCATACACTTCAACAATCTGTCCCTTCTTAGCTAAGAATGCCTTTACCTTGGAAGTATCCAGTTTACCGTCAACGATATCGTCAGCCTTAGCCAGCAGAAGTATGAAATCTGTGGAACCGATATTTAGTTCACTGTCACGGTGATATTCCAGACAGTTGAGTTTTGTATTGTGTCCGTTGCAGTAGCCGATCTGTATAGGCATGCCGCCGTAGGCATTGTTCTGAAGTATCCCGAAAGCATCTGTGTACTCAAGCGCTGCACAGCTCATCACATACTCCACACCCTCAGGTAAAGGAGTTGAATCATCTAGTGCCTTGACCAGGCCATTGACATCATAACCCAGCACTTTTCCATAGGGCTTGAATTCGGGATCATTTACAGAATAGATTTTCATTTTACTTGTAACCTCCTCATTTTTTGTATTGTAACTGTTCAGAACCTTTCTTTCGGTTCATCCGTTTACATCATCCCCTAACATATCAATTACCATATTATTCCCCGATGGGAAAATCGTCAACAGGAGTTATTTGTTTTAAAATCAAACAAAACAAATAATATTTATGTTAAAACAAATAAGATAATATTTAAAACCAATAATTGACAGTTATTTGTTTTAAGTGATAGTATAACAAATAATAATAAGTATAAACCAAATAAAATAATAAATTAGACAAATAATAGACGCGATGGAGAGAATTTATGAAGTTTAATGTTGAAAAAAAACAATCAATAATACTCTACTTATTGGAAAAAATAAAGAACGGCGATAAATCCGTTACAAAGAAGGTTTCGGACACTTTTGACATAAACCAGACCACTGTCCATACGTATGCCAATGAGTTGATCAAAGAGGGTGTGATAATTAAAGCAGGCAGAGATAAATATGAGCTTGTAAGCAATGTACACAAGTATCATCTGGAACGGGCAGCTGGAGAACTGGAAATGGATGACAGGGTATATCTGTCTTGTATGGATCCGCATGTGTCCGGATTGCCTGAAAATGTCAGGCGTATATGGGGGTATGCCTTTAGTGAAATGATCAACAATGTCATAGATCATTCGGGCTCACCGAGTGCAGACATTATTGTCAGGCAGGATTATTTAAGTACATTGGTTATTATCTCTGATAATGGAGTCGGGATATTTAAAAAGATAAAGGAATATTTCAATCTGGCAACTCTTGATGAAGCTATTTCGGAATTGTTTAAAGGAAAGCTTACAACAGATAAGGAAAACCATTCCGGCGAGGGGATTTTCTTTAGTTCAAAGATGGTGGATTTTTTTGCGATAGTTTCAGATGGCAAGGTTTTTTCAAATGATATCTTTGACAACAGCCAGGTGCAGGAATATAAGAAAAAATCAGAAGGTACAGTGGTTATAATGGAATTATCTAATTTCAGCAATAAAATACCGAAGGATATATTTGACCAGTATGCAGATATAGATAATGGCTTTTTTAAAACGGTCCTTCCGGTCAGGAACATTTTCGATATGGAACCCGTATCAAGATCTCAGGCAAAGCGGCTTTGCAACAGGCTGGAAGATTTCCGCGAGGTAGTAATAGATTTTGAAGGTGTAAAATGGATGGGTCAGGGCTTCGCCCATCAGCTTTTTGTGGTATTTGCCTCCGGTCATGATGGGATAAAACTCGAGCCCATCAATATGTGTGAAGAAGTAGAGTCAATGTATAAACACGTGATCAACACCCGGTGAAAATATATGTTTAAAACACGAGAACAGGCATTAGAATACGGACTTTCCTTTCCGGACACTTACCAGGATGCACCCTTCCATGATGAAAACTGGCAGCTTGTCCGGTATAAGGGAAATAAGAAAGCTTTTCTCTGGACCTACGAACGGGAAGGATTCATCAACCTGAATGTCAAGGTGGATCCGGAGCAGGCTTTCTTCTGGCGCAAGATCTACGAGTCGGTCATCCCCGGCTACCATCAGAATAAGGAACACTGGAATACCATAATCCTGGATGGCAGCATACCTGATAGGGATATAAAAATCATGATTGGGGAAAGCTATGACCTGGTCTCCGACTGTCCATCTAAAAGAATTTATGAGGCGGTAAAGAAGATTCCCAAGGGGTGCGTTGCAACCTATGCACAGGTTGCTGAGGCAGCAGGTGACAAAAAGATGGCCAGGGCAGTCGGGAATGCTCTGCATAAGAATCCGGATCCTTCATCCATTCCCTGCCACCGTGTGGTAAATGCAAAGGGAGAGCTTGCCGGCAACTACGCTTTCGGCGGAGCCTGGAAGCAGGCGGAAATACTTGAGTCGGAAGGCGTGGAAGTTATCGATGGCAGGGTGGATCTGGAGAAATTTCGGTGGAAGCCGTAATAAATGACGCAGAAATATTTCCCGGTCGGAAATTTGGAAGTTATCGATAGCAGCCAGCCACGGACAGAGGTAAGTCCGTATAATCCCGTGAAGTTGTGATGTGACTATGTTATAATAGCTAAGATTTTATAACAGAAGGACACAGGTGAGTTATGAACAGCTTCATAGAAACAATCACATCAATAAACAGTACAATAAACAATTTCGTTTGGCTGACCATCGGATTATGGCTTCTGATCGGTACCGGCATCATTATGAGCATAGTGACCGGATTCTTCCAGGTGACGCATATCCGTCATTGGATGCAGAAAACTATCGGAAGTGTTTTCCATAAATCATCACACAATCGAAACGAGCACGGGAGCGTGTCGCAGTTTCAGGCGCTTTGCACAGCGCTGGCGGCTACTATCGGTACCGGCAATATCGCAGGTGTGGCTGCGGCTATTGTGCTTGGGGGACCGGGCGCAGTATTCTGGATGTGGATTGCTGCATTTTTCGGAATGATGACCAATTATTCTGAGAATATTCTCGGCATCTTTTTCCGCCGAAAGAATAAGGATGGCGAATGGTCCGGCGGTGCTATGTACTATCTTCAGGACGGACTGGGAGGCAAGGACAAGCCGAAGGTCCTGCAGGTTACCGGTCGTATCCTTGCAGTGATATTTGCATTCTGTGCAATACTTGCATCTTTTGGTATAGGAAACATGGGGCAGATCAATAAGATCGTGCTGAATGTTGACTCCGCCTTCTTTGCAAAATTTAATATTCCGCCTTTGTTCGGAGTCATACCTGCGGTTCCTTTTGTATTGGGTATTGCTATCATGTTGATCAGCGGTCTTATCATTATCGGTGGTCTGAAGCGTATTGCGTCGGTAGCTGAGATGGTGGTTCCGTTTATGGCCGGATTTTATATCCTTGGTGCTGTTGTTATCATATGTATTCATTTCGAAAGCATAGTTCCCGCATTTTTATCAATCTTTAAATTTGCCTTTGGCGTAAAAGCTGTGGCAGGCGGGGCCGTTGGTACTGCACTGAAAAGTGCTGTTACCCAGGGATGCAAGCGAGGTGTTTTCAGTAATGAGGCGGGGCTCGGTTCGTCTGTTATGGTACATTCAAATTCTGATGTAAAAGAGCCGATAAAGCAGGGACTCTGGGGAATCTTCGAGGTGTTCTTTGATACCATCGTTGTATGTTCCATAACTGCGATGGTTGTACTTACCAGTGGATATATCGATCTCGAGACAGGTCTGTTTACGGAAGCAGAGGGAGTATCCGATGCCAACCTTGTAGCCAAGGCATTTGGCAATGTATTCGGTGCACCCGGAGAATGGTTCATTGCTGTTGCGATTTTCCTCTTTGCATTTACTACCGTCCTGGGGTGGTCTCACTACGGTGGAAAGGCTATAGAATATCTTATAAATGAAAAGGCCGTTGCAGTATTCAGGATCATATTTGTGTGTTTTATGATCGTGGGAGCCATTGCCACATCTTCGGTTGCCTGGGATATTTCGGATACATTTAACGGAATGATGATGATCCCCAACCTTATCGGTGTATTAAGCCTTGCTCCCCTAGTGCACAGACTGACACATAATTACATAAACAGGAAACTAAAAGGAATCAACGAAAAGCCACTGCTGTCATTTATCCCCGAGATTCAGGCGGAACATGAGCAGAAGGTTATGGCAGGAGAGGAATGACGGCGAAAGCTGTTAAAAAATGGTAAAATAATAATGTATAAAATTCTTTAAGGAGTATGACCGGATTCAATGAAGCTCCGCTTACCAAAAAAGAAAGAATGTCGTAATATCGGTCTGGCAGCAGCTGTAATAGGAGCACTGCTTTTATTTCTGTATGTCGATCTTCCGGAAAATAATTATGACGGAGTGTTAAAAGCGTATCCGGACAGTCCGGTCTTCGCTGATATTTCCGCAGACAGGACGCTGGCTGCAATAAATGACAGCTATAAGAAAGTCTATGTCATAGACTACGCGACACAGGCTGTCAGATATATGATAGACAGCGAGGATATCGGTCAGGATGCGGAAATATTTGATGTGCTGTTCAATGACAGAAATGAATTGTTTTTATATGCGATGGACTATGATCAGAAAACAGGAATGTTGCTTTCGGAGTACATAGTATGCTGTGACGGAAAGGGTAAAGTGGAGAGGACAATTGCCCTGCCTCCCGTGGATGATGATGTATATGATTCTTCTGTCGGTGCGTTTCATTTTGAGGGAGAAGACCTGTTCTGTGTTGCCAACAGGGATGAAGTTTACAGCATCTTATGCATAGATATGGAATCCGGAAAATACAGCATTCAGGCAGAATATGAAAATGAAGATGCAAAAGTCAGCAAATGGATCAGCGCTGCAAATGATGGCTCTTACTATATTACATGGGACAACGGTGAGTTTGGAGTTCTGCAGGCTGACGGAACCTATGAAGAAACCGACAGCTTTGATTTTAAGCTTCGCTCGGACAAAAGCAGCGATAATATCCTGATAGACATGGTTACTGCATGTGGCGATAAGGTGATGATCCTGGACGCAGGTTACTGGGATACCATATACACATATGAAAGCGGCGAGCTTGATCCCTTTATCACATTAAAAGATGTATATGGCATCGGCGAAATGGATGTGGATGAGTACGCCCATTTTACTTATGATAATCTGTTTTTCCCGCTGCATGATGAAGAAGGCGAGCTGGGAATAATTTCACATTACAATCTGATACTTACTGACGGAAGTGATATACATATCATTGACGGACAAAACGGTTACACCCTTCCGCTGGGCAATATAATTCTTAATATAGCAAGACCGTCGCTGCTGGTAACAGGTGCATTTCTTACGATCCTTGGTATGATACTGATACTTGGAGTCCTCATGAAATGGCGTCTGTCGGTGCTTTCAAAGCTCCTTCTCATCGTACTTCCCATTGTCCTGATCGCCATTTTTGTAATAGCAAATACCGTAATAAAGAAAACTGAAAAAACATATTACGAAACAGAATATGAAAAATATATTGCCATAGCCGATTTCATAAGGAGTAATCTTGATACAGGACTAATAAAGGAAATCGATGATCTGGAAGATAAAGACAACGGAAATGTTGATCTCCTTGAAGAAAATCTGTATGACATCCTTTCCGTGGATAGCACAGGATGGAGCGATAGTATAGAGGTAACTATTTATTCTTATGATAAGTATGGAATGAACCGATCCTTAGCAAGCTCCACCGGGGTATACAATTTCCTTGACTACAATCTCATGCTCACGATGAACCAGCTTGAAGGAAAAAGAATAAAGAATACAGATATCTTTGTGACGGATACCAGTGCATATTACAATCATTACATGGATATCTTTTCTCTGATCCGGGACGATGACGGCGAGATACTGGCTATTGTTAGCGTTTCAGATGATTTTGCAGAACTGGAGAGAAATCTGGATGAGGTAAAAATGAATATCATCATTCAGACCCTTGCATTGATGATCCTTCTCGTCATCCTGATGGTGATCCTTTCATTATACATTAACGGCAATCTACGGAGGACAAGTGCAGCCATAAAGGAGATTGGAGAAGGAAATTATGACGAAAAGATAGAAAATATTTCCAATGATGAACTGGGTGATATCGCGAAAAGCGTTAACAGCATGGCAGACAGGATTAAGACATCGCAGCAGTCCATCATAACAGGTATGTCTACGATGGTAGAAAGCAGGGACAATTCCACCGGAGGACATATCAGGAGGACCAGTCTCGTTATAAATGAGTTTTCGCAGACGCTTAGGGAACACGAGCATTCCCTCGGTATAAATGATAATTTCATTCAAGACCTTGTCAAGGCTGCGCCTATGCATGATCTGGGAAAGATCGCCGTGGATGACGATGTGCTCAGGAAGCCCGGTAAATATACCGAAGAGGAATATGAAAAGATGAAGGAGCACGCACTGGAAGGAGCAAGGATTGTCGAGAAGCTCCTTGAAGACTCTGATGACAGGGAGTTTGCAGAGATTGCAAAAAATGTTGCTCATTACCATCATGAAAAATGGAATGGCACAGGCTACCCAGAGGGACTCAAAGGCAGGGATATCCCTATTGAGGCCCGTATCATGGCTCTTGCTGATGTCTTTGATGCACTGGTAACCAAACGCTGTTACAAAGAAGCCTTTGATTATGAAACTGCGTATACCATTATCCGTGATAATTGCGGAACACATTTTGATCCGGAGCTTGGCGAGCTTTTCCTAAGCTGCTACGAGAAGTTTGAAAAGCTGTATGATAAACTGCTGTCGGAGGAAGAGTAGCCCCTGTGAAAAAGTTCTGCTATTTATTCACAAAGTTTTTTCTCCTATTTTTTCTTGCTTCTTTCATGGGCTGGCTTTACGAAGTTGCCTGCGTGTATGTAATGTTTGGCATATATGTTGACAGAGGTGTGCTGCACCTGCCGGCCTGCCCGATATACGGTTTCGGTATGCTCTTACTGTATGCTGCTTTCCATAAGGTGAAAAATCCAATCATCATCTTTGCGGGGAGTGCGCTGATCTCAACAGTTATTGAGTACGCTGCTTATGAGTTTCTTTACTATGGATTTAATCTGGTGCTGTGGTCCTACGAACCCTGGCCCCTTAACTATAAAGGAAAGATATCTGTGATAAGCAGCTGTCTGTTCGGTCTTATGACTGCTCTTTTTATTAAGCTTGCAGTCCCGCCGGTTGAAAAGCTTTTCGATTCCAAAGCTAAAAACTATGCCGCAGTAGCAGCCTGTGCGCTGTTTATTTTCTGTGTCGGATGGGAAGTGTATCATTTCGGGCATTGAATAACACAGCAAAAAACTACTCGGATTTTTTGAACTAAATTCTGTGGATATTGCAAAATGAGAATTCTGATATGTAATGACCTTTGTCAAGAGGTAAATTGAGCAAAAATCACCAC
>CAMOJK010000101.1 GCA_946616835.1 uncultured Lachnospiraceae bacterium
CTTGAGATCAAGACCAAGCTCGTCGCTGATAACCTCGCCGTTTGTAAGGATTGCGATATCCTTAAGCATCTCTTTTCTTCTGTCGCCGTATCCGGGAGCCTTAACAGCTACTACATTGAATGTACCGCGGAGCTTATTAACGATCAGGGTTGTAAGAGCCTCACCCTCGATATCCTCAGCGATGATCAAAAGCCTTGCACCGCTCTGAACGATCTGCTCAAGAATAGGAAGGAGATCCTGGATATTTGAAATCTTCTTATCTGTGATGAGTACATAGGGATCGGAAAGAGTAGCTTCCATCTTTTCCATATCTGTACACATATAAGCTGAAAGATATCCTCTGTCGAACTGCATACCTTCTACAAGGTCGATCTCTGTCTGCATGGTCTTGCTTTCCTCAATGGTGATGACACCGTTCTTGGAAACCTTCTCCATAGCGTCTGCAACCATCTCACCTACTTCATCATCACCTGCAGAGATAGCGGCAACTCTGGCGATCTGCTCCTTGCCCTTAACCTTTGTGCTCATCTTCTTGATGGACTCAACTGCACAGTCAGTGGCCTGCTTCATACCTTTTCTGAGGATGATAGGATTAGCGCCTGCTGCCAGATTCTTCATTCCTTCGTGGATCATAGCCTGAGCAAGAACTGTAGCTGTTGTGGTTCCGTCGCCTGCTACATCATTTGTCTTTGTAGCAACTTCCTTAACCAGCTGTGCACCCATGTTCTCGAACTCATCCTCAAGTTCGATTTCTTTTGCAATGGTAACACCGTCATTTGTAATGAGAGGTGTGCCATAGCTCTTGTCAAGTACTACATTTCTTCCCTTAGGTCCAAGCGTTACCCTTACTGTATCGGCAAGCTTGTCTACACCGGCACCCAGTGCCTCACGTGCTTCTGCACCGTATTTAATGTCTTTAGCCATTTTTCTTTCCTCCTGAAAATTTTCTCAAACAATTATCTTCCGTAACTATTCAGAGCCCTTCGCAGTTGCTTATTTTACGATAGCAAGGATGTCGCTCTGCTTAACGATGATATACTCCTTGCCGTCAAGCTTGACATCAGTTCCCGAATACTTTGAATAGATGACCTCGTCACCCTTCTTTACTTCCATCTTTACTTCTTCCGTGCCGGGGCCTACAGCTATAACCTTTGCCTGCTGGGGCTTCTCCTTGCTCTGACCGGGCAGAACGATGCCGGACTTTGTTGTCTCTTCAGCCTCAAGCTGTTCGAGTACTACTCTGTCACCTAAAGGTACTAATTTCATAACACATGCCTCCTTATAAATTCATTTTTCTTACGCTCTTTTAGGTTGTTAGCACTCATTTTGTTTGAGTGCTAACTACAAGAGATAATATAATTTTTTCTGCTTTCAATTTCAATGGGCGATTTATCCAAAACTGACTGTCGGTTTTTGTGCGTTTTTATATTTCGTTTTACTTCATTTTTCCTTTGATAATGGAATGTCTTAGTGTTATCATATTTATGTATGGTAGAAAAGAATAAAATTTCTGATAATTTTAAGCATTATGTAAATGCACTGATGACAGGAAACTCATATTTTTCGGGTGAACTTATTTATAAGTACTCCCTGTACATTTTGGGTCTGCTCCATGTCATCCTTTCTGTTTTGATGCTCGCTTGTCAGTCGTATAAGCTGATGATCGCATGCATTGCTGTCTGCATCATAATCTATACGATTGCCCCCAGGCTCGTTAAGAGAGGCCAGCTACTTTCGGTACTGCTTGGCGGTATTTTTGAAGTCATTGTTCTGGTCACCGCTTCCGTCCTTACTATCGGCTGGGAAGCCGGTTTCCAGTTTTATCTTTTTTCAGCCATTACAGGTTCATTTTACTTTCCTTTTATAATAAAGGGTTCGAAAAGAAACATACTTTCCCTGACATTATCAGTGCTGATAGTTGTGGTCTTTTTCCTGAACTATTTTCTTAGTTCCATGCTCCATCCCTTTGCACCGCTTTCGGATGTCTGGACTATGATACTCTTCATAGTAAACGCCCTGCTTGCACTGAGTCTCATGGTAGGATTCTCCTTCCTGTTCGTATGGGAGCTTCTCAGCAAGCAGAAAATCCTTGAGCTCCAGAATGAGCAGCTTGACGAGCTGGCACACAAGGATCCCCTCACTCATCTTTACAATCGTCGCAGCATGAACAAGAAGATGGATGAGCATATGCTTGAGCTCAAGAAGACAGGAAAGCGCTTCACTCTGGTGCTTGGAGACATAGATGATTTCAAGCATGTCAACGATACCTTCGGTCATGATGCAGGTGACCTGGTGCTTACCTCTGTCGCTGAGATCATTTCCCGCAACGTTGGTTCACAGGATGTGGTATGCCGCTGGGGTGGTGAAGAGATACTTATAATGATGAATGATTCCCTGGAAAGCGCCCTGCTCACAGTTGAAAAGATTCGCAAAGCCATTGAGGAACATGTATGTGAAAGTGAAACCGGTGATGTACGCGTTACCATGACCTTCGGTGCCGCTGAGTCAATCCCCGGCTTCACCATAGAGCATCTGATACAGCAGTCTGACGACAAGCTCTACTACGGTAAGCGTAACGGCAAGAACCAGGTAGTATCTAAGCTTCCTGAGGGTTATGTTCCCAACAGGACTTAAGCTACCCTATTCTTTTGTCTATATAACAAATACATAAGCCACATTCATGTATATTCCTTGTAATATTTATATATTGAAAAAAGAATGTTTTTATGCGAAACTGTTATGGTTCGTGTGAAAAACATTTTTTTTAAGGAGTCATAAAATGATAGAAGCAAGTAATGTTACATACCGTGTCGGAAAGAAGGCTCTTTTCGAGGATGTAAATATCAAATTCACTGAAGGGAACTGTTACGGTCTGATCGGTGCAAACGGCGCCGGAAAATCCACATTCTTAAAGATCCTTTCCGGGGACCTGGAAACCTCAAAGGGTGAAATAATCATAACCCCCGGCCAGCGTATGTCAGTGCTTGAACAGGACCATTTCAAATATGATGACCAGACAGTCCTTGATACGGTCATTGGAGGCAACCAGAGGCTCTTCGAAATAATGAAGGAAAAGGATGCCATCTATGCAAAGGAAGATTTCTCCGATGAGGACGGAATCCGTGCCAGCGAGCTTGAAGGCGAATTTGCTGAAATGAATGGCTGGGAAGCTGAGTCCGATGCTGCCACCCTCTTAAACGGTCTGGGAATTGACACTGCTCTCCACTACTCCGTAATGAAGGACCTTAACGGAAGCGAAAAGGTAAAAGTCCTGCTTGCAAGGGCACTTTTCGGTAACCCCGACATACTGCTTCTGGACGAGCCTACCAACCATCTGGACCTGGATGCCATCGAATGGCTTGAGGAGTTCCTTATCAATTTCGAAAATACCGTAATCGTGGTCAGCCACGACCGTTATTTCTTAAATAAAGTCTGCACCCAGACTGCAGATATCGACTATGGCAAGATTCAGCTCTATGCAGGAAACTATGATTTCTGGTACGAGTCCAGCCAGCTTCTCATCAGACAGATGAAGGAAGCAAACAAGAAAAAGGAAGAAAAGATCAAGGAGCTGCAGGAATTTATTTCCCGCTTCTCTGCCAACGCTTCCAAGTCAAAACAGGCTACATCCCGTAAGCGTGCCCTCGAAAAGATACAGCTGGATGAGATAAAGCCATCCAGCAGAAAATATCCCTATATCGATTTTCGTCCCGACAGAGAGATCGGTAACGAAGTTCTTATTGTTGAAGACATCTGCCTTAAGGGTGAGGACGGCACACAGCTTTTAGACCATATCTCATTTACTATGGGACATGATGACAAGATAGCTTTCGTAGGCTCCAACGAGCAGGCTAAAACGGCTCTCTTTAAAATCCTCATGGGCGAGATCGAGCCGGATTCCGGCACATACAAATGGGGCGTAACCACTTCACAGGCTTACTTCCCTAAGGATAATACAAAGGAATTCAACAACGATTACACCATAACAGAGTGGCTTATGGGCTACTCTCCCGTAAAGGATGTGACTTATGTAAGAGGATTCCTCGGACGCATGCTCTTCCCCGGTGAAGATGGCGTAAAGAAAGTCAAGGTTCTCTCCGGAGGCGAAAAGGTAAGGTGCCTGCTTTCAAAGATGATGATCAGCGGAGCCAACTGTCTGATTTTTGACGAGCCTACAAACCACTTGGATATGGAGTCTATAAGCTCACTCAACGAAGGTGTTATGAAATTTAAGGGTGTCGTACTCTTCGCCTGCCACGACCATCAGTTCACACAGACATCAGCAAACCGTATCATAGAGATACTGCCTGACGGTACAATGATCGACAAGATCACCACATACGACGAGTACCTGGCAAACGACGAAATGGCAAGAAAGCGTACCGTATACAAGGCACAGATAGAAGACGATGAGAACTGACGGATAACGAAGCTGGCTTCCGTCACATTACAGAGGATTGCAAATGGCAAAGAAGATCATACATCTGGATCTGGATAACACACTGCTTAATTCAGACAAGATAATCACCCCCCGTACCTATGAAGCCCTGGAACACTGGGCTTCCAAGGGGAATCTTATTGCCATTAATTCCGGCCGTCCCATGACCAGTGTGGAGGATACGATCAGAGAACTGTCATTGGACAGATTTGAGACCTATGCGGTTGCTTTCAACGGGGCATGGATAAGGGACACCTCCGGCAGGGACATACTGAAAAAATCCATAAGCCTTGATGATGTGCAGACTATTGCATCCATAGCAAAAGAAATGGGTATACATGTACAGACCTATAACCTGACGCACATACTCACTTCCGCCCTGGATGATGAGCTCTGCCGCTATACACACACGGTGCATCTCCCTTTCAGGGTACTGGAAAACTTTCCGGAAGGCGTTACGGAAGCACCATGCAAAGTACTCTGCATAAAGGTTTTCGATGAGTATGCCATACAGGCACACGAAAGACGCATGGAACTTTTTCCGGATACAATTGACACTGAAAACAGATTCACTCCTCCGTCAGGAGAAACCTCCCTGGCTGAACTTGCAGAACTGGGAAAACGTATAGAGAAAGCCTGCGAAGGACGTGTCTCATGCTTAAAATCCACCCCCTGCTATCTTGAGTCTTTTCCTTCAGATGCAGGAAAGGGACTCGCCATCACAGAGTTAGCGGAATTACTGAATATTCCCATAGAAAACACCTTTGCCGCCGGCGACGCACAGAACGACATCTCCATGATAGAAGCTGCCGGCACCGGCATAGCAATGCTGAATGCGGAAGACGAGGTCAAGGCAGCCGCAGATGTAGTTACAGCCACCGACCACGACCATGACGGACTGGCAGAATTGCTGTTTAAGTATGCCTGATTCAACCTATATCTGATTAATTCAAAACTACCCACTTTTTATTTACTGTAAAAAAAGAACGACGACTCGCAGAGTTTGCGGACCGATGCAACGCTCCGTGAAACTAACTGCCAACTGTGCCTATGCGTCCGTCACATGCGAGCCAACAAAAACCGTTGTCTCGCAGCCCTGTACCGGACGCTGAGGCACACTAGGCAGTGGATTTTCCCGGAGCTAAAACCGCATCGTGACCGTCCGCAAACAGCTGCGAGTGTCGTTCTAATTTAGTCTGTGAAAGGGAAGTATAATTTATGCAACCGTAAGGTTAACTCCCGATAACAGAGTATCATGCGTTAACTATCAGGTATCTTCCGTCACCTATCGGAAATACTTCTTCTATCTCCTCAATGTCATCCTTTCCCATGTCAGTAACATCCATACCTGCTTCGTCCAGATATTCAAGCACTTCCTCAGGGCTCTCTACTACCTCGGCAAATACTTCCTCAAGAAACCCTTCTGCTTCGTCCCTGGTTTCAGCTACGGGCTCTGAAAAAAGCTTCAGCTGGTCCCTTAAAAATACTTCCAGTACAAGATCGTCAAACATTTTACACCTCCAAAATAACATCATAAATTAGCTTTTAGCGTTAAGCACTTCTATAAGATGCGTGACCGGCAGGCCTACCACATTATCAAAGTCTCCGTCGTAGCCGCTTATGTATTTTGCAAAATCCCCCTGGATAGCATATGCTCCCGCCTTGTCGTCGCCTTCTCCGCCATCGACATAGGCTTTTACGGCTACATCATCCATAGGAACCACATGCACTGCTGTACAGTCCGCAAAACATATCTCCCGCTCTATGCTCCTGTCCCCTGCTGACAGGTATAAAACCTGCACCCCGGTCCAGACGTGATGGTCCCTGCCCTGAAGGGCCCGGATCATTGCCTCGGACTCTTTTCTGTCGGCAGGCTTTCCAAGTATCCTGTCATCCAGGGCCACAATGGTGTCTGCAGATATTACACATATGTGTTTTATGATATTATTTTGCACTGACGCGCAGCCGTCTGTTTTGGAGAATTCCGCAGCTTCTGCCGGATCTTTCTTCAGCAGTTTCGCAACCGCATGCCCCTTCCTTCCTGCAAGGAGCTTAACTATTTCTTCCGGCTTAAGCCCTTCCGGGTAATCCTCGTCAGCATCCGAGACCAGCACCCGGTATTCCAGCCCAGCGCGGGTTAACAGCTCCTTTCGTCTGGGAGAACCTGATGCAAGAATATATTCCGTGTCACTCTTCATTATCATTTGTCCTTCTCTCACTGCTCTCTATAGGGATAAAGCGCCTCCCGTCCGTCTTAGAGCCGGAAGAAGATTTCGCATATTCCCTTGCCTGCTTTACGAAATCCATCTGACAGCAGTATCTGTCATCCTCCTGGGATACTGCCTTCACATAGCGCTCATCCGGCATCAGCTCATGTTTTTTTACATTATCCATAAACTGTTCATCCAGGATACGCATCACCCTTTCCTTCAGCCTGTGGTCATCCACCGGGAACATTATTTCCACCCTTCGCTCCAGGTTCCTGGGCATCCAGTCCGCACTGGCAAGATAGACCTCCGGATCACAGTCATTATCAAAGACAAAAGCCCTTCCATGCTCCAGATAGTCACCTACTATTGAATATACCTTTATATTCTCGCTCACATCAGGGATTGCAACTTTGAGGCAGCATATCCCTCTTACTAACAGCTTTATCGGCACACCCGCAGATGACGCCTCATACAGGGCAGCAATCACATCAGGATCACAAAGGGAATTCATCTTTGCCTTTATACCGCAGCTCCTGCCGGCTCTTGCATTTTCAGTCTCCCGCTTTATAAGCTTTAAAAGCCTCTTTTTAAGCCACAATGGTGCTACAGCAAGCCTGTTCCAGCTAAGAGGCTCCGAATAGCCCGACAGCATATTAAATACCGCTGTTGCATCCTCTCCTACAGGCTCCGCACAGGTAAAAAGACCGAAATCCGTATAAAGTTTTGCGGTCGAGTCATTATAATTGCCGGTTGCCAGATGTACATAGCGGCGTATGCCGTCTTCCTCGCGCCTTACCACCAGGCAGATCTTACAGTGCGTCTTAAGTCCCACCAAACCGTATATTACGTGGCAGCCTGCTTTCTCAAGCATCCTGGCCCAGACTATGTTGTTCTCCTCATCAAAACGTGCCTTAAGCTCTACAAGTACAGTTACCTGCTTTCCGTTCTCCGCAGCCTGAGCCAGAGCCTTTACTATTGGTGAATTGCCGCTCACTCTGTACAGCGTCTGCTTTATGGCCAGTACATCCGGATCTGTGGCGGCGCTTTTTACGAATCTCACCACAGGTTCAAATGACTGATACGGATGATGGAGCAGGATATCTCCCTTTCTGATATCTTCAAAGATATCCGATCCTGCAGGTATCTCCGGCACATCACTGGGTATATTTCCCCTGTTCTTAAACTCATCAAAACCGTCCATTCCATATACTTTCATAAGGAAAGTCAGGTCCAAAGGCCCTTCTATCTCATATATGTCCTCGGCCGTGACACGAAGCTCCTTTTTTAATATATCAAGGAGTTTCTTATCTATCCCTTTCTCCGTTTCAAGCCGGATAACCTCTCCCCACTGTCTTCTCTTTATCTGCTTTTCGATCTCCATCAGCAGATCTTCTGCTTCCTCTTCCTCGATGTCCAGGTCGGCATTACGCATTATCCTGAAAGGAGAGGCACATACTACCGTGTAATTCAGGAAAAGCTTTGAGATATTTCTCTCTATTATCTCTTCCAGGCGGATGATATACTTGCGGCCTTCCTTATTCGGCGGCAGTTCCACTATTCTGGGAAGTCCGCTTGGAACCTGGACTATGGCAAAGTCCATCTGCTTCTTATCTTTCTTTTTCTTTTTTTCTATATCATCAGTCACATCCACACCGGAAAGAATGGCTTTTGAATAAGACTTTGCATTACCGTACGCCTCAAGTCCCGTTCCCTCTTTCCTGGCAATGAGAGCCCCTATATTCAAGGACTTATTTTTTATCAGCGGAAACGGCCTGGATGCATCGACCGCCATAGGGGTAAGCACGGGATATACATTATCCTCAAAATACCTGTCCGCGAATTCTGCCTGTTTCGAAGTCATTTCCTCATGGTGCTCCAGCAAAACCATTCCCACACTGCAGGCGGCATCTGCCAGATGGTTGTAACACTCATACTGCATATCAACAAACTCATGCATAGCAGGATAAAGCATGGCAAGCTGCTCATCAGCCTTCATGCCTGCTATGTCCGTCTTTTTGTATCCGGCATGGACCATGTCCTTAAGAGAAGCTATCCTTACCATAAGGAATTCATCCAGGTTTGAAGCTGTTATGCTGAGAAATTTCATCCGCTCAAATAACGGTATGGACTCATCCCTTGCTTCTGACAGGCACCTTTCATTGAATCTCAGCCAGGACCTCTCCCGGTTTGTAAAATACTCGTAATTATGATAATCCATAATTTCACACCTCTCTGTATTAACCCCTTGCTAACCCCTAATGCATTATATCTAAAACTTCTCACTTATTCTTCATCCTGTACAGCTTCGGATGCACTCCGTAAACTTCCTCAAAAAATCCGGATCTTTTGTCAAATCGCTCCTGCTCATAAAGCATATCCTTTTTTGCATCAACATAAATCCGAAGCTCATCTTTTTCAAGGGCCGCGTCGATCTTTTTGATCTTTTCTCCCTTGCCCTTATCGAGGGCATTTGCAAGCTGCAGTATGGCCGTAAGCTTGGCGATGGTCAGATACGATCGTCTGTCCACGCCTATCCTGCCTGACATTTCCGGATAGTACTCAAAAGGGCCGTGATTATACTTAACCACAGACGCCACGATTATTCGTTCATTGTGTGACAGCCCGATTATCTCGGTATTTGCTATTATGGCGAAGGAGCATTCCCCAACATTTGTCATATTGATAAACTTACCGCAGTCCTGCAGGATAGCCGCCAGTCTGAGCAGCAGTCTTTCACGCCTGCCCATGCCATGCACGGACTTCATTCCGTCAAATATGGAAAGGGCAGCCTTTTCAACTGCTTCGGCATGTTTTGTGCTGCTCTGATAGCGCTTTCCAACGGTCTGTGCGCTGTCCAGGATATCATCCTCAAAGTCATGCGCTATTCTGGTGAGCTTTTTTTTCTCGGCGTATTCGTAAGCTATACCATCACACAGTTCTGCCCCCGTAGCCCATATGGTATCGACCTCGAAATTCTCGGCAACCCTTTTTATTATTGCCGTCGAAAGCCTGAAAAGAGCGATCTTTTCTTCCGGAAGCTCCATATCATTTTCCAATTCTTCGTCACGTCTTAAAAGAAGTCCCTCGGCAAAATCCATAAACCCTGCCGTAGATATGCTCCCTTCAGCACTTACACCGTCTACTATATGGTGAAACCTGGGAGACAGGTACTCATCCATTATTATAAGATTCTTAACATCACGGTCCTTGAGGAAAACCTTGTGGAAGGTCTTTATCTGGGAGCCTATCATCTCATCTAAAAGATCCTCAGTCTGGGTAGACCTAGGTCTTATCTCCTGTATTCTTTCGTGAAGCCTGAGCACGCCAAGCTTTAAAGCCTGCGTCTGCACCAGCCTGTCCTTATCGAAAAGCGAGATCTGTATGCTGCCTCCGCCTATATCCACTATGGCAGTGCTCTTCTCTATTATCCGGTCAAAGAGCTTCCCCTTTGCCGCGATAGCTTTGTAGTCCAGAAAACGCTGTTCGGAGTTGCTCAACACCTCTACTTCAAGCCCGGTACGGCTCCTTATCTGCTCCAGTATAATGGCAGTATTTTCCGTCTCTCGCAGCGCGCTGGTACCATACGCTTTGTAGTCGCTTACCTCATACTCCCGCATTATCTCTTTGAATTTATTTACAGTGCTGAAAAGCTCCTCCATCTTTTCATAGCTGATCTTTTTCCTGACATAACTGTCATTGCCGAGAGCCAGCCTGTGCTTTACGGAATTGATGCACTTTATG
>CAMOJK010000102.1 GCA_946616835.1 uncultured Lachnospiraceae bacterium
CAGAATGCAGCAGGAGCTAATACTATATCAAATCTCGCAGCACAGGCTCAGCAGCAGCAGGCAGGACCAGCTCATCAGGCTGCACCTCAGATGCAGGCAGCAGGCGTGGTTTCAGCAACTGGCTGGAAGTGCGGCAAGTGCGGCAAGGAAGGCAATACAGGCAAGTTCTGTGCAGAATGCGGTGAAGCTAAACCTGCAGATGCAGTAGGCTGGACCTGCTCATGCGGCGCAGTAAATAAGGGCAAGTTCTGTCAGGAGTGTGGAGCTAAGAAGCCCGATGGTGCACCTCTTTACAGATGTGACAAGTGTGGCTGGGAGCCGGAAGATCCTCATCATCCTCCTAAGTTCTGCCCTGAGTGCGGAGATATATTCGACGACAACGATAAGGTTTGATCGCAGGAGAGTGGACTGTATTAAGCTTCGTGTAAGGCTTCATAAAAAATAAAAGAAGACACCGTTTTGGAATCAAACCGAAACGGTGTCTTTTATTTTGAAATATGATATAAAGCGTATTATGTAATTGACTTCGGGCAGCTGATTATTTTCTGGAAGGGACTTTTTTGGCCTGCTCTGATAGCTTCAGAAAATCATGCTCTGAAGCAAGGCTCGTTATTTTTTCAGCATAGAAACCGCCAAGTTCGCCGGGATGGATGCGCATAAGACCTGTTACATAGCCGTGTTCGGGACATTTTCCGGCAGCATGATAATTCTTTCCGGAGTGGTTAAACCAGTTTATCTTTCTTTTCAGAGCGCGGCCTTTGCAGACCGGACACCATAATGTTAAAAGGACCTGGTCCTCCAGTATTTCCTCTTTTGAGTTAAAAGCACGGGAATAGGTAGTGTATCCTGTAGCGGTGCTCACATGTATTTCTTCGTCCTTTGAGGCCGGAAGGTGGTAAACATCATATGCAGGATTCCCCTCAATGATATCGGAAGGGATAAGTTTAAGTATCTTGGATGTGTAATAGGCATCGCTGTATGCTCTGTGAAACTGGACATCCTTTACAATCTTCATTCTGTCAACTGCAGTTTCGAGTGCATATTGCTGCATATCGTTTATCATTATGCTGTAAAGTCTCTGGACATCGATATAGCGGAAGGGCTTCTCGGAAAGCGGTGCCATGGTGTAGTGGTTCATATTACGCTGGAGTTCCGTAAGGTCCTGATTCCCCCAGGTGCAGAAAATGTAGTCGTCACCGCACCATTCGAGAAATTTCCCCGCAGCATTTTCAAATGTGTCACCATTTTCCAACTCACCAGGTTTAAGGCTGAGCATTTTAACAATATGCCTGTTAAGCCGGCTGTATACCTGTGGCTTTATGACACGGTTGAATTTAGAGACCAGCTCAAAACGGTCATTAAGCATGACTGCACCGATCTCTATTATCTCGAAAGGGAGGGGGCGCGACTTACTGTCCAATCCCTCCGGCTGATTCCATTCTAAATCAAAAACAATATAATTCATGTGAAAAATGATAACATAAATGCCCATTACTGAAAAGGAGGGAAAAAATGCACAAAAAGACTGCGGGAAATAGCACCAAAATGTATATAGTTTCATTGAAAAAAAGCCGCGGTTATGGTATATTATGGTGTGCATATTTGGGGCGTGTATCAGACGCAATTCTTGGAGGCAGCTTTGAAAAAGGTAATTTATAGTAAAATGAGACAGTGTTTTGCGGTATGTCTTGTTGCTGTTTCATTTCTTTTACTGGCAGGATGTACCAGTGGTAATCAGGATTTGGAAGATAAAACAGTTGTAACCGTGGAAAAAGACGGCTCTGTAAAAGCTAAGCTTGTTGAGAGCTTTTCGGAAAGTTATTATAGTCAGGAAGAACTTATACAGATGGTGAATGATGAGCTTTCCGATTATAATTCAAAGCATGGCGAAGGCTCTATTGTGCTGGAGGGATATGAGCTTGCAAACGGGTTGATGCATATTGATTTTTCATTTGCAGATGTCACAGCTTACAACGATTATATGGATGACGATATTTTTGTCGGTACCGTGAGTGAAGCTTATTCGGCAGGATATGATTTTAACAGAATGCTCAGCAAAGCATCCGCATCCGAAAATACCATAGGGAAGAATGACCTGATGGGTATGGGGGATAAAAAGATCGTTGTGCTGGAGGGTGATGCAATAGTTAAAACCCCTTCAAAGATAAAATATTATTCACAGGGGATGCTCAAAGGGGATTCTAAAACCGTAAGTGCAGTGGGAGACGGGATTTACTTTGTAGTATACTGATGCCTCAACCGGATATCCGGGTAAAGCATGAAGCTTATACATATGGCGAGTGGCTAAGCAGGTAAAGCTTTCCATACTGTGTAGTCCCGGTGGACAGCTTCATCGTCAGGCAGGTTATCGGTGTGAGGAAGTTAGTAGTATATAAAGAGTGAAAAATTTTATATGTAACAGTTTCTAAGTAAAGAATCAGGAGGATAAATGACATGGAAAAGACACTTGATAAGATAAAGAATCTTGCAAAGGGAAGAGGTTTTATTTTCCCGGGATCAGAGATATACGGCGGACTGGCTAATACCTGGGACTACGGCAGCCTTGGTGTAGAGCTTAAGAACAATGTAAAAAAGGCCTGGTGGCAGAAGTTCGTACAGGAGTCTCCCTACAATGTAGGTGTTGACTGTGCAATCCTTATGAATCCCCAGACATGGATCGCTTCCGGTCATCTGGGATCATTTTCAGATCCTCTGATGGACTGCCGTGAGTGCCATGAGCGTTTCCGTGCAGACAAGGTTATTGAGGATTTTGCTGCTGAGAAAGGCCTTACCCTTGAGTCATCCGTTGATGGCTGGACTACTGAGCAGATGATGGACTACATAAAGGAAAATTCCATTCCCTGTCCTTCCTGCGGAAAGCATAATTTTACAGATATCAGGCAGTTTAATCTCATGTTCAAGACTTTCCAGGGTGTTACAGAGGATGCTAAGGATGTGGTTTATTTAAGACCTGAGACAGCACAGGGCATATTCGTTAACTTTAAGAATGTACAGAGATCCACCAGAAAGAAGATCCCTTTCGGTATCGGTCAGGTGGGCAAGTCTTTCAGAAATGAGATTACACCCGGTAACTTTACTTTCAGGACAAGGGAATTCGAGCAGATGGAGCTGGAATTCTTCTGTAAGCCGGGAACAGACCTTGAGTGGTTCCAATACTGGAGAGGTTTCTGCCGTGACTGGCTTATCTCTCTTGGTATAAAAGAGGAAGAACTCCGCCTGCGCGACCATGATCCGGCAGAGCTTGCATTTTACTCAAAGGGAACAACGGATATAGAGTTCCTTTTCCCGACCATAGGCTGGGGCGAACTGTGGGGTATAGCTGACCGTACAGATTACGACCTGACACAGCATATGAATGTTTCAAAGCAGGATCTTTCATACTTTGATGACGAGTCAAACGAGAAATATGTTCCTTATGTTATCGAGCCTTCGCTTGGTGCTGACAGAGTGGTGCTTGCTTTCCTGTGTGCCGCTTATGATGAGGAGAATATCGGAACTGAAGAAAAGCCTGATATGAGAACTGTGCTTCATTTCCATCCTGCACTTGCACCTGTAAAGATCGGAGTGCTTCCTCTTTCCAAGAAGCTTGATGAGGGTGCGGAAAAGATCTTTGCACAGCTTTCAAAGAAATATAACTGTGAATTTGATGACAGAGGAGCTATCGGAAAGCGTTATCGTCGTCAGGATGAGATCGGTACTCCTTTCTGTGTTACATATGATTTTGATTCGGAGACTGACGGATGCGTTACAGTTCGTGACCGTGATACAATGCAGCAGGATCGTATTGCGATAGCTGAGCTGGATGCATATTTTGCAGATAAGTTTATGTTCTGATAATGGATATTGGTATTTTTGATAACGGTTGAGACAGGAGAAAAAAATGGGATTTTGTCCAAAGTGCGGAAACAAGATTGAAGACGGAGCGGTATGCAGCTATTGCAGTGGCGGTGGTATGCCTTCGATGAATGCGGCCGGTCAGGCCGTAAATACCGGATCGCAGGGAGAGACAAATTCAGGGCAGATGCCTGACGGACAGCCTCAGAGGTCTGCAGGACAGGGGCAGATGCCTCCTCAGAGCAGTATGAATAACGGGGGACAGCAGCAGGGAAGCGCTGGACAGCAGGGATATTCAGGATCTCAGGCAGTGCCGGCGGTTCAGCAGCCTGCACCACAGGGGCAGGGGAATAATGAAAAGAAGTCAGGTGTGCTTTTTGATTTCTTTAAGAATGTTTTCAAGAGACCTGTGGATTCTATTGCGGATTTTTCAAAGGATTCAACCGTGCTTACATCCTTACTGCTGTATCTGATCACTCTTGTATTGTCAATAGGGTGCATACCTTTTTCTTATCTGGGATCTGATATTTATTATGCAATAAAATATGGCAGAAGTTTTGAGGCGACTCTTACTGTCGGAAACTTTTTTAAGAATGCAGGATATGATATCTGGAGCATACTGATCTATGGAGTGCTTTTCTCACTGGTTGCTGCGTTTATCATCAATTTCCTGGAGAAAGACAACAAGGTTCAGTTTAATAATGTTTTATCGATACTTGCCGTGCGTGAGTTTATGTGTGCTCTTTTAAGTGTGCTGTATACGATAGGACGGCTGATACCTCTCGGGGTGCTGAGAAACAGTCTTATTCCTTCTGTTGATACGGGACTAAAATCGTTTATAACTGTAATAGTAATATTGGGATTTGCGAAGCTTGCAAAGAATGAGAACAAATCCCCGGCGGCATATATGCTGGCAACTCTTATAACAGTGGTTGTAACAGGGCTTATACACTATATTTTTACATTCATGTTTGGTCTGATATTTGAATAAATAATTTAAGTCAGTAGACTAATGATGTAAGGTAAAAAACATCCTTTGCAGGCAGATAAGCCTCAAGGGATGTTTATTTTTTACAAAAAAATAATGCAAAAAAGCATAAAATATGGTAAAATTTTTGATATGTGTGGAGGAGTGTTCGTTTTTACAACACAAAAATTCTAAATGAGAGGAAGGTAAAAGCATGGCAAAAAAATGGGTTTATCTATTCAAAGAGGGCAGCGCTGATATGCGTAATCTTCTTGGCGGTAAGGGTGCAAACTTGGCCGAGATGACTAATATCGGGCTTCCCGTACCCCAGGGGTTCACAATCACTACGGAGGCATGTACTCAGTATTATGAGGACGGAAGGGAAATCAATGCTGAAATCAGGGCTCAGATTGACGAGTATATCATCAAGATGGAGGAGATCACCGGCAAGAAATTTGGTGATAAAGAAAATCCGCTGCTGGTTTCAGTCCGTTCCGGTGCGAGGGCATCGATGCCCGGCATGATGGATACAATCCTCAATCTCGGACTTAACGAGGATGTTGTTGCTGTCATTGCCGAAAAGTCCAATAATCCCCGTTGGGCATGGGACTGCTACAGAAGATTCATCCAGATGTATTCGGATGTAGTTATGGAAGTAGGAAAGAAATACTTCGAGGAACTCATAGACGAGATGAAAAATAAAAAGGGCGTTAAGCAGGATGTTGAGCTTACTGCTGATGACCTTAAGGAACTGGCTGAGCAGTTCAAGGCTGAATACAAGTCTAAGATTGGCAGCGATTTCCCGACAGATCCCAAGGAACAGCTTTACGGTGCTATTAAGGCAGTATTCCGATCCTGGGACAATCCAAGGGCCAATGTATACAGACGCGACAATGATATCCCGTATTCATGGGGAACGGCCGTAAATGTGCAGTCCATGGCTTTCGGTAATATGGGTGATGACTGTGGTACCGGTGTTGCTTTCACAAGGGATCCGGCGACAGGTGATAAGGGACTTTTTGGCGAGTTCCTCACCAATGCGCAGGGTGAAGATGTGGTTGCAGGTGTAAGGACGCCTATGAAGATTGCCGAAATGGAAGAAAAATTCCCTGAGGCATTTGCCCAGTTTAAGGATGTCTGCAAGACTCTTGAGGATCATTACAGAGATATGCAGGACATGGAATTTACCGTTGAGCACGGCAAGCTCTATATGCTTCAGACAAGAAACGGCAAGAGGACCGCTCAGGCTGCTTTGAAGATAGCCTGCGATCTTGTTGACGAAGGTATGCGCACGGAAGAAGAAGCTGTGGCAATGATAGATCCCAGAAATCTCGACACACTTCTTCATCCCCAGTTTGATCAGGCTGCTTTAAAGGCAGCAACCCCTGCAGGAAAGGGACTTGGTGCTTCGCCGGGAGCAGCATGCGGACGCATCGTCTTTTCCGCTGAGGATGCTGAGGAATGGGCAGCAAGAGGGGAAAAGGTTGTTCTCGTAAGACTTGAGACATCACCTGAAGATATAACAGGTATGAAGGTTGCGCAGGGAATACTTACTGTCCGAGGCGGTATGACATCCCATGCGGCAGTTGTGGCAAGAGGTATGGGTACCTGCTGCGTATCCGGCTGCGGCGACATTGCAATGGATGAGGAAAATAAGAAGTTCACCCTTGCAGGCAAGGAATACCATGAAGGCGATTGGCTTTCAATTGACGGTACCACCGGAAATATCTATGACGGAAAAATAGCTACTGTTGATGCCAAGATCGCCGGTGAGTTCGGCAGGGTTATGGCATGGGCAGACAAGTACAGGACACTTAAGGTCCGCACAAATGCAGATACACCTGCAGACGCGAAGAAGGCAAGAGAGCTTGGCGCAGAAGGTATAGGTCTCTGCCGTACGGAGCATATGTTCTTTGAAGAGTCAAGAATAGCTGCCTTCCGTGAAATGATATGCTCGGATACAGTTGAGGAAAGGGAAGCTGCACTTGAGAAGATACTGCCTTATCAGCAGGGGGATTTCGAACAGCTTTACGAGGCTCTTGAAGGTTGTCCCGTGACCATCCGGTTCCTTGACCCTCCTCTTCATGAATTTGTTCCCACAGAGGAAGCTGATATTAAGAAGCTTGCTTATTCACAGGGCAAGAGTGTGGAGAAGATCAAGGAATATATCGATTCCCTCCATGAATTCAATCCTATGATGGGCCACAGGGGATGCCGCCTTGCGGTTACGTATCCTGAAATCGCAAAGATGCAGACCAAGGCTGTAATACGCGCTGCAATCAATGTTTCCAAGGCTCATCCTGACTGGAATATGAAGCCTGAGATCATGATCCCTCTTGTATGTGATGTAAAGGAACTTAAGCTGGTTAAGAAGATAGTTGTTGATACTGCGGATGCCGAGATCAAGGCGGCTGGAGTAAGCCTTGAGTATGAAGTAGGAACCATGATAGAGATACCGAGAGCAGCACTTACTGCTGACGAGATCGCTGCTGAGGCTGATTTCTTCTGCTTCGGTACGAATGACCTCACACAGATGACCTTCGGCTTCTCCCGTGACGATGCAGGCAAGTTCCTTGAAGCATATTATGATACAAAGATCTTTGAGAACGATCCTTTTGCAAAGCTTGATCAGACGGGCGTAGGTAAGCTTATGGAGATGGCTATCAAGCTGGGCAAGCCGGTTAATCCGGGACTCCATGTGGGAATCTGTGGTGAGCACGGTGGTGATCCCCAGTCTGTAGAGTTCTGTAATAAGATCGGACTTGATTATGTATCCTGCTCGCCTTTCAGGGTGCCTATCGCAAGGCTGGCTGCAGCACAGGCAGCTATCGCGCAGGGAAGTAAGAGATAGCTGTAGTTAGAGAGTATTCTGTAGCGAAAAACGTATAGTAAAACATAAGGATAGTATAAAAGAGGGAAGTTTTACCGGCTTTCCTCTTTTTTATATTTACGGGATTCGACTTGCACCTGTTATCAATGGTCATTATAATATACTGAGTGCATTGGACCGAAGCTGTTGCTTTGTGCCGTACGCGCGGAGAATTTTTAAGATGCAGAGAAAATGCTGCAGAAAAGAGGAAATATGCATTATGATTATCTTATAGTTGGTGCCGGTGCATCTGGTGCCACTTTTGCAAGACAGCTTACGGATGCCGGTAAAAAGGTGCTTGTTATAGACAGACGGCCTTATGTTGCAGGAAATATTTATACGGAAAAGATAGAGGATATTAATGTCCATAAGTTTGGTGCTCATATTTTTCATTCAAACAGCAGGCGCGCCTGGGAGTATGTGAACAGCTTTGCTGAGTTTAACCGCTATACCAATTCACCGGTGGCAAATTATCATGGTGAGCTTTATTCACTTCCTTTCAATATGCGAACATTTAATAAGATGTGGGGAGTGGTTACACCTCAGGAGGCTTATGACGAGATCGAGCGCCAGAAGGCGGCATCGGGCATTAAGGAACCTAAAAACCTTGAGGAACAGGCTATATCCCTGGTAGGTAAGGATATATACGAGAAGCTTGTAAAGGGCTATACGGAAAAGCAGTGGGGGCGGCCCTGTACTGAGTTGCCGGCATTTATAATAAAGCGTCTTCCGGTGCGGTTTACCTTTGATAATAATTATTTTAATGCGCTCTATCAGGGAATCCCGATCGGTGGGTTTACTCGGATGGTGGAGAGGATGCTTGAAGGAATTGAAGTAAGAGTGGATACGGATTATTTTGAAAATCGGAATGAACTCGACTCCCTGGCAGACAGAGTATATTACACCGGGGCAATAGATGAGTATTTTGGGTATAGGCTGGGACATCTTGAATATCGTTCATTGCGCTTTGAAGAAGAAGTTTTGGATATGCCGAATTTCCAGGGAAATGCTGTAATGAACTATACCGATAGGGAGACACCATGGACAAGGATCGTGGAGCATAAGTGGTTTGAATTTGGCAAAGATGAGAACGGAAATGACCTGCCGAAGACTGTTATAAGCAGGGAGTACAGTAAGGAGTGGGAACCCGGAGATGTGCCCTATTATCCTGTAAATGATGAGAAGAACGGAAATCTGTACAGGCAATATAAAGAGCTGGCAGATAAGGAAAGCAGAGTGATCTTTGGCGGACGTCTCGGAGAGTATAAGTATTATGACATGGATACTGTGATAGATCTGGCGATAGATCTGGCTGAAAAAGAGCTTAAAAGCTGATTTTGTAACAGTTAGAACGGAGCTTTTCGACTCGCCTGCTTATGCAAGGATGACAGTCAAATGAATGGAATGAATACGATAATGGCTGTATTTGAAGGATAAAGACGGAAAATATTCAAATGTCGACAAATAGAGTGGCTGAAAAGTATAATATAAATTTAACACTGTAGGAATTTGAATAAAACAGGCTTTGCCATTGCTTGTTATATGCGGATTATACAAAAGAGACGAAAGGCCAATGTGATTTAAGACGCATATTAAAGGAGGAATGTGAAAAATGAAGGCACTGATAGTGGTAGATATGCAGAATGATTTTATAGATGGGAGCCTGGGAACAAAGGAGGCTGTTGCCATAGTCCCTAAAGTAAAGCAGAAGATTGCAGATGCACGGGCTGAGGGCAGTGAGGTCATCTTTACAAGGGATACTCATTATGATGATTATCTTCAAACGAATGAGGGAAAGCATCTGCCGGTAGTTCACTGCGTAGAGGAAAGCAAGGGGTGGGAAATCAGTTCTGAGCTGGATGCTTCCTCGTCTACTATCATAAATAAAAATACTTTCGGCTATACTGGCTGGACGGATTTTGATTTTGAGGAAGTGGAGCTGGTAGGTCTGTGTACTGATATCTGCGTGGTTTCAAACGCTCTCATAATTAAGGCTCTTTTCCCGGAGATAAAGGTGAGCGTGGATGCTTCCTGCTGTGCAGGAGTAACTCCGGAGGCTCATGAGGCAGCTCTGGCGACTATGAGATCCTGCCAGATAGAGATTGTGAATGGGTGAGGGTGATAAGCTGCTGCAGATTGTGATTTAGAAAACGCTGTCAAACAGATGTACCTTTCGGAAAATCATTGCGTTTGGTTTTTTGCAGCAGCGTAACAATGCTTATTATGGCAAGTATGGCAGCACTGGCGAGACTGATTATTAATCCTTCTTTTGCAAAGCGTGCGGTATATTTTAATTCTATTTCATGGTCTCCTTCGGGTAATTCTGCACCGAGGAAAGCATTTTCAACTGTAGCTATGGTTTCTATTTCTTTGCCATCACAGTATATGCTCCAGCCCT
>CAMOJK010000103.1 GCA_946616835.1 uncultured Lachnospiraceae bacterium
CCTGGGAGAAAGGAAAAAATCCAATCATCAACTGATAATTGGATTATACGTAAAATTCATGTTTAAGAAAAAGGAAGACATAGATCCCGTCATCATTGAGAATATGAAGGGCGGAGAAAAATATGTAAAAAGATATAACAGCATTGATGAGGGGGGCTTTACCGGTAATGCGGATGTGGTTGCCAGACTGGTGCTGATACCGGGAGCTACCATCGGCTATCACGAACATGTTGGGAACGAGGAAGTGATAACTGTTCTTTCCGGTATCGCCAGATGTACTGATGATGGTCAGGTCTACGATATGCATCCCGGTGATGTGACAGTCTGCAGGGAGCATCATTTCCATGGACTGGAGAATGCATCTGAGGATGAAGATCTTGAGATATACGCGGTAGTTATAAAGACAGACAGGTGATAAGATGCTTTTTTCTTCGATGATATTTTTGTGGGCGTTTCTGCCTGCAGTCATTCTGATATATTTTCTTATCAATGTGCTCCCTGTAAAAGACGGAGTTCTGAAGGTCAGACTGAAAAATTCGTTCCTGCTTCTTGCAAGTCTCTTTTTTTATGCCTGGGGCGGGATTTATTATCTGGCAATAATGATCTTTACCATTATTGCGGACTACACGGGGGCTCTGCTTATGGACCGGGCTTCTGGAGAAAAAAAGCGTAAGCTTGTCCTTATTGGTACTCTGACCGTCAATATTGCGGTACTTTTCTTTTTTAAATATTTCAACATGGTCATAAACATAATAGAGGCAGTTATGGCGCCGGGAGACAGAGGCGTGCTTGCTTCTGTATTTGCGCTGGAGGGAACGGGTGCACTGGGGATCCCTGAGATAGTGCTGCCCATAGGAATATCTTTTTTTACATTTCAGGCGATGTCTTACGTGGTGGATGTCTACCGCAGGAAATGTGATGTACAGAAGGATGTGTTGGATTTTGCGCTGTACATATCTCTGTTTCCGCAGCTTATCGCAGGTCCCATTGTCCAGTACAGCGATATAGAAAAACAGTTGCGGGGCAGGCAGGAAAGCTTTGAAAGGTTTTCTGCCGGCGTGAAGCGTTTCTGTTACGGTCTGGCTAAAAAGGTTATGATCGCCAATTCCCTTGCGGAGTGCGCAGACAGCATATGGGCATCGGATATAGGAAGCCTTGGTACGGCCACTGCTTTTCTGGGAGCTGTATGCTACACACTTCAGATATACTATGATTTTTCCGGTTATTCCGATATGGCGATAGGGCTTGGAAAGATGTTTGGATTTGAATTCCGTGAGAATTTTAATTATCCCTATACATCGTTTTCAGTCCGGGAATTCTGGCGCAGGTGGCATATTTCCCTGTCATCGTGGTTCAGGGATTATGTGTATATTCCTCTTGGGGGCAGCAGGCGGGGGCTTAAGAGAACCTGTATTAATCTCTTTATAGTTTTTCTGCTGACGGGTTTCTGGCACGGGGCCAATTTTACCTTCATATTCTGGGGGCTGTATTATGCGGTATTCCTGCTTGTTGAAAGGCTATTCCTCGGGAAGTATCTGGATAAAAACCCGGTTAAGGTTCTTAATATTATTTACACATTTTTCGTGGTGATGGTAGGCTGGATATTTTTCAGGTCGGATGACATACTGCAGGGCTTTGAGTTTACCGGCCAGCTTTTTGCGGGTGCGGGCTCTGCGGAAAACAGTATCATGAATTTCCTTTCCATGAAGATGCTTTTGGTACTGCCGCCTGCGTTGATGCTGTGTGGACCGGTGCAGCGGCTGCTAGAAAAAACGTATAAAAAGTATTCGGGAAATATAGCTGTGCGCATTGCTGATTTAGGAATACAGATCGCATTTCTGCTTGTATCCGTGGTGCTGATAGTGAGTGGAACATATAATCCGTTTATATATTTTCAGTTTTAGCTACGAGTCGGGAAAATAAGCCGCGCAGAGTGATTTACTCAGAGGGCGCAACAGGTAAATTATGATGAAAGACAATAATAAATACCTAAATATAATATCGTCGGTTTTCTTTGTGCTGCTGCTTGTGCTGCCGCTGCCGCTGTGGCTTGTCCTGAATGCCGCTTCAACGGAGGGGAGCAGCCTCAGGAATCTTATTGCTCCGGCGAATACTGAAAAAAGAGCTCTTGCGGAATTGCCGGAAAGTATAGATCTTTCCACGGTGACGGCTGACTATGAGGCATACTATAATGACCACTTGCCTTTCAGGGACATGATGATAAACTACTATAACGAGAAAAACAGCCGGCTGGAGTCGATCTACAGGAGACATATCGGCGCCGGAATTGCAAATATCCTGTATCCGGAGACGGTGGAAGATGACTATGTATTTCCTGTTGCTAGTGACAATGAGATGGTACTTTTCGGTCGTGACGACTGGCTTTTCTACCTGGGTGAGAATTCACTGGATTACTACAGGGGATCGAATGTCATGGATGAAGAAGAAATGGCAGAGCACCTGGAGAGGATGGAGGAGCTTCAGGAAATCTGCGATGATAAGGGCATAAAGCTGGCATTTCTTATGATACCGAATAAGGAAAGAATCTATGCGGACAAAATGCCGACCTACAGGATAGAAAATGAAATGGGACGGCAGAGGATTTTTGCTGATTATGTGCATGAAAATTCGGATATCACATATGTTTATCCGGTTAAAGAACTGACGGAAGGCCGGTCGTTAGTGCCAATGTATTTTAAATACGATACCCATTGGAATATGGCCGGGGCCTTCGTGGGAATGGAAGCGCTGTATGAGGCTATGGGGCTTCCGACAGAGGATGTGGAGAATGCAGTATGCAAAGAAGATCCCTATCCTGCATCCAACGGGGATCTGATATCACTGGGGGGACTGGATCCTGCACTTTATCCTGATGATACGGCATATACATTTTCTTACAGGCCTGAGCTTAATATTCTGTCTTTTGATAATACACAGACCTCGGATCTCGTGTTCAGCGGGCATTATAAAGTGACTACAGACAGTCCAAATAAAGAAAGGCTTGTGATGCTGGGAGATTCCTTTACGCTGACTATCATGAACTATATGCTGAGGGATTATTCTGAATCATATTTTGCCAACAGGAGTGATGTGTTTAATATAAAGGACGAAGTGAGAAATGCTGATGTCATAGTATTAGAGTCCTGCGAGAGACTTGATTACAGGATGTGGGATGATGTGGATAATCTCATTGAAGTGCTGGGAGAGTAAAAGATGCAGACCTTTATCCGGTAGAAGCCGGAGCATTCGTAAGTGTCTTTCCGGCAAAGCATACGGGTGGGAAGACAGTTGTAATAATGTATCAACAATGTGCCGGAGTAGTGTAGGAATTAACGATTAAGGGAGGGCGATCAAGTGGTTTCAGATAAAGCACCTGAGATAAATAATGAGGATGTGGAGATCCTCTATGAATCAAAATATGCAAACTTATATAAGCTTCACTATGGGAGTGAGGGGAAGTTTTACTATGACGCAAGCAGACGGAAGAAGGACGACCTGGCTGTCATAAAGCATGGTGAAGACTTTAAGAATATGATACCGGATGCTGTGAGCTGCTTTGTCATACTTAAGGGTGAAGGAGAGCCACTGCTGCTTTTATCCAGGGAATTCAGATATGTCACAGGTCAGTTTATTACAGGTGTTCCTGCAGGGCTTATCGATGAAGAGGATAAGGGGGCTGAGTCACCGGTTCTTCTGGCAGCTAAGCGTGAACTATTCGAAGAGACCGGTATAGAGCCTGATGAAAATAAGGGGGATGTTCTTACTGTAATAAATCCGCTTGTTTTTTCAACACCGGGTTTTACCGATGAAAGCAATGCGCTGGTATGTGCTGTAATAAATACGGAAGGAAGGGAACTTAAGCTTACCCAGGAAGGGGCTGTTGGCAAGGAGATTTTTTCCGGCTTTGTTAAGGTAAATAAGAACGATGCCATGAAGATGCTTAAGGAAGGCACGGATGACAGGGGCGTGTATTACTCGGTCTACACATGGATGTCCCTTATGTACTTCGTATCAGGAATGTGGGAATAAAATGTGCCTTCGTTGTTGAAAAGGTGCAGGTTTTATTGCAGAGTCACTGTATCACGCTGTGTATGGCTTTGTTGGTTCCTATTGTCAAAGCGAGAATTACTTTTATAACCTCGGGGATAAGATAGGGAATGACGCATGATGAGAGTGCCATTGCAAGGGTGGCTTTGCTGCCGTCATCTGCAGTATAGACTTTTATGAACCATGTTGTTCCGAAAGCGTAGCACACGATAAGTCCGGTAACGATAGCTGCGATATATACCCAGATTTTTTTGCCTAAAAATTTTTCAAATGCCCACATTACCAGGGAGGTTCCAAGAAAACCGATTATATATCCGCCTGTCGGACCCAGAAGTTTTGCAATGCCGCCGGAAAATCCGGAAAAGACCGGAACACCTGCAGCACCCAAGAGAATATAAACTGTTATTGCTATGGTTCCACGCATTCCTCCAAGGAGCAGGACTGTGAGCATTACCGCAAAAGTCTGCAGGGTAAAGGGAATGGTAGTCGGTATGCTTATCCATGAGCATATGGCGATAAGCGCTACGGAAGCACCTATATATGCAATGTCTAATGTTCTGAGTGATTTTTTTCCCTGAGCGTTTGTAGAATTGTCTGTTTTTTTTGTCATTTTTTTTCTCCGGTGTGATCTTAAGTCTGTCCTATTTCTGGTACTTTGTGATATTAGCACCATAAAAAAAGATTGTCAACAATATTAATATTGCAGTTGACAATCAATGAGATTTCTTATTTGACATACATTGAAGATTTGAGTTATAATTTGTTGTCTGTATAAGTAATAAAGACAAATGTGTTAAAGAGCAAACATTCATTGCGGAGGGACTATAATGGCAAAGAATAAGCTTACCAGAGCGGGACTTGAAAAATATGAGAGGGAACTGGACGAACTCAAGCTGGTTCGCAGAAAAGAAGTTGCACAGAAGATAAAAGAAGCAAAGGAACAGGGCGACCTTTCCGAAAACGCTGAGTATGATGCAGCCCGTGATGAGCAGCGTGATGTCGAGGCCAGAATCCAGGAACTGGAGGCTATGCTCAAGGATGTCGAGGTCATCGATGTTGAGTCAAAGAACGGCAAGCTTACCAGAGTATCCTTCGGATGTTCGGTAAAGATACAGGAACTTTCGTCGGGTGAGGAGATGACATTTGCCATAAAGAGTGCAAATGAGGCAAAGTCCCTTAGCGGAGTTATATCAGATGAATCACCTCTCGGCAGGGCAATACTGAATGCCAAAAAGGGTGATAAGGTATCCGTAGAGGCACCGATGGGAACACTTGAGTACAAGGTACTTGATCTGTGGATGGAGAAAGACTGATCCGATGATCTGTAACTGATAATGAGTGATCTGAAGCGGGCCGTGGTTTTAGTCCGCTTCATTTTATGTTAAATATATTCGACAGGAGAGTCATCATGGGAGAAAACGCAAATAACGAAGCAAAGAACGGAAAGAACGAACAGGTACAGGATGTCAATCAGATCCTGAAGGCAAGAAGGGAAAAGTTTAAGGCACTGCAGGATGCAGGCAAGGATCCTTTCGTGATCACAAAGTATGACCAGACTCATCACACGGATGAAGTTAAATCCCTGTACGAGGAACATGAGGCAGAGATACTGAAGGATTACAAGGAGCCAGAGCTTCCGGCTGAGCCTGCTGAGGATGCCGATAACGAGACCATAAGTGCTTACCGTCAGGCTAAAAAGGAAGCATACAATGCAAGAAGAGCAGTGCTCGACGCATCTCCTATCCGTGTATCCATTGCCGGCCGTATGATGTTCAAGCGTGTAATGGGAAAAGCTTCATTTGCAAATATCCGTGACCTGAAGGGTGATGTGCAGATATATGTGTCAAAGGATGCTCTGGGTGAAGAATCATATGCTGATTTCAAGAAGTCAGATATCGGCGATATCTATGGCGTAAAGGGATATGTTTTCCGGACAATGACTGGTGAGATATCCATACATGCTGAAGAGATGACACTGCTTACAAAGAGTCTGCAGGTGCTGCCTGAGAAGTTCCACGGTCTGACAAATACTGATATAAGATACCGTCAGAGATATGTGGACCTTATAATGAATGAGGAAAGCAGGGATACTTTTGTAAAGAGAAGTCAGATCATAAAGGAAATCCGTAACTTCCTTGCAGGCAGGAATTTCATGGAGGTGGAGACTCCCATGCTGGTGGCAAATGCCGGTGGGGCAGCAGCAAGACCTTTTGAGACTCACTTCAATGCCCTTGATGAGGACTTAAAGCTTCGTATTTCACTTGAGCTTTATTTGAAGAGGCTTATTGTCGGCGGCCTTGAAAGAGTGTATGAGATTGGCCGTGTATTCCGTAACGAGGGTGTGGATACGAGACATAATCCGGAGTTCACACTGATGGAGCTTTATCAGGCATACACTGATTATGAAGGTATGATGGAACTGACAGAGAGCATGTTCCGTCATGTGGCACAGCAGGTATTGGGCACGACCAAATTTAACTATGGTGACATCGAGCTGGATTTCGGAAAGCCCTTTGAGCGCATAACAATGGCCGGCGCCGTGAAGAAATACACGGGTATCGATTTTGATGATCCTGCTCAGGTACCGGACGATGAGACCGCAAGGGCTCTTGCAAAGGAGCGCCACATAGAGATTGAAGAGTTCCACAAGAAGGGCGATATACTGAATCTCTTCTTCGAAGAATTCTGCGAGGAGCATATGGTTCAGCCTACATTTGTAATGGATCATCCCATTGAGATATCCCCTCTTACCAAGAAAAAGCCGGGATATGAAGGACATGTGGAGCGTTTCGAGCTCTTCATCAACGGATGGGAAATGTGCAACGCATACTCCGAGCTCAACGATCCCATCGATCAGAGGGAGCGCTTCGCAGCCCAGGATGCCAATGCGGCAGCAGGTGACGAAGAGGCTGAGCACACAGACGAAGACTTCCTCAACGCACTGGAAATCGGCATGCCTCCTACAGGCGGAATCGGCTACGGCATCGACAGGCTGGTTATGCTGTTGACTAACAGCCCTGCAATCCGCGACGTGCTGCTCTTCCCGACATTAAAAACCCTCAATTAAGAAAACCCTTATAAATAAAGGCTTTCCGATGCTATGGAGAGCCTTATTTTTATGGTTTTACACCAATTTTACACCAATTGCCAAACAAAAACCCTTGCCGATGGAGCAGGGGTTTTTCTTATAATGCAGGAGGCAAATTATACGCCTGCTGCCTATTCTGTTTTGATATTCCATTTAATATTTGACATAAAGATTTCAGAGAGATTATTTCCGAAACGGTTTGCATCCGCCAAGGATAAAGAAAAATCTTTTTTGCCGTTCCGCTTGAATATCATAAATTCTTTCATTCTTGAAAATACATCCTCAATTTTACCGCTGCCGTGTATATCCTGTATTTCCACATCATAGCCATTTAGAGCCGCAAGAGAGCATATTGCATTAAACATTAAATAGTTTTCGTGCGAGGTTTCATCCAATACAGCATTGAATTTATCAACGGCGGTTTTGTATTCCACGGTTTCATCCAATAGATAATTTGCATCACATCGGAACAAGTTTGCCATAAGTTCGGCGGTTTGTGGTGTGATGTTACGCCTTGCGTTTTCCAAGTCACCTATATATTTAGCGGAAAAATGGAGTTGTTCGGCGAGTTGTTCTTGAGTGAGTTTTGCAGCCTCACGGAGAGCCTTAACACGATTGCCAAGGGTTTTGTTAGGGTTTTGCCTGTTTTTCATTCTATACACCTACTTTCCATAACAGTTATTGCGATATTCCGCAAGTGGTAAACAACAGTAACAATGTTTATGATAAGAGTATAACAAAGTTATAGTATATTTTCAACAGGAGGTTTTGTAATGAACAACAGAGAATTGAAACTATATGCAGCAAGTAAAGGCGTGAGGTTGTGGCAAGTAGCCGAAAAATTCGGCATCACGGATGCGGCATTTAGCAGGAAATTGAGAAAAGAGTTTTCAAAAGAGGATGCGGAGCAATTCAAAGTATATGTTGATGAGATAGCATCCAAGGGCGGAGGTGTTGGCAATGAATAAAACCACAAGCAATGTTATTCAGTTATCAGACCGATTGACAGCCAATACCGAAACATTGGCGGAGTGCCTTGATTGTGGCAGGAGTACAGCGGTTAAAATCGGCGAGGCAGCAGGAGCAAAAATCCAAATGGGTAAGCGGATTTTGTGGAATGTTCGCAAGGTGCAACGATACCTTGACAGTATCGCCACAGAGTAAAGGCAGGAGGTGTATTCAATGAATTATGATTTTTTATATCAGTATATTTCCGTTGGTGTTGAGAACGCTATTCATCAACAGGATTTAGCAGCGAGATTGAACACAACGCCTGCTGCTGCCAAGAATATTGTTAGACAGGCACGGCAGCAGGGTTTACAGATTTTGAGCGGTGTTGAGGGTTATTGGTTTGCGGCGGATGAGCAGGAAAAGCAAGCGTTCGTTCGTCTGATGCAGAAACAAGCGTTTTCACGCCTTAAAACAGCATCACCAATAAAAAATACTTTAAAGCAGATACAAGGGCAAATGAACCTCACAGAGAGCCTTGAGGGTGCATTTGATGAGGTGGCGAGTGATGAAAAATAAAAAACAGACCGAGAGAAACAGCATCCTTTATAAAAGGGTTTGCGATATTCAACCCGAGAAAACCCGAGAATATAACGAGATGGGTTTTTCACAGATATACAGCGAGTTATTTTCCGATGAGTTGGTTTACAATGTCACGGCGAAAAATTGGTTTTTCTATGATGGCATCCGTTGGCGTGAGGATGTGGGCGGAGTACAGGCAGCAGAAAAAGCAAAGGAAATGTATAGATTGCTAAAATCATACGGCAGCAGGCTTGATGAAAAGCAAGGCGAGGCGTTCTTGAAATATGTTCTATCTTATGGAAATTTGCACAAGCGAGAAACGCTTGTAAAGGATGCACGGTCATTGATGGCAAGAACCCAAGAGGATTTTGATTGCAAGCATAACCTTTTCAATTGCCTCAATTGTACGCTTGATTTAGATACGATGGAGAGCCACGAACACAGGGCATCGGATATGCTTTCCAAGGTGAGCGGATGCAATTATAATCCTGCTGCCGATGGTACAAAATGGAGCAAGTTTAATGACGAAATAATGCAGGGGAATAAAGAAAAAATAAGATATATGAAACGTATTGATGGATATTGCCTCACATCAGATACTTCATTGGAAACAGCATTTTTTCATTATGGAAAATCTACGAGAAATGGAAAAAGCACAAGGGATGAAACAATTTGTAAAATGCTGGGTGATTATGCAGCGACTATACCGCCCGAAACATTGGCAATGTCAAAGAAACGTAATAGTGATGGGGCATCACCACAGATTGCTAGGCTTGCAGGCGTTCGTTTCTTGAATATATCCGAGCCGCCAAAGAGAATGTTGCTTGATGTGGCATTATTCAAGAGTTTAACAGGCGGCGAAACGATTTCCGCAAGGAAATTATATCAAGAGCCGTTTGAGTATTTGCCACAATTCAAAATTTGCATCAATTGTAATTCCTTGCCTGTTGTAACGGATGATACATTGTTTCAATCTGAGCGAGTGAGAATTATTACATTTGACCGACATTTTGAACCACAGGAGCAGAACAAACATTTGAAACAGGAATTGCAAGAGCCGGAGGTGCTTTCATCCGTACTCAATTGGGCGTTGGATGGGTTGCGAGAGTTCAAGAAAAACGGAGAGCAGCCGCCCAAATGTGTACTTGCATCAACGGATACTTATAAAATGCAATCCGATAAAATACGGCGGTTTTTTGATGATTGTATGGAGCAATCAGAAACGAACACAAGCGGAGCGGATGCGTACACGGCATATTGTGGATGGTGTAACGATAATGGTTATGCTGCCGAGGGCAAGAGTGTTTTCTTT
>CAMOJK010000104.1 GCA_946616835.1 uncultured Lachnospiraceae bacterium
AGGAAGCGTATGAAAACGGAACAATTGATGATTGGACCTGGCTTCAGGGAATCGCAGCGATAACTGATGAACAGAACCGTGAGATGGGTGAGCTTTATCTCGAACTTGTGGATGTGCGTACCCAGATAGCCAAGAGCTACGGATATGAGAACTACACGGATTATGCATATGCAAGAGAGTATGAAAGAGACTATGAGTATAGTGATCTGGATGCATACAGACAGATGGTAGCGAATGATTTTGTTCCCCTGCAGGATGAATTGTATGGCATGCTTCAGGGAACCTATAGCGACCAGTATTCATCCATGTGGGATGAACCCATGACAGAGCAGGAGTGTATGGATAATCTGTCAAGGCATCTTCCGGATATCTCTAACGATCTGATGGTTTCTTATAACTATATGGTGGATCATGATCTCATAGATATTTCTGTAAGTGAACACAAGGCCCCCGGTGGTTTTACCACGGGTATCGCTGGAGGTTACAATGCGCCTTTCCTTTATAACTGCGCTGACGGTACCTACAGCGATATGGGAACTCTTATCCATGAGTTTGGTCATTATAATGAGATGTATTACCAGAGCGAACCCACCTGGTATTTCAACAGGTGCGATATAGATACCGCAGAGATCCATTCACAGGGATTAGAGCTTCTGTTTTTGGATTATTATGATGATATCTACGGGGACTATGCGGATGTTATGAAGGTATATACGTTATTCTCCCTTTCATATTCGGCGGTTGAAGGCGTGAAGGAGGATGAATTCCAGAAACGCGTTTACGAGGATCCGGACAATCTGACAGTAGAGGATCTTAACCGCATTTATTATGACTGCTGTGTCGAGTATGGGGATGAGGATTTCTATAACAGTTATTATCTCGGAACATACGGGCTGCTGAATGATAAATCCGTATATGAGTGGGTGAATATTCCCCATACATTCCAGTCTCCTGAATATTATATAAGTTATTCGGTGTCTGTAGCGGCAGTTTTCGAACTTTATGATGATATATTAAAGGATCGCGATGCCGGCATAGATACATATATGGAATTCGTGGACAGGGAATTCCAGGATGGTTTCCAGGATACCATAGAGGGAGTAGGTCTCAACAATCCCATAAAGAATCCGAGATTTGACCTCTATGCAGATGATATAAGAGAAACACTGGGATTGGAACTTAAGGGGCACAAGGACTATTCGGATACGGATGATGCGGGATCGGGATCAGGAGACAGTGACGTGATCCAGGCACCTGATGATGATTACGAAGAACCTTTGGACGATGACTTTAATTATGATGTGGATGGTGATGACGATCACTCTGTTGACCTTGATCCCGATACAGTAGAAAAAAATATCGGACTGATAGTTGCAATCATATTCATACTGGCAGTGGCAGGCATAATAGTGCTTATTTTGCTTGTGATCATCATAGTACTTATAATAAGCGGAAATAAGAAAAAGAAACGTGCCGCCGCTGCAATGGCCCAGTATGAACAGGCAGGACTGAATTCCGGTTCCGGCGGATATGGCCAGACCATGCAGGGAAATATGAACGGGGGATATGGTCAGCCCATGCAGGGATATATGAACAGTGGATACGGCCAGCAGGCACAGGGTAATGTGAATGGAGGATATGGTCAGCCCATGCAGGGGAATATGAACAGTGGATATGGCCAGCAGGCACAGAGTAATGCGTATGAAGTGAGCGACCAGCCTGTGAATCTGTCAAAGTCATCTGAAGCACCGGCATTGGTTGAAAGCGCTGTGTCAGCTACAGATACTGCCGAGGGACAGATTCCTGCTACGGAAGCTCCTTTAGCAGAGAATCAGGCTTTGCAGACTGAAAATGTTACGGCCGGAACTCAGCCGGAACAGGGCAGCTTAGAAGGCTCTGACAAGAAAGAATAAAAAGTTGTTGACAAAGCAAAAAACAAAAGCGTATAATAGCACTTGTGTGATTAAGACAGATGGGAGGTGTGAAAGATGTCAATTTGTCCCAAGAATAAATCTTCCAGAGCGAGAAGAGACAAGAGAAGAGCAGCTAATTTTAAGATGTCAGCTCCTACGCTTGTAAAGTGCAGCAAATGTGGTGCATTAATGATGCCTCATCGTGTATGCAAGGCTTGCGGAGCATACAATAAAAAAGAGATCATTGCCGTAGGTGAATAATCATAAGGTAAAGTCTTGCTTTTGAATTGTTGAAATGAAATCATAGAGTAGGTATGTCGTATGACATACCTATTTTAGTGCTTTTTATAACTGACTTGTGTTTATATGGTCAAAAATAAAATTTTTTTGACACTACCCTGAATTTATTATATCATTACTACTGTTGTGCAGTTTTGGGATGAATTTCCAAAATTAGCTGCACAAAAGGGTATGACATGGAATATGAAGTATTAAAGAGATACATAGAGAAGGTCCTGCATGTCTATAGCAAAGAGATATCCGTTAGTGTGGAGTTTGCTACGGAGTTGGGGGCTGATTCCATCGATATGGCTCAGATCCTTGGATGTGTTGAAGATGAGCTGGGGATAAAGCTTGATATAAAAGACATGTCAGGCATAGTGACAGTAGGGGATGCTCTTAAGATAATTAAACAGGCACGCCTGGCTATGGCAGAAAAAAAGGAAACTTAAAAAATTCGCATAGTGTTTTAGGAGGGACTAACCCCAAAGCGGGGTTTTTTAAATTATAGATGAACGATATACAGCAGTGTGTGGCTTGCCTGGAGGAAGTCATAGGCTATAAATATAAGGATAGAAAGCTGGCCATCGAAGCCCTGACGCACAGTTCTTATGCTAATGAGAGGAAGCTTAATAAGATTGCCTGCAATGAAAGGCTTGAATATCTGGGGGATGCAGTTTTGGAACTGGTGTCCAGTGACTATATATTCAGGAATTACCCGGATATGCCGGAGGGCAAGATGTCGAGGCTGCGGGCTGATCTGGTATGTGAAAGTTCCTTGTCTGAAAGTGCCGCGAGGATAGGACTGGGGAAACTGATACTTTTGGGAGTCGGAGAGGAACATTGTGGCGGCAGGAACAAACCGTCCGTAACATCAGATGCCTTTGAAGCGGTGATTGGCTCCCTTTATCTGGATGGGGGAATGGAGGCCGCCAGAAAGTTTATTGATAAATATGTGCTTGATGATGTGGAGAATCATTCTGAAGCTTCTGATCCTAAGTCCGCATTGCAGGAGCTTGTACAGGCAAATAAGCTTGGAGTCATAACATATAAAGTTACGGATGAGACCGGACCTGAGCATGCCAGAGAATATACCGTGGATGTACTCATAAATGATAAAGTCTACGGTACCGGAAAAGGAAGAAATAAAAAGACCGCAGAGAAGAAGGCGGCAAAGGTGGCTGTTGGGAGATTAAGATGTATTTAAAAAGTATTGAAATACACGGATTCAAATCCTTCGCTAATAAAATCCGTTTTGAATTTCATGAGGGAATAACAGGAATTGTGGGACCTAATGGTTCCGGAAAGTCAAATGTGGCAGATGCGGTAAGGTGGGTTCTTGGAGAACAGCGTATAAAGCAGCTCAGAGGCTCATCCATGCAGGATGTCATTTTTTCAGGTACGGAAATGCGTAAGCCTATGGGCTTTGCTTATGTTGCCATTACCCTGGATAACTCCGACCATTCACTGGCTGTCGATTATGAGGAAGTAACTGTTGCCAGAAAGCTTTACCGTTCGGGTGAGAGTGAGTATCTTCTTAATGGAAATACCTGCAGGCTTAAAGACATAAATGAGCTGTTTTATGATACGGGTATAGGTAAAGAAGGCTATTCCATCATAGGACAGGGACAGATTGACCGTATCCTTTCGGGAAAGCCTGAAGAACGCAGGGAGCTTTTTGACGAGGCTGCCGGAATCGTAAAATATAAAAGACGCAAAGAAACAGCAGTTAAGAAGCTTGAGAATGAGAAGAACAATCTCACACGTGTAAATGATATCCTTTCCGAGCTGGAAAGGACAGTGGGTCCCCTTGAAAAACAGGCAGAGAAGGCCAAGGATTATCTTAAGAAAAAAGAGGATCTCAAAAGGCTTGATGTGAATTTCTTCTTGCTGGAGACAGAAAGAAAAAAGGGCGTTCAGGAAGAAACAGAGAAAAAACTTGAGATTGCATCAAACGATCTGGCTGAGCAGGAGGAAAAATTCGCCGGCATCAAGGTTGAGTATGATGAGATTGCTGCTATTATCGAATCACTGGACAAAGAGATAGAAGAAACCAGGAATACCATATCCAATACAGGTGCAACCCGTACCAGGCTTGAAGGCGAGATAAGAGTATTCGAGGAACAGATCAAGTCTGCCCAGGGCAATATAGAGCATTTTACATCAAGAATAGAGACACTCGAAAAAAGCATTGCCGAAAAGGAAGAGGAAAAGGCCGATATTGATAAAAGCAAGTCCGGGGTGGATGAAGAACTTCAGGGCATACAAGCAAAAAAAGACGAGGAAAAAGCTAAGCTTGACAAGATACAGGCTGTTATTGAAGAAATCAATAACAGCATAGAAAATGACAAGACAGGCATAATAAATCTTCTGAATAAAAGGGCTGATATCCGTTCTTCAAAAGAACGTTATGATACCATGCTGGAAAACACAAAGCTGCGCAGGGCTGAGCTTAATTCCAGGTTCCTTCAGGCTAAGTCCAACGAGGAAGAACAGAAGACCATTATCGGGGAACTTCAACAGGAGTTTGACCGGATAAATAAGGAACTGGAAGACTTAAATTTTGACCAGAAGAAGAAGGAAGAACGCTTAAATGAAATCCATGATGAGCTGTCGGATAAGGATGGCGAGCTCAGGAAGACTCAGGTAAGCTTCCATGAGGATAAGAGTAAGCTGGATGCAATCTCCAATCTTACGGAACGTTATGAGGGGTATGGCGGCGCCGTAAAGCTCATAATGGAGAAGAAGAGCAAAGAGGCCGGCATAGTAGGCGTCGTTGCTGATATCATAAAGACGGAGAAGCAGTACGAAACGGCTATAGAAATTGCTCTGGGCGGAAATATTCAGAATGTTGTAACAGAGGATGAAGATACTGCCAAGAGGATGATAAATCACTTAAAGCAGGTAAAGGGAGGTCGTGTAACATTCCTGCCTCTTACATCTCTTACCAGACCCCAGGAATTCAAACAGCCGGAATCACTTTCAGAACCGGGTGTTATTGGCCTTGCTGATTCTATAGTCACTACCAAGGATGAATACCGCAATGTTGCAAAAAGCATGCTGGGCAGGATTCTGGTTGTGGATACAATGGACCATGCACTCAGGATTGCTGCAAAATACGACTACGGCATCAGAATGGTTACTCTTGAGGGCGAGCTTTTAGTTCCCGGCGGTGCCATAAGTGGTGGTCGATTTAAGAATAATTCCAATCTTTTAGGAAGACGCCGTGAGATGGAGGAACTAGACAAGCGAGTCAAAGATGCTCTTAAAAAGATTGACGGTCTTATATCAGATATAGAAAAGACCAAGACTGAGAGAAATAAGCTCCGTCTGGAGCTTGAGGAGGTTAAGTCCAGGATACAGGGACAGTATATCAAGCTTAATACTGCAAACTTAAATCTCCAGAAAGCGCAGGAAAAGATTGATGAAACCGCAAAGGGCGTTGGTGACCTTAATAATGAGCAGGCGGAGATCGAAAAGCAGGTAGTTGATATAAAGCAGAATCAGGAAGAGCTTGATAAGGAGCTTAAATCATCTGCCGGTGAAGAGTCTGAAATAAATGCCCGTATGGAAAAGGCCCAGGAAAAGTTAGAAGGGCTGCGTGACGAGGAGCTTGAGCAGTCGCAGAAAGTTACCGAGCAGGAAGTGCTTTTGGAAAAGGTTCTTCAGAAGCAGGAATTTGAGCAGAGCAATGTATCAAGGATTGCTTCAGAACTTGAAAAACTTGTCCGCGAAAAGGAAGAGGCTGCCGCAACGGTAGAAAATGCAAAGCAGACCATAGAGGACAGAAAGACCAATATCGAAAAGGTAAAAGCGACCATAGAAGCTTCTTTTACCGCTGAAAATGATTCTCATAAACTTCTGGATGAAAAGATGGCAAAGAAGGAAGAACTCAGCGCAAAGAATAAGAATTTCTTTGATCAGCGTGAGGCTATGGGAAAGGTTATAATAGACCTTACGAATGAAAGGAACAGATTAAGTGACCAGAAGCAGCGGATAGAGGAAGAACTGGTAGGGCTTGCGGGCTACATGTGGTCAGAGTACGAACTTACCATGAGCGATGCGGAAGAATTAAAGGATCCCGAGCTTACGGACCTGCAGGAAATCCGTAAGGATAAGGATGCGCTTAAGGATGCCATAAAGAAGTTAGGAGATGTAAATGTAAACGCTATTGAGGATTATAAGACTCAGATGGAGCGTTATACATTCTTAAAGAACCAGCATGATGACCTGATAAAGGCGGCTGAGGAACTGCAGGGCATCATAACAGAGCTGGATGTTGCAATGCGTGACCAGTTCACACAGAAATTTGAAGAAATCGGCAAGGCTTTTGATAAAGTGTTCAAGGAACTTTTCGGAGGCGGTACAGGTACTCTCCAGCTTGTTGAGGATGAGGATATCCTTGAGGCAGGCATCAGGATAAATGCACAGCCCCCTGGAAAGAAACTCCAGAATATGATGCAGCTTTCCGGTGGCGAAAAGGCACTGGCAGCAATTGCACTTTTGTTTGCTATACAGAACCTTAAGCCTTCGCCTTTCTGTCTGCTTGATGAGATAGAGGCGGCTCTTGACGAGTCGAATGTAGGCAGATACGCAAGTTATCTGCACAAGCTCACAAAGCATACCCAGTTCATAGTTGTTACCCACAGAAGAGGTACAATGGAGCAGGCTGACAGACTCTATGGTATCACCATGCAGGAAAAAGGTATTTCTACCCTTGTGTCCGTGAACCTTATAGATGACCAATTGGATGATTAAGGAATAGTGACTGAGGAAACAGTTTATGCTGTGGTTTAAGAAGAAAGAGAAAGTAAATAAAGAGGCAGAAGTTAAACCGGAAGCAGTGAGTGCACCGGCAGATACAGGCAGCAATACTTCAGGCAATGGAGTTTCAGATAATAAGGCCTCAGATAATAAGACTTCAGATAATGCGGCCTCGGGCAACGAAACTGCAGGAAGTTATGCTACGGCTAATAATACTCAGCATAATGACACTCTGCATAATGATGCCTTTGGTAACGCAGCTTCTGATAATGCAGCTTCCTCCGATGGTGATTCAGGCAAAGTAGCTCCTTTTGCTATGGGCATGGAGGCATCCGTGGATTCAGCAACGGAAGGGCAGGATTATACGAAGGAGGATGCGACAGTAGCGGGGAATGACGTTCCGGTCAAAACCGGCTTTTTTGCAAAACTCAAGCAGGGACTCAAACGTACAAGAGATAACTTTGTCTATAATCTGGATGTAGTATTCAAGGGTGCTGAGGAAATAGATGATGCCTTTTATGATGATCTTGAGGAAATCCTTATCACTGGAGACATAGGCGTTCAGACCACAGAGGAAATCCTTGACCGCCTTAAGGAACAGGTATCGAAAAGGCGTATAGTACGGCCTGATGAGTGCCGGGAACTGCTTGTATCTACCATAGAAGAGCTGATGCATGTTAATGAAAATGAATACATTTTCGAGAAAGAAACTTCAGTCATATTTGTTATAGGAGTAAACGGCGTTGGAAAGACCACGTCCATTGGAAAGCTGGCTTCCCAGTTCAAGAATGACGGAAAAAGGGTTATAATAGCCGCGGCTGATACTTTCAGGGCGGCAGCGGGAGACCAGTTAAAGGTCTGGGCCGACAGGGCCGGTTGCGAGCTTATATCAGGCAAGGAAGGGGCGGATCCTTCCAGTGTGCTTTTTGATGCAGTGGCAGCTGCAAAGGCCAGAAGGGCCGATATCCTTTTAGTGGATACTGCCGGACGTCTGAATAATAAAAAGAACCTTATGAATGAGCTCTCCAAGATGAATAAGATAATCGACAAAAATTATCCGGAGGCTCACAGGGAGAATTTTATAGTACTTGATGCTACTACGGGACAGAATGCGCTGCAGCAGGCGCTTGCATTTAATGAGGTGTCGGATCTTACGGGGATAATCCTTACCAAGATGGACGGTACCGCAAAGGGTGGTATAGCAGTAGCTATACAGTCCGGCCTGCATGTTCCGGTAAAGTATATCGGAGTAGGTGAAAAGATTGAGGACCTGCAGAAGTTTGACGAGAAAGCTTATGTGAAAGCACTTTTTGAAAGAGAAAAGGATGAAACGGATAACGCCTGAAATCGGCGGAAGGAGAAAAAATGTCAGAAGAAATGCTTACACTTGAAAAATTTGAGGAAGCCTCGGAAATCGTAAAGGAGGTTACGCTGGAGACTAAGCTGATCTACAGTGAATACCTCAGCACACTGACGGGCAACAGGGTTTACCTCAAGCCGGAAAATATGCAGTTTACGGGAGCCTACAAGGTAAGAGGCGCGTACTACAAATCCAGCACTCTTACGGATGAGGAAAAGGCGAAAGGCGTAATAACCGCTTCTGCCGGAAACCATGCCCAGGGTGTTGCCTATGCTGCAAAATGCAAGAATATGAAGGCTACCATCGTAATGCCCACTACTACGCCGCTTATCAAAGTGAATCGTACCAAGAATTTCGGCGCTGATGTGGTGCTTTACGGAGATGTTTATGATGAAGCCTGTGAAAAGGCTTATGAGCTGGCAGAAAAAGAGGGATATACATTTATTCATCCTTTTGATGACCTGACTGTTGCGACGGGCCAGGGAACAATAGCAATGGAAATAATCAAGGAGCTTCCCCTGGTGGATGTGATACTGGTTCCCATCGGAGGAGGCGGACTGGCCTGCGGCGTGTCCACGCTGGCTAAGCTCCTTAAGCCCAATATCAAGGTTATAGGTGTGGAGCCTGCCAATGCTGCCTGCATGAAGGCTTCTTTAGCTGAGGGGCATGTGGTAACTCTGGACAGAGTTGATACTATTGCAGACGGAACTGCTGTTAAGACACCGGGTTCGAAGATTTTTCCCTATATACAGCAGAATCTTGATGACATAATCACGGTAGAGGATGAAGACCTGATTGTTTCCTTCCTGGATATGGTGGAAAATCACAAGATGGTAGTTGAGAATTCGGGACTTCTTACGGTAGCTGCTTTAAAGCAGCTTAATGTTGCCGGCAAGAAGATTGTATCCATACTTTCCGGCGGTAATATGGATGTGATAACAATGTCTTCTGTTGTACAGCAGGGACTTATATTCAGGAACAGGATATTTACAGTATCCGTACTGCTTCCGGATAAGCCGGGTGAGCTTCAGAGAGTGGCAGGTGTTATTGCTGATGAGAACGGAAATGTTATCAAGCTGGAGCACAACCAGTTTGTTACTACCAACAGAAAGTCTGCTGTTGAACTGCGCATAACCATTGAGGCCTTCGGTACGGAACATAAGGCACAGATTCTTTCAATGCTTGAAAAGAACGGCTACCGTCCCAAGGTTACAAGGACACTTATCTGATACTTGTCAATTTTACATTTATATGGCTAAAAATAAGAGCTGCTTTGTGAATATTTAATATTTACAGCGGCTCTTTTTAGGTATATTCTACACCTATGTTGTTTTGACCATTTGGTCAATTGTATTTATGCTGCGTAAAGCGGCGAGGAGGAAATTATGAAAAAGAAGCTTTTAGGTCTTTTGCTTGCAGTCACGACGGCTGTTTCCATGACAGCATGTACAGGTGGTGCAGATGCACCGGCTACTGACGGCGGAAACGGAACTGGTGAAGATGCGGAAGTTTCTGCAGCTGCGGCTGATGTCAAGATAGGTGTGATCCTTGTAGGTGATGAGAACGAGGGTTACTCTTATGCACACATTGATGGCATAAGGAAGGCTGCAGAGGCAGTAGGCATACCTGCAGAAAATATAATCTGGAAAT
>CAMOJK010000105.1 GCA_946616835.1 uncultured Lachnospiraceae bacterium
GCTCTTTGGATGTTACGTTGAAAAGAACTGCTGTCTCAGAATTAAGACCAAGCTCTTTGTAGTTCTCAACCTTAGCCTTGGAAGCGTTGTAAACGATGAAATCAGGCTCGAAATTAGCCTCTTCTTCAGCGGTAGGAACGATGAACATGTTCTTTACGAAATGAGCCTGCCAAGCAACCTCCATGATGAAACGAACTGCAAGACGAGTGTCCTTGTTAGCGCCGCAGAAGCCATCAACAACATAAAGCTTCTTGCCAGAGAGCTCATCGATAGCCAGCTTCTTGCATGCTTCCCAAGCCTCTTTGCTTGCAGGATGGTTATCGTTCTTGTACTCGTCTGATGTCCACCATACTGTATCCTTAGACTTCTCATCCATAACGATGAACTTGTCTTTAGGTGAACGTCCTGTGTAGATACCTGTCATTACATTAACGGCACCAAGTTCTGTAACCTGTCCCTTATCATAACCCTCAAGAGAAGGATCTGTCTCCTCTTCGAAGAGCTTGTCATAGGAGGGATTGTAAACAACCTCTGTCACACCTGTGATGCCATACTTAGTTAAATCAACATTTGCCATAGCGTTTTTCCTTTCTTACAGAATATTATATTAGATGTGTCGAACCCAACAGCAATAAGTATAAAATCAGAGGCACCAAATGTCAAGGAAACAAGACCTAATTTTATACTCGTTTTTTACATTTTTTATACCTGTTTAACATAAAAATAATAAGTCAACCATCAGCTCCCAATCCGGTATCTTTTTATAAATCATGCGGATTGTCCCGCCGGTCACTGCATATGCCCTCCATCCTTTTCGCCGGAATCCGATAACACAATGTAAAGAAGCGTTTGAAAAAAAGCAATAAAACAGAAAAATAATCCTTGACACATACTTTTAAATTTGATATTATTGGTTTTCGGTAGCCGAGAATTGTCGGATACAGCTGCTGCCGTGGCTCAGTCGGTAGAGCGTCGCATTGGTAATGCGGAGGTCGGCGGTTCGATTCCGCTCGGCAGCTTTTGTATCGGGGTGTGGCTCAGTTTGGCTAGAGCGCCGTGTTAGGGACGCGGAGGCCGCAAGTTCGAATCTTGTCACTCCGACTTATCAAGGGGATTGCGGAAAATGTAGAAAACACCGCAATCCCTTATTTTATCTAGCTTTCATGGCTTTTTGTGTATAAATACATCTTGTATAAAATAAGCCATTTTTACACAAAAAAAGGCCTTTTTTCACTCTATATGACACGAAATATGACACGAAATTTTTGCCATGAATCCCTTGCCCGCAAGGCTTTGAAGGGTGTTGAGAAATCAAAATATGACACGGAGCAAAAATCGACATATCAAAAAATATTGACATATTTTAAAAATTTCATATATACTAAAGGTACGAAGATCGTCCTGAGAGCAGGGACGATAATAAGACGGCTCAATTGAAGATTTCTCCATGTAGAGCGCATGGAGCCTAAACAAAAGAAAGCTCAATCGAAGACCTCCGTACTTTGTGCGGAGGTCTTTTTTTAGGAGAATAGCCATGAAAATGATATTGTTATCAGAAAAATTCTATGAAAAGTACGGAAACTACCCAGAGATAATGAAAAAAGAGTCTCGTCCATATGCCTGCTTCACGGTCCGGATCGACGACATACTTTTTGCCATTCCTATCAGACATCATATACGCCATCCATATGCCTTTATGACCATAGAAGACCGCGGACTTGATTACACTAAAGCTATTATCATTGAAGACCAGGCATATATTTCTCCAAATCCTGCAATAATCGATACTGTAGAGTGGAATATCATCAAAAAGAATGAGAATGAAATATTCTATAATTTCCGAAAATACTACAGACAATACCGCAGAGCCTTAAAGCATCCGGACAATCCCAGAAGTGAGAAAGTCCTGAAATACAGCACGCTGCAGTATTTTGAAGGGAGGTGATCTTATGGCAATAGCTAAAAAACTGAAATCCGGATCCTGGTGAATCCCGGCATCCCCCGATTCAGTCAGCTCCCCGTACTGTCTCACTGCTCGGCATACATATATTTATTCTTGGATTTGCCTCCCAGAAAACGCACCTCATCCTCAGCGAGCTGAAGCTCGTCAAAGACCTTCATTGCGTCCTCAAGCTGAGCTGAATTGATGCAGAAAACAAGCCTTGTCTTTTCACCCTTGAATAATCTACTGAAAAAACCCGGTTCCTGCCATCTCAGGAAATAAGAAACTCTCGCATACTGAAGCGCTGCCTCAATCTTGTGCCTTGTGACATCGATATTCTTTTTCTTTCCGCCGACCAGCTCACAAAGGTCTATCTCGTTATTCACTTTTACCCTGGTCATCATGTTATCGATGTTCAATGCCTGCGCCTCCGTATTCCGCTGCCAATAAACCGCAAAACTATTCTACCACTTTATGAGCTATATGCAAATAAAACCGTCTTCCACGGATTTCAAAGGCGCTTATTTATCATCCTGAAATCCCGCAGTGCCTGCATCCCGATCTTTACGATCTTAGCCATATTAATGGAATTCACCCCGCCCTGCCTCGATCTGAATGTGATGGGAATATATCTGGTACGACATCCTTTCTTTTTAAAGATAACCGATACCACTACATTCGTGAGGAAATAATCCTCCGGTATGATATCAATATATTTCTCCAGAGTACGCGCATTCATCAATCTGTAGGGAGTGTTTGCATCCGGTATCTTTACCCTGAAGCAGAGATTTATGACTTTTCGCAGCGTCCTGGTCACAAACACACGCCCGGCACCATCGCCCCTTACTCTGCGCCATCCTATGACCATGTCGTACTTTTTCCGGCGTTTCCAGAAAGGTTCAAATTCATCCGGCAATGTCTGACCATCCGAATCCGTCTGGAATATATAGTCTGCGCCATGAGCCAGTGCATATTTGTATCCATAAAGTACTGTTGCGCCATGCCCACCGTTTTCCTTGGTAAGTGGTTGCAGCAAAGGTCTGTCCTTTGCCATTTCACAGAGTATCTTAAAGGTGTCATCACGACTGCCATCATCTATGACCACCATCCTGCTCTCGCCTTCCCCATTGTGCTTTTCTATCACAGGATACCAGTCCTCAACCAGTTGTCTTATATTTTCCGATTCGTTATACGCAGGTATAACTATATACAGCTTATCCATCATTCCTCCAAAGCACCGGCCATTACCTGCCCGGTCTGCAAATGCCTGACACACCAAAACCCATCAGGTATTTACTATCCCCATACTGTATCCTGCCGGAGCCTGCAGGAGCTGTGCCCATATCCTTTTCCCGGCATCCATATTAATAAAACTCCCTAAATTATCCGTCTTCAGCACAGGCAGGAAATTCACATCCTTCATACCCTGTTTCATCCCCATGCCCGTATATTTCATATATGCCTCATGAAGGCACCACAGATCAAAAAAATCTTTTGTCGCATTTACGGATTCTCTTTTCAGGAAATCATCCTCTTCACCCACAAAAAACCTGCCTGCTATGTCACAGCCAATTTTCCTGTGTTCCTGTATATCAATTCCGTTCGGCCAATCAGAGACAGAGCACACCGCATAATCACCGGAATGCGACACGCTGAAGAAAACATCCGGATGTTTTGGAAAATACGGCCCACCCTCAGGGCTCTTTCGCACTTCCTCAATATGCCCTGCCGCCTTCAGCACACCCGTACATTCTATCGCATCTATGGAATAAAACAAGATTTCTTTTTAATAACCGGGTTTCCGGTGCCAGTCATAATACGCCCGCTGTATAAGCAGCCCCGCCGATAATGACAATACTGCAGGCTTTCCGATCCGTGACTCAAGTTGCTCCCTACGCTCAGGATCCACCAGTTGCAGTGCATCTGCGTAAATGTCTGCAGCATCAAGTCCGCCTGCATCCATAATATATACCCGCATCATCTTCTGCCTCCATAAGGAGGATTCAGACTGCAAGACAGCTTGGCATCAAATACCACCACGGGCAGACCTGAAACGGTCTGCCCATCTGCAGCACTAATATAATCCACTGATTTTAGAAAAAAAGAAAACATACCAGAGAAACCGATTTAGCCTGCCGATCAGGCTTCAATATTCAGAATGCTGGCAAAGCCCGTCACTTCAAAAATTTCCATTACATTCTCGTTTGCGCCGCGTAACACCATGCGCCCCCGCTTCCCCATACTCTTATGCATTGAAAGAAGTACTCTAAGTCCTGCCGAAGATACATAGTCCAGATATTTGATATCAAGCACAAGTTCCTTTACATCATCCGAAAGCGGCTCCAGCTCATCCTTCAACTGAGGGGCACTGGTTGTATCCAGTCTTCCCTCCAGAGCTACTATAAGCTTTTCACCTTCTTTTTCCTTTTTAATGTTTAACATATAACCTCCTCAGCCTCACCCGTCCTGCGGGTCATGCTCAATCAGCCTGCATGTACCTGCTTCTCGATTACCATGCAGACTTTATCACCCTCTACCCACACCTTGACATCATCTGCAATGTTCGCAATGATGGATTTCTCCAATTCATCCCACTCTTCTTCTGCCTCATTATTATCGTGGGCATTCCTGACATCATTTCTGTACTGGTCCAGTGACCAGATATAGCTTGATGCCACAGCACCGGCATAGCATCCCATCTGAACACTTCCCGCCTGCATCTGAGCCATATCAAAAGCACCTACATCCACCGGTGTAAACATGATATATTCGAAAATATCAAATATGCGTCCCATTAAGCCTTTGTTTGCTTCATTCCTGCCCTTTGAAGAGATTTCAACAAGATTCATCTTCTTCTCAGGATCCATGCTTGTCTTTGCTTCCAGCGTAAGCTTGGCCGTATCATCCTCAAGCTCCACCCAGTACTCGGCAGAAAACTCCTTTGTCACTGCACAAACGACCCCAAACAGCTCCTCACCCAGAAGTCTCAGCCGGATGCGCTCCTTCTGAGGAAGATTAAGATTTTCTGCGAAAGCAGTGGTCCTGTCCAATGCTTCCTCCAAGCCGGTTCCGTCATTTTTGATGATCACTTTAACTGTCTGCATTTACTCTACCCCTTGCTTTCATAACTGTCAAAAGCCCCCGGTTACATTTATACATACTACCACAAATGCCTGATTTCCACCATACCGGCTTTATGCTTTAATATACCTCTGCCTATAAACTATTTCTTCAGCAATTCCCTGGAGATATTTTCGATAAATACCGGAAATTCCAGGCTTTCCCCCATGGGCACAACAATATAATCCGATTCCAGCTTCACTTCCCCACCCTTAGGTTTAAGGTGTTTTACCTGACTTATGGATTTATTTTCTATCATATCTGCCGTCACGCCACCGGTTATGTACAGTCGGATTTTCTTCTGATCGATAACATCCTTAAATTCCTCTTTTTTCCCCTCATACAAAACCCTCATATAATAGTCTTTAATAATTTCACCGGGTTTGTATCCGTTGGAATAAGGTCCTATGACATCAAAGTACTGTTCCTTATCTTTATCATTCGGCCGGTTAAATAAAGCAAAGTCAATTCCGTTTTTTACAAAGGATGACCGCACTTCGACAGTCTTCTTTATTCCGGAAAACATAATATCTATCTGGTTAACAGGCTTGTCGGATGATGGTTTTTCAACTGCATCCTTAAAGTAATACCTTAGCACAGCAAAGCATGCATACTCGGCTATAACGCCTGCCAGATTATCAATTTCAACAATATCTTCTGATCTCTCTTCTGATGTATTAGCCTGTCCTTTGTTTAGCTTACTTTCGATTTTTTTTGCTTCAGAAAAGACGCTCTTATACCAGTCACTCTCCGTCGAGATCTCTACTTCTAAACACACAAAATTTTTCTTAGATACGGCATATTTTTTCGGAGCCCTATTATGTCGCTCTACTTCTTTTATTCTGATACTGTCACCAGCGGTAATTTCAGTTTTCCCAGATAATTGTGCCATTTTATCCCCACTATATCAGTATTTTCTGTCGCCTCATGCTCCGCCATAATTAGTAACAAACACTTCCTTGGAATCAGCCTTTACCGTATTATCATTGAAACTTATGTAATTGCTGTTTATATTATAACTCTTATATTTTTTTGACCACGCAAGGAATGTTTCATTCACTCTCCCCTTATGATTTATCAGATTTGTTATGCCAAACCTGACTCCTCTGTCGTTCAGCTTATCAAGGTAATCACACAGCCTTCTTTCCTCATCTTCATCCCAGTACTTATTGTATTCGGAACCGGAAATCAGGTATGGCGGATCAAGATATACATATGTTTTCTTTCCTGGCTTAATTCTATTAAGGAAGCTCATATAGTCCATATTGTAATATTCAATTTTGTTTGATGACATAAATTTCAAATAAGCTGTCAGCGCATTATAGACATTTTTATTAAAATCCACATTACCTACAGGCAGATTAAACTGACCTTCACCATTGAACCTTATCATATGATTAAAACCGTATATAAGCAGCAGATACAAAAGCAGCATATCTTCATTTGAATTATAATCATTTCTCATCTTTATATATGCTTCTTTGTTGTAGTGCGAATAGTATGTTTTTACATATTTCTTTTTTAATTCCTCAGGAACTACAATACCTCTGTATGAGCAGGACAAACCATAACTGTCAATCGTGTCATACATTTTCTGAATGAGTTCATCACTTTTCCCTGCATATGAAGAAATAAATCTGTGCAATTCTATAACATATTTATCTATATCATTCACAATATATTTCTTCGCTTTTGTATTTAAAAACGAACTTCCACCGCCGGCAAACGGTTCTATATAAGTATCTATTTTATCAGGGAACAACCGCAGAAGCTGCGGCATAAGTTTGTATTTGTCACCAACATAAAAAAAAGGTGATCTTACAATATCTTTTTTCATTTTTTCACCATAGCAGCAATCCCTTTTGAAACGGGATGTATCACTGCGTCTGTTCTTTCATGCAAAAGCGGAGAAATCATAATATCACGCCGGACGTGCAAGATAATATCCCTGATACAGATCTACACCAAGACCAACCAGATAATCAAACTCTTCTTTTTCTTCAACGCCTTCTGCTACAACCAGGATCCCTCTTGAATGAAATCCAAGCACAAGATTTTTGACATCTCATCAAGAGCTTTCAAAATATCCCTGTCCAAGGGTAAATGGTCATAATAAATCATACTATTCTCTCTCCGATCCCTACCAGGCGTAATATCACCTAATGAAGACATATCGGCATTAAATTTATTTTTCATTATAGCACGAAGGTGAGGCCGGCACAATGACACTGCCCCCGGTTCTACCGCTTACATATGTTTGCGGTTATTCTGTTTATCAGGTCAAAAGCTTTTTTCCTTGTAGTTATAAGACACCAAATAAAAAAACGCCGATTGCAAAACACTGCAATCCGCGTTTTTTTATATTTTTTTTGGCAAGATGTTTTTTCTCCAATTCAACAAACAATGTTTGCCGTTTTTTTCCGATAGTTCTGCAATAGTCCCAATATCCACATCATATTTAAGGAATCTTATGCGCAAATTCCTCAACACTCTGCACCCTTCCGGCCAGCAGTAGTAAATGACGAAGTTTTTCCGGATCCGCTTCTTCACAGATTTTATTCCGCAAATCCTCCGGAACGGTACCTTTGTCATTCAGCAGATCCAATATATTTTCATGCAATACTGACACAGTCACTCTTGCAGTGGTTTCTTCCCGTTCTTCCCTGCGCTCATTATCTATAAAATCACCAACCGTCATATAGTCTCCTTTAAGCACGCTATTGCTTTTGATACTATCCACATAGCGGTCCAGCTCCCGGGTGGCTTCATCCACGGCCATATCATCCCTGCTGTCCTGAAGATATTTTAGCATGTTTTTTATATCCCTGCTACCGCCACGGCTGCCCGCGACAGCGTAAAGTTATTGTTGGATAGAGAAGTAAAAAAGAATCACACATTATGCAATGATCAGACCGATAACGCCATCATTTTACCTCTGTACGACTTCTGTGTCAAAGTTCCCACAAGTGTTCTCTTATATAAAAACTTTTCTTTGCTGTGCCTTCCGGGAAATGGGCCTGTATCCTTTCTATATAACTCCGTGCCTGGTCATAGTGTTCTGCTATAATTTCGCCGGTCTTATAAGTTCTCGGAACCGCATCTTCTGTCCCTGTCAGTGCCAGTTTTCTTTGGCTGCGGCTATACCTTACCAGCTCTATGATTTTTTCACTTCCGTTATTTTTTGCATAACACCTGAGCTTGCTCATTCTGTCGGCTCCGGTCTGACTCCATCCCATAGGACGCGAACTTAGCCTGTCTGACAGCATATGACTCACATGTCCTTCGGCACTGCATCCTTTAATGTGTTTCCTTCTAAGTGTACGCCTTACTGCCATCCAGTTGCCAAGCACATATGTCCTTAGTTTTTCCACCTTATCCGGTTTATCGGCGGAAGCTTTCATCTCTGCGGTATAATAATCGAACTTCTTCTTTGCATCATTTGCTCCTGAATACAGCAGATGCCAGAGTTCCTCCTTTACATGCTCTTTCTCATCAAGCATCTGTCCCGCAGCCGCATTTATGTACTGCATAAGATGGTACTTATCTGCGCAGAACACAGCTTTGTCCAGATATATGGTCCCGCTCTTTATCCATGGTGCCCCGTCACCGCTTATATATATATGCTTTAATTCGTCAGTGTCATAATTGTTCTCTATGAATCTTCTGACCTTTTCCCACAGCCTTTTGTTTCCTTCTGCTCCCGGATATAATCCGCTGAAGTAATAAACATTCACCAGTTCATTCCGTCCCTTTGCAGAAAGGGATTCCTTCTTTTCTTCGTATACGTATATAAGCTTTGAGATAAAACTTTTATTGTCGGCAGTATGGCCAAACCTCCCATGCTGCTCTGCCACATGGTCTTCATCCGCTTCAATATACAGGTAGGGAACCTTTTTCTTCTCGTCGTAGATGGTGTCAGGTACTTCTTCTGATAGTCCGTGTACCTTGTTCATCACTGTTGTTTTAGAGATTTTTTGTTGCGACGGCAGGACCTTTGCAGCTTCTGAATAGCTGGTTCTTAATGCTGCATTAAGAAGCTTTACTTCTGCGGCTTCAGTAAATCTTTCATTTCTGTCCAGACCGATCATATCCTCGACCGGATGGCTGAAGCCTTTCTTTCCACCCCGTCCTTTATAGTATGTACTGCTAAAACTGATATCCCCGACTGAACTCGTTATAGACCTGATGTCCGTACGGTGGATCACATAGTTTCTTTTTCTCCAGCCAGTCTCCTTTATTGCTGAATCCAGATCTGATAACACTTCTCCAAGAAAAGCTGCCGCAAACGAATCAGTTGACGTTTTTACGCTCAGTTCCAGCATATTTAAATCTTTAGGATTTTTTAAAAATTTATCCTCTGCCGTTAATATTTCTTTTGTTAATTGCTCCAATAGTGCTACAATGTTCATGAGAGTAATCCTCCTTTTTCGGTGTTTGTGTCAAATTCATTGTAACAAAGGATTCTAGATTACTCTCTTTATTTAATTTATTTTTCCAACTAATTCTTTACTCTGTTGCTGCCCGCAGTATTGAAATACAGCATCGTCAAACCGTCATCGTACTCGATATCA
>CAMOJK010000106.1 GCA_946616835.1 uncultured Lachnospiraceae bacterium
TTGGCAAGCAGTGTATCCTTGTCACAGTCAGCGGTAAGTGACTTCACAAACTGGAAATGTCCGCTGGTCTCACCCTTTACCCACTGCGTCTTACGGCTCCTGGAATAGTATGTCATGCGGCCCGTCTTGATAGTAGCATTGAAAGCCGCCTCATTCATATATGCCATCATAAGCACTTCATTGGTGCGGTATTCCTGCACGATAACGGGAATAAGTCCGTCAGAATTAAGAGTGAGTTCAGAGAAACTTAACTTCGCATCAAATCCGTTAACCTCTATCCCTTCATCAGCACAGAAGGACTTGATGCCCATTATGGTGTCGGAAGCGGCATTAAGCTCAGGACCGAAGAAGCCTGCTGCCATATCATTTTTCAGAAGCTCTGAAAGCTGCCCCGGTGTAGCTGCCGGCATAGGGAAAAATACAGGTATGATTGTCGTCTCAGTCATACGCTTGAAAGCATTTTTATCAAAAGAGTCAGCCGCATTGACCGCAATTATCTGGCTTACAAGCTCAGGCAGTTCCGCAGGCCCGTTTTTAAGCTCTTCCGTATCGCCTATGCATACTGCGATTTTCTCCCTGCCAAAGCGCTTGGAAACCTCCTCCGTAAGCTCCACATTTGAAGCCTTGCTGTAATTAAGTGCAGCCCTCATGCATCCGGTATAAAGGATTTTCTTTATATCCTCAAATCTCTTTACATTTCCGCAGCCTGTAACAGGCACTTCAGATACCGCAGCGATCTGTTTCATTATGCCAAGGGCTGTCTCATGCTCCCTGTCTGTCTCGGAAAGGTCAAAGACTATAAGCTCGTCCACGTTGTTGTTGCAGTATTTCTCGGCAAGCTCCACCGGATCTTCCGAGATCACCGCACGGTCCATACGGTTTTTAACAGCCTTCCCCTGATATAAATAAATTGATGCGCAAAATCTCTTTTCTGACATTGGAAATACTCCCCTTTATGATCTTTCCGCATACATAGCGGCTTAAATCCGCTGCTGTATACAATTTACTGACTAAAACCTACAGAGTCCCCTTTGTACTGAGCACTCCGCTTATCCGCTCGTCTATCCCTGTAGCCTGGTCCATGGCTTTGGCAAAAGCCTTGAAAGCAGCTTCTATGATATGATGTGAATTCTCACCAGCAAGCTGTCTTACATGGAGATTCATCTTTGCTGAAGCAGAAACCGCAAGGAAAAACTCTCTTACAAGCTCCGTCTCAAAGTTTCCCAGCTGTTCTGCAGGTATGGTCAGGTCAAAGCCAAGATAAGGCCTTCCGCAGAAATCAACGGCACAGAGCACAAGAGCATCATCCATAGGCAGGATAAAATTGCCGAATCTCTTCATCCCGGCCTTGTCTCCCACTGCCTCAAGCAGCGCCTCGCCAAGCACTATACCCGTATCCTCAACAGTATGATGACCGTCCACATTAAGGTCGCCCTTAACCTTTACATCCAGGTCAAAAAGCCCGTGCCTTGCAAATCCTTCCAGCATATGGTCAAAAAAACCTATTCCGGTATCGATTTTCGCGATACCGCTGCCGTCAAGATTTATCGTAAGCTCTATATCCGTCTCCCTGGTCTTTCTTTTTACTGTTGCGGTTCTCATGGTCTCCTCCTGTATTGCTTAAATTATACAGCCTTACTGAATATTTGCTCAGTTTTTCTCAAATCTGACTGCTATTGAATTGGCATGTGCAGTCAGTCCTTCCTTATTTGCAAAATATATTATGTCCTCATGGTCCCTTTCCAGTGCATCTTTTGAATAAGCTATTATACTGGTCCTCTTTATGAAGTCATCCACGCTTAAGGGGGAGAAGAACTTCGCAGTACCATTGGTAGGCAGTATGTGGTTGGGTCCTGCAAAATAGTCTCCCAGAGGCTCAGAAGAATACGGTCCTAAGAAAATCGCACCTGCATTCTTTACCCTGGTCATGGTCTCATAGGGATTCTTGGTAACGATCTCAAGATGCTCTGATGCTATGTCATTAACCGCATTTATTGCTGTATCCATATCATCAGCCACAAAGATAAATCCGAAATTATCAAGAGATTTCTGTATTATCTCGTGTCTCTCAAGCTTCGGTACAAAGGCTTCTATCTCTTTCTTTACATCCTCTGCAAGCTGCTTTGATGTAGTGACAAGTATTGAAGATGCCATCTCATCATGCTCAGCCTGACTTAATAGGTCTGCTGCCACGAATCTTGCATTGGCACTCTCATCCGCAAGCACCATGATCTCACTGGGACCTGCAACGGAATCAATGCTTACCGCTCCGTAAACAGCCTTTTTAGCCATAGCAACGAAAATATTGCCGGGCCCGCATATCTTGTGAACTTTAGGTATACTCTCCGTACCGTATGCCATGGCAGCTATAGCCTGGGCGCCGCCTACCCTGTAGGCTTCATCCACTCCTGCTATCTTTGCAGCAGCAAGAGTCTCCCTGCTGACCTCTCCGTCCTTTCCGGGAGGAGTAAGCATCACGATGCGCTCCACGCCCGCTACCTTTGCAGGTATTATGTTCATGAGCACTGATGAAGGATATGCAGCTTTTCCGCCGGGTACATATACACCGGCTATCTCAAGCGGTGTAAAACGCTGTCCCAGCACGCTCCCGTCAGTTTTCATGCTGATCCAGGTCTCCCTGAGCTGCTTTACATGGAAATCCCGTATATTATCAGCCGCTTTCTGCAGGACTTTGATAAATTCCGGTTCCACAGAGGAAAGTGCATCTTCCATTTCCTCCTCCGAAATCCTGATATTGTCAATATTCAGATCAAAATGATCAAACTGCGCAGAATACTTAAAGAGAGCCGCATCACCGTTCTCCCTGACATCAGCAATAATACTGTCCACCTTATCCTCGATATCCCTGAAGCCCGAGGTGCTGCGCTTCTTCAATGTCTCCCTGAGCAGGGCCTTATTCTGTTCGTTTAATGCGATAATGTTCATAATGCCTCTTTCTGCCGTGTCATTTACCGGCCTCTTTCAAACTTCACTCTTTTTCAAGCGCTTCCGCAAGCTGGCTTATCAGTCTCCTGATACGTTCGTTTTCCATCCTCATGGATACCTGGTTTACTATCATCCTTGCTGACAGGGGGCAGACCTCTTCAAGCACCATAAGGCCGTTTTCCTTCAAGGTCGATCCTGTCTCCACTATATCAACTATAACATCCGAAAGACCGACTATAGGGCCTAACTCTACCGAGCCGTTTAATTTGATGATATCAACAGTCTGTCCTTTTCTGTTGTAAAAGTAGTCCCTTGCAATATTCGGGTACTTGCTGGCCACCCTTATCATCTCGTGATGCTCCAGAAGCTCCCTTGCGCTCTCAGGTCCGCAGACACACATCCTGCACTTTCCAAAGCCCAGATCCAGCACTTCAAAGCACCTGCGTCCTTCCTCAAGTATTGTATCCTTGCCTGTGACGCCAATGTCTGCCACGCCATATTCCACATATGTCGGCACATCCGGACCTTTAGCCAGAAAAAAGCGCACCTTCTGCTCCTCATTTACAAAGATAAGCTTCCTCGTATCCTTATCTTCCATCTCCGTGCAGCTTATGCCCGCATGTTCAAGAAGCTTAAGCGTCTTATCCGCAAGTCTCCCCTTGGTCAGTGCAAATGTAAGATATCCTTCCATACTCATATTTCCCTCCATGCCGAGCACCGGCATTTCTTTCAAACTTTTTTTCCTATAGCAGGCTTGCCGCTCTTTCTGAGCTCTGCGATCTTTTCAAAGGCTGCCCTTCTGTCCTTTTCCTCGTACTCTACTACCTGTACTTCCGTATCATCCGCACCCTTAACGCCTGCTGCCAGTAGAGCGCTCACGATATCATCCAGGAGGAATACACAGCCTATGGCCGGAGCCTCGTGACCAAATCTTCCCAAAAGTCCGTCATACCGTCCGCCCTTGGCAATGGCATCCCCGGCACCGTAGGTATATGCCTTGAATATTAGTCCGGTGTAATAATTAAGCTTGCTGAGCATACCCAGATCTATGGAAATATACTCTTCCATGCCATGCATGCACATCACATCATATATTTCAATGAGACGCTGTATGGCAGCTTTTGACATCTCGTTGGTGACATCATCCGCAAGCTCTTGCAGCTCCTCTTTATCAAGCACATCACCGGCACGCAGAATCAGCTCCTGAAGCTTCTTTGATACCCCGCGGTGCTTAAGCATCTCGCCTGCGCCATAATAATTCTTTACTGATATCTGTTCCCTGAGCTTAAGTATGCTCTCTTCATCAAGTGCTGCTTCTTCGCAGAGCCCCTTGAAAAAGCCTACTTCACCTATGCTCACTGTAAAGCGTTTGAAGCCGGCATTCTTTAAGGTATCTATTGCCATAGCCAGCACATCACAGTCAGCATCCACTGATCCGTCACCTATGAGTTCCGCACCACTCTGTGTCGTCTCCTTAAGCTTTCCCTGGAGATTTAAGTTATTGGTAAATGCCCTGCCGGAATATGAAAGTCTGACGGACTGTCCGTTTTCAAGAAAATATTTTGCCGCAGATCTCGCTATTGACGGCGTAAAGTCAGGGCGAAGAACCAGTGTATCTCCATCCCTGTCAAAAAACTTATATAATTCTCTCGAAGGTGTCGTGCCTATCTCATTCGAGAAGATATCGAAATACTCGAATGTTGGAGTCTCTATCTCCTTATATCCATAGAGATTAAAGGTTGACATTATCTTCTCGTTTACCGACTTCCTGAGTGTCAGTTCACTGCCATATATATCCCGGACACCTTCCGGGGTGTGAATTAATTTTTCCATATTGTCTCCTGAAATATTATCCAAACTTTGGCATTTCCATGGAACCGCTTGACGAATGGCCTCACCGACAGAAGAGCTACCGGTAGAAAATTAAACTATAGTCGAACCCGCAGTCGATTCCATAACCGTGATATTATATCATAAACTGCCCATACATGCCACAATGCGTTCCTTCACTGCCTTGAGCACTCTTTCCCTGTCATCGAACCACTCAAGAATCCATATGCGCATGGTCTGCCATCCAAGACTTTTCATCATACCGGGCTGCACAGAGAAACGGTCACCTGCAGTCTGGGCATCTCGCATATTAAATCCGTCCAGCATTATGCCCAATATGTATTCGTCAGGCTTATCGGGTGATACAATGCCTATATCCATGCGGTATGATGAGGTACCGATCTCTGTATTGGTCTTATATCCAAGCTTTTCTATCTCAGAAGCTATGATTGAAACCATCTCGTCATGCTCACGCTTTTCACCGTTTATAACAGGCAGACGTGAGGTTCCGTAACGGGCATATTCAAGAAATCCTTTTAATCCTTCCACGCCCGCAGCAGTACTTCTTGCGGTATCTATCTGTTCAGGCTTAAGCACGGCGAATACTTTCATCTCCATCCTTGCTCTGGATATAGCTACATTAAGTCGCCGCCAGCCGCCCTCCCTGTTAAGGGGGCCGAAATTCATTGAAACCTTTCCGTTCTTATCCGGTCCGTAGCAGATGGAGAAAAGGATCACATCACGTTCGTCACCCTGGACATTTTCAAGATTCTTAATAAAGACAGGTTCTAAGCGCTCCCTGTCATATTCTTCCAGCTCAGGGTGCTTTAAGAACTCATCTGCCAGCATATCTTCTATGAGGTGCTGCTGCACCACGCTGAATGTAACAACGCCTATGGACTGCTCACGCAGCTTTTCATCCGAAAGCCTGCGGATTATTTCATCCGTGACAGCACGAGCCTCAGCCTTATTCTGCCTGTTGCCCCCCAGATCATAAGTGCCTTCCACGGGTACCAGTGTAACACGGCTCACCATATCCTCGGGTGACGGGAAGGTAGCTAAGAGATTACCGTAATACTTTCTGTTGGAATATGCTATCAGGCTCTCGTGCTTTGACCTGTAATGCCATTTTAAGTACATCTGTGGCATGGACACTGCCAGGCAGTCATCCAGAAGGCTTTCCAGATCCTCCTCCATGCTGTCCTCATCTCCCTTGTTTACCTTAAAGAAAGCTGTAGGCGGAAGCTGCTTGGGATCCCCCACTATCACCGCATTCTTTCCCCTTGCTATGGTTCCTACTGCTTCGCTGGTGGGAAGCTGGCTGGCCTCATCAAAGATCACCAGGTCAAAATTCGGAAATGAAGGATCAATATACTGCGCAACGGATATGGGACTCATGAGCATACAGGGACATAGCCTCCTTAAGACTCCCGGTGCCTCGTTAAAGAGCTTCCTTATGGACATACGCCTTCCGCCTGACTTAACAGCCTTCTTTACAAGAGAAAGCTCTGCCGTCTCTCCCACATGGAGCTTTTCGGTAAGGGAAGCCACCAGTTCCTGCTGCACCAGCTTCCGATATTCGTTCTCGCGGTCTATGAATCTGTCTATCAGAGTCTCATACTTTGCCCCCCTGAATTCCCTGAGCCGTTCATCGCTGTCGATCAAGCCTGTGGCAAAGCTGTAATATAGCTCAGTTTCAAAGGCGTCCCTGCATTCGCCGTTCTTTATCCTGCCTTCCTCATAAGCTTTCGTGACACAGATAAGACCGCTTTTATTAAGCTTATTCCTGGTCTTTATATAACTGCTCCAATCCCTTAGAGCTGTCACATTTTCTATGTATCCACTCAGCCGCTCTGAAAGTCTAGTTACAAAATCTTCCTCTTCCCCTATATCCGATACATCAAGCACGGAGGCTGAAATGGTATTTTCTATCACTGCATTTAAGGCTCTTACCTTTTCGGCCTCAGCAGGCGCACAGACGGCAGATGCCGAGAAGTCTGCCCACTGCTTAGGCGGCAGGGATACATATAAGGTGTGGAGTCTTACGGATTTTTCAACAGCAGCCCGCAGCATTGTAAAGTCCGTATCAGTTCCCATATACAGGCCCTCAAAATAATTCGAAAGATAGGGCTGTACCGTCTGAAGTTCCAGGGTTAACCCCTGTACATGGCTTAATTTCTTAAGTATCTCGCCTACATTTTCTTTTTTGACAAGACCAGCCTTTTTAGCATAAGAGGCTGCTTTTTTCACTATGTCCTTTGTTGCAAAAAACTTTTCCAAAAACCACTTTTTCTGCGCATTTTCGAAAGCATCGCAGAGCTTTTCAGCATCAAAGCTTAAGTTCCTGTCAAATGCCTTCAGATCAAAATCCTTACCCATTTCGGCTACGCAGGATTTATAGGCGTCTCCCTTGTCTAAAAGCGTCATCGCAGATGCGAATATGGAATCAAAGGCAGCGGCACCTGCCAGTGTAAAGAGAGATGGAATGCCATCCGACCTCATGCTTTCCATCTCCAGGAGCCTTTTTATATCAGCCCTGGATAAGGTGCTGTCGATGCCTGTCTTATCGGAAAGTGACTTAAGGGCAGCAGGCATATCCCCGCAAGCCGTTTTGCACTCTTTCCACTCCTGGCTTCTTTCATCCCTTAAGGACATTGAATAGTCTTCACTTTCAATCCCTTTAAGGGGATGTGCAGCATAATCTCCTATAAGCGCCGCAACCGCCTCATACTCTCTTATAAGCTCTCTGTATTCGAGAACATTTTCTTCAGTAGTGTCTTCAGCCGAGAAAAATGTCCCCACACTATCCTTAAGATTTACGCTGCCCTTATATCCTGCCTTTACGGAATACTCGCTTATGGCATTGTATAATGAGCCTCCAAAAGTCCTTTTCTCATGTATGGCATTTATCACCCGGTCAAGCTCCATGCGTGTCTTATAAAGCTCCTCCGAAACGCCTGCGAACTTCCCGGACTTTGCAGTATCCGCAAGATTAAGGGTTTCCTCAAGCTGCGACAGTACTGCACTTTTTCCTGCTTTGTTAGAGTGCATCTCAAGGCAGAAGGGTCCAAGCCCTATTTTTTCAAGGCGCCTTTGCACTACGGAAAGGGCCGCCATCTTTTCAGCCACAAAGAGCACTGACTTTCCGTTATACAGAGCATTGGCGATCATATTGGTAATAGTCTGTGACTTACCTGTTCCGGGAGGTCCGTGAAGGACAAAGCTCTCCCCTGCAGCCGCAGTAACAATGGCTGCCATCTGGGAAGAATCCGCAGGCAGGGGCACTGCCACCTTGTCAGGCTTTATGAATTCATCAAGCCTGTTTAATTCAGTAAGCTGCTCTGCCGGCTGCCACGATACCTGCCCGTCTATAAGACTTTTTACTATTTTATTTTCCGTAAGCTCTGAAGCCCTGTTATGCAGGTCGTTCCACATAACGAACTGACCGAAGGAAAAGAGTCCGAGGCAGGTGACATTTTCAACATCCCAGTTTTTTTCTGCCATTACAGCATTTCTTACAGTCTGGAAGATAAGCGGCAGGTCTATTCCATGCTCATCCTCAGGCAGCGGATCAAGCCCTGAAATGTCCACATTATGGTCCTGCCTGAGATATTCAAGAAGAGTCACATTTATCTGTGTCTCTTCATTCCTTGAGCGGATGATATAGCCTTTTCCCTTTATGCTCCTGACTATGTCTACCGGTATGAGGACCAGTGGAGCATATCTCGGTTTCTGAGACACTTCCGTCTCAAACCATTTAAGGAACCCGGCTGCCACGAAAAGGGTATTGGCACCATTTTCTTCCAGACTCTGTTTTGCTGCCCTCTGCAGTTTCTTGAGCCTGTCCTTCATCTCATCTTCCTTAAAGAAAGTATGGATCCTTTTTTGCTTTAATTCCTCAGAAGCAAATACCTTTATCCTCTCGTCATTATCGGCATCGAAAAGGTCAGCTGCCTTATTCCCGATATCTTCAAGCTCAGAAGGAATCTGAAGAATAGAAATATCCCTGCCGTCAGCCAGCACATCCTCGGTTTCCCCGGGGTCACTTACCATAAGTTTTATGGCACGCATCCCCCTGAAATTAAGCAGGGCATTGCGCATACTAAAATCTAAGAGCCTCCGCTCCCACATCTGCTGCCTGGTGTAGCCGGCTTCCCCCTCCATTGAAAGAGCCACAGCCTTTTCCTTAAGGGTATTGTCAAGGGATGATGGCGAATACATATAGGAGGCTCTGCCCTGTACGCTTCCCTTTCTGTCCGGATTTTCCCCGGCTTCCTTATCGGCAGGAAGGGGTACGATCCCGCTTATCCTGCATCTTGCGATATCCACAGCAAGCTCAAACTCTCTTTTGCCGTTTATTGAAGCAAGGGCGGACTCTACCGCATGATCAAAATCAGTATCATTTCCGCTGTTCATGGCTGTGCACTCCACAGGCAGCATCTCCTCTGCACCTTTAGCCATACGCTTTTTAAGTGCAGTCACATCATCAACGGCACAATCTGCAAAAGCTTCCGCCTCAAGCCAACAGGATGTAAATGCATGATCCCTGAATATGGTTATGACAGGACGAAGTCCCGCCGCTTCAAGACAGGATGCATAGAAAAGCGCCATATCGATACATGTACCCTGCCCACTCCTGCATATCTCCTCCGGAAGCCTCACACGCTGTCCGCAGCTCTCAAAGCTTGCAGGAGGCAC
>CAMOJK010000107.1 GCA_946616835.1 uncultured Lachnospiraceae bacterium
AAAAAGGGATATATATAAACATATTGCTTTCTGGATATCATTTTCTGAACTGGCGGTACTCATTGGTTCAAGGTATATTGCCGGGATAGATATGTCCAAATCTTTCCATGTGATGATATATATAATGACATCTCTGCTCATAGCACTTTCACTTGTTATCGTAATAGATAATGCAATCTATTGCAGAACCCACGGACTGGTAATCTATCTCAGAAAATTCTATATTGGATTTGCCGGACTTGCAGTCTGTGTGGTATCCGATATCATGATATATGTAGTTACACATATCCGGAGAGATAGCAGCGGTGACCTTACCAGATGCGGCATAGTATTTTTCGTGGTATATGCGCTCTTTGTGTTCTCAGGCTGGTGGAGCAAGGACCGGGCAGGCATTGAGCGGGATCGTATCGTCAACAGGACACTTCAGTATGCGCTGGCACCGGAATCCCCTGATGAGAGCATAAAGTCCATGTTAGGTTATATGGGAAAAGAATTAAAAGCTTCCAGAGTATGCATCTTTGAAGATCATGGAAGCGGCCGATTCAGGGGTACATATGAGTGGTACAGGGAGGGGCTTTCATCTGATGGCACAGATATTCTTTATCTGCCATATGAAGGTTTTGTGGATGAGCTGTACAAATCATATTTAAATAACGGAAAAAAGCTGATCATAAGCAATGTGGAAGAGTTTAAGACCGTACATCCTGCGCTTTACAATCTGCTCAGGTCCAGTGGCATAAGCAGTATGGTGGGAGGACCTCTTGAAAGCAGCGGAAGGCTTACAGGGTTTCTGGTACTTTTAGATATTCCAGAGGCAGATCAGGAGGCGGCATCGGAGGTTATCTCTCTTTTGACATACTTTGTTACACAGCTTATAGCACAGCGTGAAGAACAGAAGCACCTTAAATATTACAGCTACAATGATCCCAGGTCCGGTGTCCAGAACAGAAGGGCATATAAGGAATTTATTGATGCCGGACTTGATAAGACTTCTGCTTTCGGATATGTATCCTGCAGGATAAAGGATTTTACGGAGATCAGTAACAATCAGGGATATGAAGCAGGTGACAGTATGCTGGCTGATACCGCAGCCTGTCTTGCGGAAGTATTCGGCAATGAAAATGTTTACCGTCTTGGGGGAGGCGAGTTTGCGGCTTTCGGCTTCGAGACGGATGAAACATTCTTTGATTCTGATAAGTCGCGTGCAGGAAAGCTTTTATCTGACAGGGGGATAAAAGCTTTGATCGGTGGAGTGTACTGTACATACGGCACTATGAATATGAACAGCGTGATCAAACGATCAAGGGAGCATACGACAGTTAATTAATTTAGTAGTTAAGAAATATTTAAGAATTACAGAAGAATCAGATTAAGACTTTCACAGGGTAGCTGTTGTATATTAACAGTGTCGAGATGTGAAAGTCTTTTATGTTTATACAGAAGTCTTTTTTTCAGGGAGATAAGGAGAGGGACAATGAAAAAGGATTCAATGATGATGAAAAGGATGATGAGTAGATCTGTACCGGCAGTGTTTATGACAGGAGTGATGCTTGCAGCATCTGTCCTGACCGGATGCAATAAGAGCGAAGGTATAAGCCGGGGAATGATAACAACAGTTACCACGGGGGATTATACGGAAAAGTTTACTGCCGAAGGAACGGTAGAATGTGCAGAGCCACATTATGTTTATTCCAATCTTTCGCTTCCTATAGAGGAGGTGCTTGTAAAGGAAGGTGACTATGTGACGGCAGGCACGCTGCTCTGCGTATTGGACACTAAGAGCATAGAGGATAAGATAGCGGTAAAGCAGGCTGCAATAGAGAGGTCCGAAAAGAAAGCCTCCACTGATGTGTCTGCAGCAAGGACACAGTACAATATCTATAACGAAAGCCTTGCAAGCGGAACAGATATGAATCTTGTTGAAGCCTTTGCGAAGATGGAAGCGGCAAGGGAAGCCTATGAGAGTGCACAGAAGACCTATGATGATTATAAAACATCAGTAAGCATGGGAATGGATCCTACACTTGCATCAGCAGACCAGAGCGTTGCAAGGGCGGCTAATTCGCTTCAGCAGGCCAAGTCATGGCAGTACGAGCTTGATGATACACATGGTGTGTCAAAGCTTGAAAAGGAAGAAGCAGAGGATGCAGTGGACAGCGCAAGCCTTGCATATGTACAGGCGATAGAGAGCAGGGATAATCTCCTGCGCCAGAGCGATATAAAGCTTGCTGATTATGCCAAGTCGGCAGAGGATGCAAACTACAATTACATAATCGCACAGACTGCATATACGGCAGCAGTAAAATCCCTTGAAAATGCAAAATCTTTAAGTCAGGCAGCAATTAACCAGGCAATGATAAGCGGGGATGTGACGGTTGAGGAACTGGAACTTGCACAGCTTAACGACCAGCTCCTGGATGCCCAGGTGATAGCTGAGTGTTCGGGAATGGTGACGGCTGTAAATGTGAATGTAGGCGAGGAATCAACGGGAGTGCTTTTTGTGATTGAGGATACAAGCAACCTGATCTTTACCGCAAAGGTTTCTGAGAAGGAGATAAACAGCGTGAGTGAGGGGATGGCTGTATCAGTATCCACTAAGGCTGAGAATTCCGATGATTATACAGGTACTGTACAGAGAGTGGCAGCCTATACTGAAAAGAATGCCGAGGGTGAGACTGATACTTCAGGAAAGGACGCAGAGTTCAATGTAACTATTCTTTTAGAAGAGCCTGATGAAAATGTACGCATAGGAATGAACGGTAAGGCATCCTTTATAGCTTATGAGCAGCCGGAAGGACTGGCAGTTCCAAATGAAGCCATATATACTGATACGGATGGAAAGAAATATGTGCTGACCATCTCATCTGATACAGAGAGCGGTACTATTGAAAAGAGAGAAGTGTCCGTAAATTACAAGGGTAAGCGTGAAAGCTCTGTAGAGAGTACCTCACTTCACTCCGGTGACCATGTACTTGTGGATGCCGCAACCTATTGGGATCTGATCGGGGAAACAGTGACAATAACACAGTAGTGCATTAAAGCTTAGAAGGACAAGGATATGGAAAAGACGATTATACTCAGTGCAAGGGACCTGTCAAAGACATTCTCGAATGAATCCGTGCAGCAGCATGTGCTGAAAAATTTAAATCTGGATATCTACAAAGGAGATTTTACCGTCATAATGGGGAACTCCGGATCAGGAAAGAGTACGCTGCTTTACGCATTGTCGGGAATGGACAGACCGTCTTTGGGAACAGTCACATATTATGTGGAGGATAAAGCCTTTAAGAAAAAGGATGGCGGGATAGAAATCTCAAGATTTTCCAATGACAAGCTGGCACTTTTCAGAAGAAACCACGCAGGCTTTGTATTCCAGCAGAATTATCTTAATGACTCTATGAGCGCCATGGATAATGTAATGGTATGCGGGCTGCTTCGGTCAAAGAACCGTAAAGAGCTTGCAGCCAGAGCGAGAGACCTGTTTGCAAGGGTAGAAATAAGCGAGTCGGATTCTCGTAAGTTCCCCACACAACTCTCCGGAGGTATGCAGCAGAGAGTTGCAGTTGTAAGGGGTGTTATCAACCGGCCGGAGGTGCTTTTTGCAGATGAGCCTACAGGTGCTCTTAACTCACAGAATACGATAAATGTTCTGGATATTCTTTCGGATTTGAATAATGAAGGCCAGAGCATAGTGATGGTAACACATACCGTAAGCGCAGCGGAGCGGGGCCACCGCATCATATATCTTTCTGACGGTGTAATATCGGATGAGTGTGACTTAGGAGCTTATCTGGGAGATTACAAGGATGATACAAATCCTTACAAGGACCAGGCAGTGGAAAGACACAGGAAGCTTAAGGAATTCTTGCAGAAGCAGGGATGGTAAACTAAAACTTTCCACATTTAGTCTGTGGGAAGTGGAACGACTCGCATGTGCACCGGAACCGCTGCAACGATTCGGGAAACTAATCGCTAACAGCCCGTAGTTATCCGTTACATCGCGAGCGGCTTAAACGAATTAAGTAATTGCAGCTTGCGGGACAGCCAGTACCATATATGCAAGTACTGTCTGTCCTGCAAGCGCAACAACTAAAATTCGTTTAAGCTATCTCGCAACCCTGCACCGGATAACAACGGGCTGTAGGCGCTGGATTTCCCCGAATCTAAAACCGCATCGTGATTGTTCCGGCGCAATTGCGAGTGTCGTTCTATCTGGGTCAGTGAGTGGAAAGTTTTATATTTAGTGATTAGGGAAATTGAGCATGTACAGATTAGTCATTATTGCAAAAAATAATATGAAGAAACAGCGTGGTGATATGATCACTTTCTTCGTCCTGACATTCATATCAGGGTTTTTGATCTTTGACTGCGTTGCGGCAGGCCTCGGGACCGGCAGGGTAATGGATTCCTGTTATGAAGCTGTAAACGGATGCCATATTATTTTTGCCTGCCCGGATAATGATGCGACAGTGAAGGCTGCTGAAAAGACTTTTCAGGACAATGAGCATATAGACAAATATGAAGGTACTCCTGTCACCGAGCTGGTGGCAAAATACAGAAAGAAAGGAACAAGGGAATTCAGTACATATGAATTCTTTGCAGAAGCATTTGATGAGGAGACTGAATTACTGAACCTGAAAAGGCCTGTCAGCCGTCTGGGAAGGAATGAGGTGATCCTTCCTTACAACATGAAGAGCATGTATGCGGTAGGTGACATACTTCAGTTAAAGTTTGAGGATGACATATATGACTTCAGGGTAGTGGGATATACAGAGAATCCTTACATGTGTTCTACGATATGTATAACAATATATTATGTGCTCATGGACAGGGAAACCTTAACCGAGCTGCAGGATGCACATCCGAATTATGCTACAGCTGGTTACATATACAAGCTTCATGCTGACGAAAAGACACTGAACGCATCCTATGGGCTGGCGGAATTAGGTGATGATATCTGTAAGGATTTCGCAGTGGAGGCAGAAAAGTATGATGACGAGAAGGCAGGAGATTTCTGGCTGGAGGTTGATTGGGATTCAATGAAGAACGGATCGTCATTTGCACCGTTAATATTCATTGCCATAGTATTTGTCTTTTCACTTTTGGTACTGGCAATCGCTGTGGTGATCATAACTTTCAGCATCCGGAATTTTATCAGGAAGAATATGAAAAATACCGGTATCCTTGAAGCCAGCGGCTACACGGTAAATGAGCTGAGATGGGCTCTTGTATTCCAGATGTCTTTCATTTCCTTCTTAGGAAGCTTATGCGGAGTGGTACTAGGAATCGCAACATTCAGTGCCTTCGGCGAAATGATCAGTATCGTGCTGGGACTTTATTGGAATCAGGCTGTGGATGTCACCTGTGCATTAGTTACAGTTTTGGGGACAGTTCTCATCGTAGCGGTGGTTGCACGCACTGCAAGTTTTGAATATAACAAAGTAAGCGTGCTGGATGCCTTAAGGGGCGGGATAAATACCCATAACTTCAAAAAGAATATTTTCAGCTTTGAAAAAACTAAGCTTCCGATACCTGTTGTGTTTGCACTGAAGGATACCTTCGGCAGCCTGGGGGGAAGCCTTATTATAGCACTGATGATAATGTTCCTGGATGTTTCTACCAATGTTGGTTTCGGCCTGTATGACAGCTTTGGCACCGATCCTGACAGGTTCTTTCGGATATTTGCCATGGAAGTGGCCGATGCCCAAGTTGATGATGCTAAAGATGCAGATTATGAGGAAGTAGAAGCGGTCTTAAGTGAAGCTGACGGAGTGGAAAAGGTCTTAGCAATGTCCATGTATGCAATGACCATTAAAACCGGTGATACCGAGCGTACCGTGACAGCTTCAGTTTATGACGACTTAAGGAAGCTTGAGTATTTATCAATTACGGAGGGCAGAGTTCCAGAAATAGACAATGAGATACTTATTACTACCGGTATATCCAGGGACCTGGGGATAGATATCGGTGATGTGATAAGCATAAAGAGCGGTGATGACGAAATAGACTTTCTGGTGGTGGGAATAAACCAGCAGCTTCAGAATATGGGACGAGGCATATCTCTAACTATAGAGGGAGCGAAAAAGGTGCTTCCCAGTGGTGAAGTTCATCCTTATTACTATGTCTATTCGCAGGCGGGAATGACCTATGAGGGATTATCAAGAAATATATATGCAGCGGGAGATGACTGGGGATATGATTTCTCAGTAGTTGATCTTAAAAGTCTTATCCTTGATACGGTAGGAAGCGTATTCATGATAATGAAGCTTATAGCTCTTTTGATTGTATGCATAACGGTATTTGTTGTTGCATTTGTGGAGTCGCTTATAGTCAGGGCAAAGATCAGCAGGGAGTGGAAAAATATGGGTGTCAGCAAGGCTCTCGGTCAGACGACAGGCGGATTAGTGCTGCAGCTTATGCTTTCAAATCTGCCAACCATAGTCCTTGGAGGATTGCTTGGAACCTTTATCTCTCAGAGAACAGGTCAGGCCACAATGACGGCTATGTTTTCGCTTTTCGAGATGAAGAATATGGCCTTCTATCTGTCACCGGGGTGGACCATGGTTACGCTGGTGGGAATCGTGCTGGTAGCTGCAGGTACTGCCGGGATAGAGGGACTCAGGGTAAGGAAACTTATCCCTGTGGAGATGATCACGGAAGAGTAATGATAAATCTGAATAGTTACAAATTAAAGAATGCAGGGGCTGGGAAAAATGTATAAATTATTTGTGATAGCAAAAAACAATATGAAAAGGCAGAAGGGGGACATGCTGACTTTTCTTGTGCTGACTCTGATTTCCGGTCTGATGATCTTTGATTGCATATCCGCAATTACAGGTATGGACAGGATAATGGATGCTAAGTTCGAAGAAATAAACGGTGCCCACATAATGCTTTACATTATGGGGTCTGATGCTGAAAAAAAATCAGCTCAGAAAGTTTTTGAAGAAAACGAGTACATAACAGAGTATGAAGTGACACCTGTTATGCAGATGGTAGCCGGATACAGGCGTAAAGGAGAAAGAAATTTTAATTCTTTTAATTTTTTCGTGGAAAGCTTTGATGAAGAAAAGAATATTATGAAGATCCCGATGCCAGTGGCATATTTACGGCATGATGATATACTGCTTCCTTACAATATGTCGGGCAGCTATGCCATAGGAGATATTTTGCAGCTTAAGATAGGTGATGATGTGTACGATCTTAATGTGGCCGGATATATTGAAGATCCGTATTTTAGCTCTACCATGAACATTTCCATATACAGTGTTGTAATGACACAGGAGCTGATGGATGAGCTTAAGGATACTCATCCCAAGGCCATGCTGATGCGGACTTTTGTATATAAGGGTAAGATCGCTGAAGGTTCGATACAGACGGTGGATCTTGAAAAGGAGATAGAAGATGCTTACAAGGATGAGCTTGAAAAATACCCGGAGGATGAAAAGCAGAACTCTGACTATACGATATTAAACTGGGACGCTATGAGAGAGGGATCTAAATTCCTCCCGCTTATTGTAATCGCTACGGTACTTATATTTGCCATACTGATACTTGTGATCGCAGTGGTGATCATATCATTCAGTATAAGGAATTTCATAAGGAAGAATATGAAGAACACCGGCATACTTGAGGCATGCGGATACACAGTGGCTGAGCTTAGAATTGCCCTGACATTGCAGATAGGAGCAATCGCCTTTGCAGGCAGCGCCCTGGGAATCGCGATAGGAGCAGTGACATTCAGGGGGTTCGGCAATATCATAAGTATAGTCCTTGGCCTTACATGGAATCAGCCGGCTAATTATGCTGCGGCATCATATATACTGATCGGAATGACCTTCCTGATCGCACTTGTTTCGATGATCGTAAGCGGTGCATACAATAAAGTGAGTGTGCTTGATGCACTGAGAGGCGGCATAAATACGCACAATTTCAAGCGGAATTTCTTCCCTTTCGAAAAGACTGTGCTCCCTGTACCTGTTGTGCTTGCACTTAAGGAAACTTTTGGCGGCATCAGGCGTAATCTCCTTATGGCTTTTATTGTATGCATTCTTGCCGTTTCTACACTGATCGGATTCTGTATGTTTGAAAACTTCGGAACAGATCCGAATAAGATAATGTCGATAATGAGCGTGGAATTCGGAACAGCAGCAGTGGAAGAAAAGAATAATATCAGTGATTACGAGGGACTTGCAGATGATATGAGAGGTGTGGACAGTGTTGCCTCCGTTTTATCCTATACAGGATACGAACTGCTGGTGACATCGGGAGATCTTGATCAGAGGATTTATACGATAGCATATGATGATATGAAATATACCACGGCTACCAATATTGTGGAGGGCAGGATGCCGGAAACCGATAATGAGGTGATGGTAACTTCCGGTGTAGCAAAGGATCTTGAGCTCAAGGTAGGGGATGTGGTAACAATTAAGTATGACAAGGATGAGGCTGATTATATAGTGGTCGGAATAAACCAGTCCATACAGAATATGGGACGCGGTATGAATATGACGATCGATGGGCTGAAGAAGATCCTTCCGGGAGGCACGGTTCATCCGATGTACTATGTATATGCAAAGGAGGGCGTACTGTATCCACAGCTTGAAAGGGATCTTTACGAAATGGCAGATGAAGAAGGCTACGACATAGAAGTCATAGACATGCAGGGATTTGTCAGCGGAACGGTGGATTCTGTGGTAATGTCAATGCAGGCTCTCTGTATCATTATAGTGATTATAACGGTCTTTGTAGTGGTATTCGTGGAATCCCTGGTGATCCGTGCCAAGATCAGCAAGGAGTGGAAAAATATGGGTGTCAGCAAGGCGCTGGGACAGACCACAGGTGGGCTGATGCTGCAGATAATGCTTTCAAATATGCCTGCTATAGTATTGGGAGCGGTGGTCGGCGGAGTTGTGGCAAAAGATATCGGAAAGGCTTTTATTTGCGGTATGTTTGCAATGTTTGAGCTAAATAATCTGGTGATAGGGCTTTCACCTTTCTGGGTGATCCTTACAGTAGCCGGAATACTTGCCATTGCGGTCATAACAGCCGGTGCGGAAGGCTTAAGAGTAAAGAAACTGATCCCGGTGGAAATGATCACGGAGGAGTAAACCTGATTGGATGCCGGCATGAAATAATAGAGAAAAAAGACGCCTTAGCGGTGTCTTTTTTTGATTAACTAACTAAAACTTCCCACATATAGTCTGTGGAAAGAGAACGACGACTCGC
>CAMOJK010000108.1 GCA_946616835.1 uncultured Lachnospiraceae bacterium
GGTGGATGCTGCGGAACCACGCCGGATCATATAGCGGCAATGATAAATGCGGTTAAAGAAATGACTCCCATTCCGCTTACTGAAAAAAAAGATACTTTTATTACATCATATACAAGGTCGGTACGCTTTGGCGGCAAGCCTGTACTCATAGGAGAGCGTATCAATCCCACAGGCAAAAAGAGGTTTAAGCAGGCTCTCAGAGAGCATGACATAGACCATATACTGCAGGTGGGAATGGATGAGCAGGACAATCATGCTGACGTGCTTGATGTGAATGTCGGACTTCCTGAAATCGACGAAGTGGCAATGATGTGCGAGGTTGTGTCTGCACTTCAGGCGATCACCGATCTGCCGCTTCAGATAGATACCACAGATCCTGTTGCCATGGAGAAGGCATTAAGGCTTTACAACGGTAAGCCTATGATCAATTCCGTGAACGGCAAGGAAGAAGTGATGGAGCAGGTGTTTCCGCTGGCAGCAAAATACGGCGGCCTGGTGGTGGCTCTTACCATTGATGAGGACGGTATTCCGAAGACTGCGGAGGGCAGACTGGAGATTGCTAAGAAGATATATGCAAAGGCAGCAGAGTATGGCATAAAGAAAAAGGATATAATAATCGATCCTCTGGCTATGAGCATAAGTGCAGAGCCGGATTCAGCGCTTGTTACCCTTGAGGCGTTAAAGAGGATTCACGATGAGCTTGGGGGACTCACTTCCCTTGGCGTATCGAATATTTCCTTCGGGCTCCCATGCAGGGAGATCGTCAATTCGATATTTTTCACGCAGGCCATGAATAACGGCCTGTCGGCAGCGATAATGAATCCTGCATCAACGGAGATGATGAAGGCTTATTATGCGTTCTGCGCTTTAAACATGCAGGATGAAAACTGCATGTCTTTCATAGGCTTCGCGGAGGAGTATAAGGCGGCTGAAGATGAGAAAGCCGCGAAACTCGCCGCAGGCGGAGGTGCTGCTTCAGGAGAAAAAAAAGCCCAGGTGAAAAAAAGCAGCCTCTATGAAAGCATAGAGGACGAACGGAAACTTCCGCTTGTGGACTGCATTGTAAAAGGAATGAAAGACAGGGCGGGGGCTCTTACGGAGGAACTTTTAAATGAGGGAATGGATTCCCTTGAAATAATTGACGGTGCCCTGATACCGGCTCTTGATATCGTGGGCCGGGGCTTCGAAAAAAAGACCATGTTCCTGCCACAGCTCCTTATGAGCGCGGAATCCGCATCAGCTGCATTTGCGGTCATAAGAGGGACTCTAAAAAAAAGCGGGGATGAAGGCCAGATAAAGGGACGTATCATTCTGGCTACTGTAAAGGGGGATATACACGATATAGGAAAGAATATCGTTAAGGTGCTGCTTGAAAACTACGGCTATGAGGTGCTGGATCTCGGTAAGGATGTGGCACCCGAACTGATAGTTGAAACCGCTGTTGCGGAAGATATAAAACTGGTAGGCTTAAGTGCACTCATGACTACTACCGTTCCGTCAATGGAGGAAACCATAAAGCAGCTGCAGGAAAAAAAGAGCGATACTCTCGTCATGGTGGGAGGGGCTGTTATGACTCAGGAGTATGCGGATATGATAGGCGCAGACCACTACTCGAAGGACGCAATGGGATCTGTGCGGTATGCAGAGAAAGTTTTTGAGGTAAGCTGATCATGCTTTATTTTGTGATGAATCCCGCATCGGGAATAGGAAAAGGCCAGATAGAAAGGCACAATCTCATAGAGGCTGTCAGGAAGATAGAAGAGCCTTTCAGAGGGTATCTTACTGCAAGAGACAGGGGCGCCGATCTGATAGTGAAGAAGCTTCTGGAAAAGGATAAAGGACATCTGACTGTTTTTGTGCTTGGCGGTGACGGGACTTTCAATACAGCACTGCAGGGGATGCTTATGTATGAGAACAGCCACCCGGATGACGATCCTTTTAAGAGAGTGCAGTTTGCATATATTCCCGTAGGTTCATCCAATGACCTGGCAAGGGGACTTCAGTATCCGAAGAAGCCGGTGGAGATATTCAGGGGCATAATGCGGTCTCTGAAAAAAGAGGAAGACCGATGTGCTTATTATGATCTGGGAAAACTTACATATCTTGAGGCAGAAGATGAAAAGCAAAACGGAAAGAGCAGATACTTTGCGGTAAGCTGCGGAATGGGGCTGGATGCTTCCGTATGTGCGGAGGCCATGCATTCAAGGGCGAAGAAGGCTCTCAATAAATTTGATGCGGGTGCGCTCAGCTATCCGGCCATATGCATGAAACAGCTTGCACTGTCGCCTGTTACTGATATCACTATCGAAAATGAAGATACCGGTGAAAAGAAGCGCATGTCAAAGAGCATGCTGGTGTCGGTGATGAATCATAAATACCAGGGTGGCGGGCTTATGTTTGCACCTGACGCAGCCTGTGATGATGGCGTATTTGATTATGTCTATACAAACAGACTGACCAGGCGTGAGGTGGCGATGGCACTTCCGAAGATGTATAAGGGAACACATAAGGATGTGAAGGGCGTTTATTTTGGAAAGGGCAGCAGGCTTACCGTCTGGACCGGCGAAAATATGTATGTTCATACAGACGGTGAAGTGGAGACTAAGGCTGTGTCCATAGAAGTGGAATGCATGCAGAAGAGACTTTGCATGGTCAGATACAGTGAGTAGACTAGTTATATGGATGTGGAAAAGAAAAAGCATAACAATAAAAAAAATGTCCTTATCGCCAAAATATCTGTTCTGATACTGTTCATTCTTTTTTCTTTATCTACATGGATTCCTGTGACGGAGCGGCTTACAGTCGATCTTGAGAAGGTTGACGGTGGCTGTGTGCGTTTTGCACTTATAACCGATCTGCATTCCTGTTACTACGGCAAAGGTCAGAAATGGCTTTTGAATAGGATCGATAAGGAATCCCCGGACATAGTCATGCTTGGCGGGGATTTTTTTGATGATGTGCTGGATGATGAAAATGCAAAAATCACTGCAGAATATCTTGTGTCAAAATATCCCTGCTACTATGTGACGGGAAACCATGAATTCTGGAGCCGCAGGCAGGATGAAATGAAGGCATATCTTAAAGGGATAGGAGTGCATGTCCTGGAGGGAAACTGTGAGACGGTGGAGATAAACGGCTGCCTGATAGATATATGCGGAGTGGACGATCCCACTGACATGACGGATAAGCAGTGGAAAGAGCAGCTGGATAGGGCATACGCGCAGACCGATGATTCACACATCAGGGTGCTGCTTACCCACAGACCGGAGCGCGTGGATACATATGAAAAGTATGATTTTGACCTGATAATGGCAGGACATGCCCATGCGGGGCAGTTCTATATTCCGGTTATTGGCAGGGGACTTTTGGCTCCTGACCAGGGCTTTATGGCAGAATATGTAAATGGACTGTATACGCTTCCTAACGGGAGTCTTATGGAAGTCAGCAGGGGGCTGGGCAGGGAGAGCACGCCGCTTCCCAGATATTTCAATCAGCCGGAAGTGGTGATAATTGAGTTGGAATAGGCCGGTTTGCATAAGTTTAATATGTAAACCGCCTGCGGATGTGCGTAAAATAAAGCATTACGTCACCTTGATTTTTATACTGAAAGAATATAAAATTTATGTGTTATTTAATACAATTTATCAAATAGGAGGATATTTTTATGGCAATCGTTTCAGCTACAGAGATGGTCAACAAAGCGCTTGAAGGTCACTATGCTATACCGGCTTTCAACACAAACAACCTTGAGTGGACAAAGTGCATCCTCACAGCTGTTGAGGAGACAAAGACACCCGTTATGATCCAGACTTCAGAAGGTGCTGCAAAGTACATGGGCGGCTACAAGCTGGTTGTAGATATGGTTAACGACCTTATCGATTCTATGGGTATCACTGTTCCCGTTGCTCTTCACCTTGACCATGGTACATTCGAAGGCGCTAAGAAGTGCATCGAAGTTGGTTATTCTTCAGTAATGTTCGACGGTTCACATTTCGGTATCGAGGAGAACATCGAGAAGTCCAAGGAAATCATCGCACTTGCACACAGCAAGGGTGTTTCAGTGGAGTGTGAAGTTGGCGGCATCGGCGGTGTAGAAGACGGTGTTGCTTCCGCAGGTGAGCTTGCTGATCCTGCAGAGTGCAAACTTATTGCTGATCTCGGTGTAGATTTCCTGGCAGCAGGTATCGGTAACATCCACGGCAAGTATCCCGCAGACTGGGCAGGACTTAACTTTGACCGTCTTGCTGAGATCAAGGCTGCTATCGGTGGAAAGCCCATGGTTCTTCACGGTGGTTCCGGTATTCCTTTCGAGCAGACCAAGAAGGCTGTAGGTCTTGGCGTATCCAAGATCAACATCAATACTGAGCTTCAGCTCGTATTCGCAGCAGCTACTCGTAAGTACATCGAGGATGGTAAGGATCTTGAGGGTAAGGGATATGATCCCAGAAAGCTTCTTAAGCCCGGTTCAGATGCTATCATCGCAAAGGCTAAAGAGCTTTGCGAGGCATTTGAGGCAGCAGGCAAGGCTTGAAGATAGGCTGATCGCATAAACAATATTTGAAAATGGAAAACCGGGACCGAAATACAGTCCCGGTTTTTGTATTAGGTAATTGCTTTTATTATGCAATGTATTTATCATTACTGTATCAGACGAAAAGAGGCTGGCCGGGGGGCCGGTGTGAATAGAAGAAATATGAATTGACAGGATGTGGTTTATATGAAGAAAGTGTTTAGAACGATCATTTCATCTGCATTAGCAGCCTGTCTGCTTTGTTCCTGCACTAAGAATGATGCAGGCGTTGAAAATGAGGCTTCGGAGGAACCGCTTCGTGAGGTGACTCTTATACTCAATCCGAATGAGGGGGGAACCGGAAGGGAAGAGAATATCGAGCAGATACAGCATGATGATGCACAGCAGGAAGATGAAAGCAAAACAACGGAAGAAACTGACGGAAATTCATCTGACGGTTCAGGAGGAAATGCACCTGAAGAAACTGTTTCGGAAGACGGAGAGGATGATGCAGGAACTGTATCGGAATCAGCTGCTGAGGCTGATTCCGGTGAGAGCGAAGCATATGTGACAGGTGACATTGCTGTATCTTCTGTGTCCCTTACTGACAGTATGACCTACGCATCTTTTTCAGCTATACACTCAGGGACGGCGACACTATATAAGAATCCCGATCCTGTCAGAGGAAAATATGTGGTATGCGTAAATGCAGGGCATGGCACCAAGGGAGGGCAGAGCGTAAAGACTCAGTGTCATCCGGACGGATCGCCCAAAGTGACAGGTGGTACCACGGGGACAGGTGCCACTAAAGCAGTTGCAGTTTCTTCAGGTATGACCTTCGGAGACGGAAAGTCTGAGAGCAGTGTAACCCTGGCGCAGGCGCTTATACTAAAGGAAGTGCTTCTGGATGCCGGTTACAGTGTACTAATGATAAGGGAGACCGATGATGTGCAGCTGGACAATGTGGCAAGGACGGTACTGGCAAATGAATATGCGGACTGCCATATTGCAATCCACTGGGACAGCTCAGAGTCCGATAAGGGGGCGTTCTACTGCTCTGTTCCTGATGTGGCAAGCTACCGTGCTATGGAGCCGGTGGCAAGCACATGGCAGAAAAGCCATGCTCTGGGAGACAGCATCATAACCGGCCTTAAAGGCCAGGGGGTAAAGATATTCTCAGGGGGAAGCATGGCTATAGATCTGACGCAGACATCTTATTCCAGCATACCCAGTATAGACCTTGAGCTTGGGGATAAGGCCAGCGACCACAGTGAAAGCCGGCTCAGATTAAATGCCGCAGGGATAATCGATGGTCTGGATGCGTTTTTCGGGCTGTAAGCACCGGCTTTCTGTTTATGGAGCCATTTTGGGAGTATTTGAAGCTGATATTCTGGTTGAATACAGAAGCCGGAAAATGGTAAAATATTAAAGTAATTATGGCAGCATTGGCGGGGGCAACAATAAAGAAAGGAAAAAGAGTATGAAGGTATTTTACGGAACAGGTTCATCAGGACGGGTCAGGGATGCGGTAAGCGGATTAAGCAGTCCGAAGCTTATCATCATGACAGCTACTGCAGATTACTTTGAGAGCTGTGTTGCAGAGCTCGAGAGTCTTTTCCCCGGAATCCCAAGTATCGGATGTATTGCGATGGGGTACAACAAGAATGTCCTGGAAAAAGGGGTATCAATAACTGCTTTTACAGACGGAGTGACATGTGCCGCGGGTGTTCTGGAGAATGTGTCCAAGAAGCCGGCTAAGTTTATATCCAGACTGCAGGGGGATCTTAAGAAAGTTAATCCCGGCAGGAATGATACGGCGCTGATCGATTTCTGTTCAGGTAATGATGCCGGTGTAATGAATACATTGAATCTTCTTTTGAAAAAATATAATCTGCAGCTCATGGGAGCAACCGGAGATGCAGGTAAAGTCGCTGCCAACGGCCGGATATATGAGGATGGCATGGCATATGCTCTTATAAAGAATAATAACGGCAAGGTTAAGGCTTATAAGGAAAATATCTACAAGCCTGCAAGCAATATATCACTCCTTGCGTCAAAGACTGACAAGAGCAGATACTACGTAGGAGAACTTAACGGACGGCCTGCAAAGCAGGTATACATGGAGATTGCGGGCTGTACAGAAAAGGCGATTGAGAAGCAGACCTTTGTAAATCCCCTCGGTAAGATGATCGGTGATGACATATGCATCGTTTCGATTAAGGGTGTAGAGGGAAACGGATTGACCTGCTTCCGTCAGGTTAATGATTCGGATATACTGACACTTCTTGAAATGCGCGATCCCATGGAAGTGGCGGCAGATACTCTGAATGCGATAAAAAATGATTTCAGATCCGTATCGGCTGTTTATTCTGTTAACTGTGTATTCAGATATCTTGTGCTTCAGGACAAAGGTGAACTGAATAATTACCTTGGCGCGATAGCATCACTCGGTACCTCCTGCGGGCTTATCGGGTATGGCGAGCACTATAACGGACAGTTTGTGAACCAGACAATGACCTGCGTGGTATTTGAATGATAGGAGGATGCTGACTATGGGATTATTTAGTAAAAACAAGGCTGTAAATCAGACCGCAGTAAAAGTAAGTGACGGTTACGATATCGAGAATGATAAGAATGCCATCGCATATATTTCTGAATCTATTACATACTGCAGGAAGGAACTGGTAAATAATGAGGTAGAATCGCTTACAGAACTCAAAAAGATGTCGGATACCTTCGAAGTCATACTGACATATAATCAGGAACTTAAGAATGAGATCAATGATTTCAGTGCCGTATTTTCAAATGTTAACGATACGACCAGGCGTCTTGAAGATGTTAAGGAAGAAATCACTGACAGTGTCAGGGCTGCACAGAATAAACTTGAGCAGATGAAGCAGAATTCAAATGAAGTAAAGCAGAGCTTTGAGGAAATGGAGACCAGCTTTGAGGGCTTTAAGGGATCTGTTGATGAAATATCCGGTTATATGCAGGATATCGTGGGCATCGCTTCCCAGACTAATCTGCTGGCACTGAATGCTTCCATTGAAGCGGCAAGAGCAGGAGAGGCCGGACGTGGATTTGCGGTGGTGGCGGAAGAAGTCAGAAAACTTGCGGATGAGATCAAGGTACTTATCGAACAGGTAAATAAGTCTATAGCTACGGTTGATGTCGAGAGTGAGAAAATGTCCAGGAGTATCCAGGTGTCGCTTGATAATCTTGACAGCAGCATTGCCACCGTGGATGAAGCCTATGTCACTTTCGAGAATATCATAACAAGTACCGGTAAATCCGATGAAGTACAGGAATGCATACGTGTTGCTACTGATGAGGCTTCCGAACAGATCGGTGTCATTGAGAATAAATTCGATGATATCAATAATGACTGCAACCGCCTGATGGTCCAGCTTGAAAAAGTAAATTCGCTGGGAACTACCAAGAGCGGTGTGTTTGAAAATATCGATAATCTTGTTTCCCAGCTCGATCCTATCGTGAAGGATATGCACTGATCTGCTTTAAGTGATATCCATAAACTGTAATGAAGTAATTTACAAGTGGCATCCTCAGGCTGATTATGGCAGGAGGGTGCCATTGTCAACTGAAGAATAATATTGAGGCGTTTGCTGTCTGATTTGAAAGACGCCAATCTACTACAGGTATAAAGTGAATTTTATTGAGATAAATGATATAAATGCACCGGAGCTGGATGTGTTCGAAAGGCTTTCGGAGTCACAGCTGTTCAGGTATTATGAGCCGGATACAGGGATATTTCTTGCGGAAAGCTGCAATGTGATCCTAAGAGCTCTGGAGGCCGGATATGAACCATTGTCGGTGCTGGTGGAAAAAAGCAGGATCGAATCAGAGGCCGGTCCTGTTTTTGATATGATAGAGAAGAAGTGGGGGACTGAGAAAGCGGAAAATATTCCGGTCTATACAGCAGATACTGAGCTGGTAACCAAACTTACAGGATATACACTGGTCCGTGGACTGTGGATGACATTTAGACGGAAATCTGTCCTTTCGGTGGAAGAATTCTGTCAGGATAAAAATCGGATAGCTGTTCTTGATGATGTGGTGAATCCCACGAATGCCGGTGCAATAATCAGGTCTGCTGCGGCTCTGGGAATGGAGGGAGTACTTTTAAACTACTCGTCAGTGGATCCGCTTTCCAGGAGGGCTTCGAGAGTCAGCATGGGAACTGTGTTCCAGATTCCCTGGACCAAGGCGACAAAGTCTGAATCCGAAGGAACAGTTCTGATCCGAAAACTTAAGTCATTGGGCTTTGCAACGGTTGCAATGGCTCTGACAGAAGATTCTACAGACATCGATAATGATGAAATACGGAAAAATGAAAAGCTTGCCGTAGTACTTGGTAATGAAGGGGCAGGACTTCCTGAAGAGACCATATATGCCTGTGATTATCGTGTCATGATCCCTATGCATAACGGGGTTGATTCATTGAATGTGGCGGCTGCAA
>CAMOJK010000109.1 GCA_946616835.1 uncultured Lachnospiraceae bacterium
ATGCGAAATTTTACAATAACAAATTGCAGTGAAAAGCAGGAACTTGTATAATGAAATATGTCCGATCTGACCGGATTCATCAAAAAAATGACCGTGTACAATAAATGTTTTTTAACTGTAAATACATAGAAACTTATAAAACTATAGGGAGATATCCATGAAAAAAACTTTGATAGCAATAATTGCAGTCTTTTTAGTTGCCGCAATTCTGATAGGCGCCTTAATTCTTCATCTGAACAACCAGATGAAATGGGAAATCCACGAGCCTATGGATGCTGCCATGCAGGAAGATTTCAGTTACAGGGCTTTACTTCCTGAAACAGCCGGTATATGGGAGCGCTATGGCGAAAGAGGTCTTCGTGACGCCGAATATATGCTGGAAAGCCACATGTTCGGAAGCGCTGACGAAATGTACAATGCCCTGCCTTCAGACTATAAAGAAGGCATTGAAGAATCGATAAAAAGCGGCACAGCCGAAAAAAGCACCGACATAAAGGGAAATACCGTGGAAAGTATCCAAATACAATACCTTCCTCTGGCCACAAAGGATGAACTCCCAAAAAAATTTGAATACTATACCTACGGTGTCTTTACTGAATATTATATCCTTGACTATGGGAACGGTTGTTACAGGATTGCAGTGAAGATAGCCACCACATAAGCCGGCTCACATCCCGTCTGCCAGCTCATCTCCCCTGTAGGTTTGCAGACCGTTCCAGAGAGCTTCCATCTGTTCGAGATTGCTCTTTACAAAGGTCTCGTCATTTATGTAAAGCCCCACTATAAGTGCATTGATCACACTCATCGGTGCAACGAGAGAATCAGCAATCGATATCATGTCCGATTTTGCCCAGAGATTGCAGGATGAATACATATTCATGGGTGAATACTCAGAATCAGTTATCGATATAAGTCTGGCCTTTTTTTCATTTCCATACTCCATGGCCTTTAGCGTACGCATGGAATACCTTGGAAAGCTTATCCCTATAAGGACATCATCATGGTTCAGCCAGAAAAGCTGCTCGTAGATTTCGCTTATATTCATGCTATCGATTACTTTCACATCAGGACGGATCATATTAAGATAAAAACCCAGATACGAAGCCAAAGGAGCACAGGTTCTGATCCCGATAATATATACATGTGCTGCTTCCTTTATAAGCTTAAGAGCCATGTCATACACGCTGGAATCAACCAGGTGTATCGTATCAACGATATTCTGTGCATCCGAAACCAGCACTCCCTTTAATATCTCATTTCGATTCTTCCTATAATGAACAGTTGAATTCTGTGCCTTATTTGTAAGCTTGGACTGAATATGGCTTGCCACTTCCTTCTGGAAATCAGAATAGCCACTATATCCCAGCATCACGGCAAAGCGTACTACCGTGGACTCACTGGTCCCACAAGCTTCTCCCAGCTTTGCAGCAGTCATAAAAGCAGCCTTATCCGGGTGATTTAAAACATAGTCTGCAATCTTTTTATGTCCCTTGCTCATACTGTCATATAATGCATTTATTTCATCTATCATGATTCCCCTTCCTGCCGCTTTTAAGCGACACCAGCAGATTTTCTGTGCTTATATAGCATTGTTGTACAGAGTAATTCTCCACCTTCAAACAACGACCTGTGTATGCTAAACCTTCCTTGCACTGCCCATGAGTTATAACCGGGTTGGTAAAATGCAGTCATCCCCTCCCCGTTCATGTTCCGTCGCTCAGCTTTGCTGGCATCTTCCCTGCACAGATCCCACAATACAAAAAAATCCCGCGGGCAAAACTGCCCACGGGAATAATGATAACACAAATCGATTACAATAATCAATCAGACAGGATATGCTCCGTTGGCTGTATCAGCCTTCTTTGCATCAACCTTCTCCTGCTGAGCCTCACGATACTTGAAGAACTCTGTAGCAACCTGAGGGAACAGTGCATATGAAAGCACATCCTCATCCTGCTGCTTATACTGCTTCATTTCTTTCTCTATAGACTCAAGCTCAGGCTCTGTATGACCTGTTGCCTCAGCACTTCTAGCTGTAGAACGAGGCTCACCGGGAATAACCTTGTCGATAACCTCCTGATTCATAGGCTTAACAGTCTGACCATAGTTACCACGAAGAAGATCCTTGAACTCACCTGTAGCCATCTTGTATCTCTCGCCCATCAGTACATTGAATATAGCCTGTGTACCAACGATCTGTGATGAAGGTGTAACCAAAGGAGGCTCACCGCAATCCTTACGAACACGGGGAATCTCTTCAAGCACATCATTGTATCTGTCTTCAGCATGCTGCTCTTTCAGCTGGCTTACCATGTTGGAAAGCATACCGCCGGGTACCTGATAAAGCAGAGTCTTGATATTAACACCAAGCACCTTGGTACTCATAAGACCGCTCTCAATGCACTGCTCACGGTAAGGTCTGAAGTAATCAGCTATCTCAGCAAGGAGATTCTGGTCAAAACCTGTATCGTAAGGTGTTCCCTTGAAGGTCTCAACCATAACCTCTGTAGCAGGCTGTGATGTACCAAGAGCAAAAGGACTGATAGCACAGTCGATAACATCGACACCTGCCTCAACTGCCTTTAAGTATGTCATTGATGCAACACCAGAGGTGTAATGTGTATGAAGCTGGATAGGAAGCTTTGTGCTCTCCTTTAGTGTCTTAACAAGCTCAGCAGCCTTGTAAGGAACAAGAAGGCCTGCCATATCCTTGATACAGATAGAGTCAGCACCCATCTCCTCTATCTTCTTAGCCATGTCAGCCCAGTACTCAAGAGTATAAGCATCACCCAGTGTATAGGAAAGTGCTATCTGGGACTCACCACGGCCTTCCTGCTTTTTAATCTTATTTGTAGCATCAACAGCAGCCTGAAGGTTACGGATATCATTAAGACAGTCAAATATACGTATTACATCAATACCGTTAGCTATTGACTTCTCAACGAAAGCATAAACCACATCATCTGCATAAGGACGATATCCTAAGATGTTCTGTCCTCTGAAAAGCATCTGAGTCTTTGTATTCTTAAGACCATCACGGATCTTTCTGAGTCTCTCCCAGGGATCTTCCTTAAGGAATCTGAGGGAAGCATCGAATGTTGCGCCACCCCAGCACTCTATTGAATTATATCCGACTTTATCAAGCTTATCGAGTATCGGAAGCATTATCTCTGTCGGCATCCTGGTAGCTATCAGTGACTGATGTGCATCACGGAGAACAGTCTCCGTAATCTTTACCGGCTTTTTTGCAATATTTTCTTCAGCCATTATATTTTCCTCCTATTGTGTATTGTCTGATTCTGTTTCGTCACGTATCGCAATCGTAAACACACACTGCGATCACTCCGTCCCGGTTACTGCTTTTTGGCAGTTAACCGATATGCGCCGTAATACATTTATGCCTGTCAGCAGTATGTACACATTCTGACACACGCCGGCTGCTATATTCAGAATACCCCGAATATAGCCATGAATGTTCCAGCCGCAACCGCAGTACCGATAACACCCGCTACATTAGGTCCCATAGCATGCATGAGCAGGAAGTTTGTAGGATCTGCCTCTGCACCGACCTTCTGTGACACCCTGGCCGCCATGGGAACTGCCGATACTCCGGCTGAACCTATGAGAGGATTTACCTTTCCGCCTGTAGCAACGCACATTATCTTTCCGAACAGCACACCTGCCGCAGTACCAAATGCGAATGCCACCAGACCGAGTAAAACGATGAAAAGTGTATCTGTATTAAGGAATGCCTCAGCACTTGTAGTAGCACCTACTGATGTACCAAGTATGATAACAACTATGTACATGAGAGCATTTGATGCTGTCTCTGTCAGCTGTCTTACAACTCCTGACTCGCGGAACAGGTTACCTAACATAAGCATACCGATAAGAGGAGCTGTTGTAGGAAGAACCATTGATACCACGATAGTAATGATTATCGGGAAAAGGATTTTTTCAAGCTTAGTAACAGGTCTTAACTGTCCCATCTTGATAGCTCTTTCCTTCTTGGTGGTAAGGAGCTTCATGATAGGTGGCTGAATAATAGGAACAAGTGACATATATGAATATGCCGCAACAGCGATAGGTCCAAGATATTTGGTCTGTCCCAGCTTACCTGCAAGGAAGATTGAAGTAGGGCCATCTGCACCACCTATGATTGAAATAGCAGCGGCTGCCTTGTCATTGAAATCAGCCCATCCCATAGCGCCTGCAAAAAGTGCTCCGAAATAAGCCGCAAAAATACCGAACTGAGCAGCAGCACCCAAAAGGAAACTCTTGGGATTTGCGATAAGCGGACCAAAATCGGTCATAGCGCCTACACCCATGAAAATGAGTGAAGGAAGAATAGCCCACTCATCAAGCATATAGAAATAATAAAGCAATCCGCCAACACCATTCGGAGAGTCTTCTATGCTCATCATGATATCCGGATAAATATTAACAAGCAGCATACCGAAGGAAATCGGTACTAAAAGCAACGGTTCAAATTCAAAACGGATAGCCAGGAATAAGAACAGGAGAGCCACGCAGATCATGATCAGATTTTTATAGGAAAAATCCGGATTCATGAACGCCATCTGGTTAAGCAGATTTTCTAAAATCTCACCCATTGGTTTACTAACCTCCTAAAAATTTGCTTCAATAACTGTTAGTTGAGAGTTGCAAGTACCTGGCCTGCGTCAACAGAATCACCAACTGCACAGTTAATGCTGGCAACAGTTCCATCCTGAGGTGCAACCTGAGGGATCTCCATCTTCATAGCTTCAACAATAAGCACTGCGTCACCCTTCTTTACTGCATCACCTACATTCTTTTCAATCTTGAATACCTTACCAGCTGCACCGGCTTCAATCTTTATAGATCCTGCACTTCCGCTTGCTGCTGCAGCTTTGGGTGCTGCTTTGGGAGCTGCCTTAGGTGCAGCCTTGGGAGCTGCTGCAGGAGCTACACCATTTCCAGCGCCTTCTTCTACGGTTACATCATATACACTGCCGTTTACGGTTATTGTATAATTTTTCATTTGTATTTCCTCCTGAAATGATTTGTGTTAATTGATTATCTTACCTTGCGGATGCTCCTTACAACGAAACCATCTGTTGAAGATTCACCCTCATACGCCGCAATAGCTGCCGCAATGACTGCAACCAATTCAGTATCATCTGTATCAGTCTCCTCGCGGGTAATAATATCCTCTATAGTCTTTTCAACAACTGCAGGTGCCGAAGGCTCTTTCTTTTTGCCCATTTCCTGCAGCTTGGGGATAATGCTCATAGCCGTTATTATGAAAGAAATAACGATAAGCATTACAAATACGGTGCCCATACCGATTGCAGTATTGATTCCGGCTTTCTTCATTGACTCACCAAGTGTAAGATCAACATTGGTGGTTATGCTTGTGATGTGACGGTTGTCATCAAAGATGATCTCCATGCTTCCGTTTCTCACAGTTCCCTTGAGAGGTATGGTGACTATTGCCTCATCCTCGGTAACTTCAATTTCTTTTTCAAGAGAGCCGTCTGCAGCCGTTATAGTCTGTGGATCACCGATATCAACTGCCGATTCTTTATATGACTCCGCTGCCTTCGTCAGAGTCCTGGCATCCAGATAGAAGCCGAAACTCTTTCTGAAAGCCTCACCCTGATCAACATTTTCATCATCAGTCACCGCACTTAAAACGGCAAGATCCGCTTCATGCTCAGGTGCAGAAGCGATCGTCACATAATTATAGACCATGTCAGATATAGACATTATAGCCTTTATCTCTTCCTGAGTCTGTATGCGCGTCGGCTCCTTTTCCTTTCCGCAAGCGGTAAGACCAATGAGGCAGATCAGCGTGAGTAACAGAATACTCAATTTTTTTCTCATAATCAAAACCTCTCCTTAGCTTTATGCAAATAACATTTCGAATGCGTAAACAAGATGCTTTCTCGTATCAGCAGGATCGATGATGTTGTCTACATAGCCGCGCTTTGCAGCGGACTCAGCACTGTTCTGAAGTGCGGCATACTCTTTAGCCTTCTCATCAATAAGAGCTGAATCTTTCCCGTCATACATAAGCTTAGCAGCAAGCTTTGCATCCATAGGACCGATCTCAGCATCAGGCCATGCATATGTAAGGTCGCAACCCAGGCCCTTTGAATTCATTACAGCATAAGCAGATCCCAGTGCTTTGCCTGTTATAAGGTTTACTCTTGCCACATCACAGTTTGCGAAAGCATGTGTAAGCTCAGCCACTGCCCTTGCCACACGCTTCTCGGAACACATGCATGCCTTGAAACCTTTAACATTGGTAACAGTAAGAACAGGTATACCGAAGCTGTCGCAGAAATATACGAAATCTGCAGCCTTGGATGCACCGTTTGCGGAAATGACAGCATCAAACTTTTCAGCTACCTTTCCGTCATCACCGATAATCTCGGTCCTGTTAGCAACACAGCCTACCGTCATGCCATCAAGAAGGATGAAACCTGTAACCATATCCTTGGCATAACCGGCCTTGCACTCTATAAAATCATTATCATCAGCAATCTGTGAAAGAAGAATTGAAGTATCTCCGATAGCACCAGTGATATCCGGTGTCTTTCTGTTCAGATCATCATTTGTATCCGTAACTGCCAGCTCCTCATTGTTGGAAGGCAGTATGGAAACAAGTTTTCTTATGGATGCATAGATTTCATCAGCGCTTCCGACGAAATCAGCATTACCTGACTCCTTGCCCTGGAATTCAGCAGAAGAAGTATCGCATTTTTCTGTGTAGTTTCCATCAACTGAATTAGGAGAATTTACGAAAAGCTTGCCTTCCTTCTCTTCCATGAATGTAAAATCACTCATAGCTGTAGAAAAAGCAAGTCCGCCTCCGCAGTTGCCGAATACAGCCATAATCTGAAGTACAACACCCTTGGCATAAGCCTGCTTGCTGTAAATCTCAGCAAGTGCATTAAGAGCATCTGTTGACTCCTGCAGTCTAACGCCGGTGGAATCAATGATACCTACTACCGGTGTACCAGTCTTAAGCGCCAGATCATAAAGACCTGTGATCTTTTTGGCATGCATCTCGCCTATGCTTCCACCGAGAACAGCTGCATCCTGGCTGAATACATAGACGGGCTTCCCTTCGATGCTTCCGTACCCGGTAACAACACCGTCCGACGGAGCAAAGTTCTGTTTCAGATCAAAATCGGTGGCACGAGCTGTCACTTTCGCACCGATCTCAACGAAACTTTTGTCATCGAGTAACGCATTGATGCGATCACTCGCCGAGCCTGTTGAACTACTCATCCTTTTACCTCCACTTGATTACTTTAGATATTTTGTAAAATGTTATGGTCAGATAAATGACCTTTTACATATTCACACGCAAAGTCGATTATAACACAAAGAACCTTCAAATAATAGGAGAATTTTGTATTTTTTCAGATATCTACGATTATGCCTGTATCATCTCCGTCATCATTGCCACCCTCAAGTGCTTCCTGTTCTGCTTCCGCTTTGAAAGTCTCCTTAAGATCTTCACTCATTTCAGGCAGTTCGCTTAAGCTTGAAACACCAAAAGCCCTTAAAAACTGCTCTGTAGTACCAAAAAGCAGGGGCTTTCCGGGAGCCTCCAGTCTTCCTACTTCCTCAATAAGCTCATACTCTACCAGACGATTTATGGCATGATCTGCGCTTACGCCGCGGATCTTCTCAATCTCAGATTTTGTAACAGGCTGCTTATATGCAACAATTGAAAGAGTCTCAATAACAGAATCGGTAAGCGAATACCTCTTAGGATGCTTCGCAAGTTTTACCAGTCTGTCATAATATTCAGCCTTGGTGCCAAGCTGGAAAGAATCCTCCAGACGGACTATATTTATACCCCGGCCTTCCTCTGCATACTGCTTTTCCAGATTTGAGACAGCTTCTTCAAGTTCTTCCTCCGTAAGACAGAGTACCTCACATAGCCTTTCTGAAGAAACTGAATTACCATATGCAAAAAGTATAGCCTCAAGTGCAGCCTCAGGATGTGCAGGCTTGGTCACAGCCTGAGCATCTTCATCCTGACCGTTTTCAGCATCTGCACCGGTGCTGTCATCAGCCACATGCTTATCCTCTTGTATTGAATCATTTTCTGCATTTTTCTCGCGCGTAATAGTCGGCTCTGCATCCGTTTCGGTAACAGTTTCTATAATATCAGACTCTTCAATTACTCCGGCATCAGCTTCAGCAATATCTTCTTCATTTATATTTTCTTCATTTATATTTTCTTTATTCAGTTCTTCCATCCTGTCAGATTCCTTTTCATAGTTTTTTATTCATAACTAATACTTCCACTTGTTATATACCGGCTGCTTCCTCACAACGGCAGCCAGCCTGACGACAATGCAGTTCAACAAGCTAATTTCTCCCCGCAGACCGGTTCCGTTCTCTTACAATATTGCAAAACTGCTCTCCAGGCTTATCTCTCCGGCGTCAGGCGCCCTCTCTATCAGTATGTCATCAAAAATATTATCTTGTTTTATGATTATCTGTCCGATCTTTATAAGCTCAAGCACTACCAGGAAGCTTACTATAACGTCCAGCTTGCTGTACTGTCCCTCAAGCAATTCCCTGAAGGAACATATTTCATGCTCATTCAGATATCTTATTATCTGCGTCTGCTTTCCCTCAAGGGAGACCTCATCCTTTGTGATATTGCCGAATTTACTTCTTATGGGATCTATCCTGTCCTCTGCCCGCTTAAGTATGCCATTATAGATTTCCGTAAGCTTCATAAGGTTGACATCTCTTAACAGATCATCATAATCAAGAGCAGCC
>CAMOJK010000110.1 GCA_946616835.1 uncultured Lachnospiraceae bacterium
CCGGAGTTCATCGCTTCATTTACAACAGCACCCCACCCTTCCTGCATATCGCTGGTCATCAGATAGATATCCGCATGATCCATTCTTTTTCTTATATCTGAGGACTTTTCAAAGCCTTTTAATGTCACATATTCATGGAGGTTCTTTTCTTCTACCGCCAGTCCGATGTTTTCCCTGCACTCGCCGTCCCCCACTATAGTCATATGAAAGGGGATTCCTTTTTCCCTTAGATGTTCCGCAACAAATATTGCTGCCCCGGGATGCTTCCAGTCCAACTGCCTTCCGCTCCAAAGTATTTCGGGCACCTCATTATCCTTATACTCCATTATTTTGCCCGGGTCTTTTTCCAGAAATTCAGGAAAATAACCGTATCTTAACATCTTCCCTTTATATGCACCTATAAGGTCAAAATCAGAAGCCACATAGGCTCCTGCACACAATAAATATACAGGCAGGTTCTTCACTGTCCCGTGCTCTTTTTTATTTTTAAAAAAAGAGCCTGACAGATACGCCTGCATGCGGCCTTTTTTATACAGTCTCTCATAATATCTGAAAGTAAGCTTTCCTGCCTCCAGTCTTTTACTTATATACATGGAATGTGTGCCACCGCATATAAGGGCATCACAGTCCATAACATAAGCTTCACTCACATCATAATCATCATCATAGAATGAAGCATACGGAAGATCCTTTATATCCGAGGACCATCCCATATCCTTTCTTTCATTTTCCATAATGGTAGTGGATATAAAATGAAAATCCTCCTTCATAAGAGCGTACATAGCCTCACAAAAGGGACGCTGATGGGGCGTCATATAGTTTGTGATAAAAGTGATCCTCATACGCTCAGCCGTTTTCCTTCACTATCTCTTCATATATCCATTTGAGCATCTTGTAATTTGCTATACGGTCATGGGTAAGTGCAGCTCTTGCAGCGGCATTCTCCCCCAGCAGTTCCGCAAACATCCCGTCATCAAAAATATCCATTATCCTTTCCGCAAGCATTTCACTGTCACCGGGCTTTGTAAGCAGCACTTCCTTTCCATCCTCCACAAGCGATGGAATACCGCCGGTTTCAGATGCCACCACCGGCACGCCTAACAGCATAGCCTCCCCAAGAGAATTGGGTGAATTCTCAATAAATGAAGGAAGTACAAAAACATTGCAGGACAGATACTTTTTCTTTATCTGCGTTGCGCTAAGAGGCCCCAGGAACTTTACCCGGTCCTTCAGGCCATTCTTTTCTATAAGTTCCTTTAAGTACTTACCGTACGCCGGGAGCTTAATCCTGTCCTTAAGACTTTTCCCCCTGACTACGTCATCTCCCGCCACTTCAAGCACCGTATCCGGATAATGCTCCAGTATATAAGGCATCGCCTCCAGCATCACATGAAGTCCCTTTAACGGTATGTTTCCCTGCGTCATGAATATGCTGTGTGGGATACACTTTTCTTCTGACCACCGTCCCTCGTAAAAGCAGTTTCTCACGGTCTCATTGAGACTGAAATACCTGCATGAAGGATTGATCTCAGCAACAGCATTTTTGTCAAACTCTGTCCTTCCGCAGACATATCGTACATTCTTTAAAGCTTCCTCCTCATTTGCCGCACGGAGCAGGTATTTTTCCTTCTGGCTTGCAATACTGTCCTTTTTTATACGATCCCTGAAAGTCACGCTCTTTATCACCCGCTCCGGAAGCATGCCAAAATACTGCTTCGCACAGTCCGACATCACTCCCTGGATATGGATCATCACCCGGTCGCGCCATTCGGTTATCCTAAGCATAGCCCTTGTATGTGGAAACTCCGTACCATAGCAGTGTATGACATCAGGGTGATACTCTTCACATATAAGTCCCAGAGAGGCTTCAAGCGCTTTGTCATACTTTTCCGGATGCTCAGTATCCTCATAAAAACCATAATATCGAGCGCCCTCAGCTTCTCCCCTGAGTATGTCGCCCTTCACCAATTCCTCCTGAGACACTGGAAAAGCAAAGGCAACTTCAGGATTCTCCTGCTTTTTTATCTCCTCGTATGCCCCGAGTATCCAACCTTCTTTATAATGCTTTTTCTGCTTCATGGTACCGGCAATAAAAGCAGGTACCATATTGCAAAGCCAGAGGATCTTCATCTTTCCCCTTTCTGCCGTTTAAACGACTTCGCCTTGCCCCCCTGACCATACAGTCCACCCTTCAGCCTGTGATAAAATGCTGAGAACTTCCTGCTGTTTGCTATCTTCTTTCGCAACGGCTGCAGTGTTAACAGCATTATCAGCTCATATAGTAAGCATTTTTTCCCGAGGTATTTTCTCGTTATTATCTTATGCTCCCTGTCAGAAACCTTACTGTTTTCATTGCTTTCCGAAAAACCGTCACCCATATAATCGGCTATCGTAAAGGGCATATGGACAGCTACAGCCTTGTATTTATACATACATCTTAAGAAATGCTCATAGTCTGCCCTGACGGTAAATCTTATATCATAGCCTTTCTTTTCGAAAAGCTTTTTTGAATAAAAGCATACCTGATGGTTAGGGACATTCCTGTAGCATACAAAACTGCTTATATAATCCGGTGCCACATCAGTACTGTCCAGCTTCCTGCGGTAGAGGTCACCAAAAAAGATATCAGCATTTGTACCGTTCATAAAGCGAGACACCCGCTCCAGCACCTCTTCATCATACAGATAATCACCACAGTTAAGAAAATAGTAATAGTCACCTGTGGCATACCTGCAAGCCTGGTTCATAGCATCATATATTGAGCGGTCCTTCTTAACGATCAATCTGACTTTCGGCTCATTCTTTACTGCTTCTGTGGAACCGTCTTCGGAGCCGCCGTCCTTAACTATTATCTCATAGTCCCCACAGGTCTGAGCCAACACACTGTCTACTGTTTTTTTCAGTTCATCCCCTGCATTAAGGCAGACGATTATTATAGAAAATTTCATAACCCCTGATTCTCTTCTTAACGTATCTGAATATACTGTTCCATTTCCGGATATCCGATCATTTCCCTGCTATCGTAGGTTAACCATGTGGAATAGGGAAGGATCTTTACATTTTCAGCCGTTGCCTTGTACATAAACATTGCAAAACATACAACAGCACAGAATGTCACGCCTGTCTCCAGCACTTTTTTTATATCAAGTTTTATATTATTAAACTTTAATCCCTCTGACATCTTTATCAGTTCAGGTATCAGCAGCACCTGAGATATTATCAGGTAATACCCGAGTCTCGACAGGAATGGCACAAAGCTGAAACACAAATAAAGCACCAGGGCCGCAACATTCATCTGAAAATAAAATCTTACGGCTTCATTCTTTTCCGGGTCCTTTTTGCTAAGCAGCATGACTGCTACTGCAAACACGATTACCGCAGCCACCCTTATGATATTGATAAGACTCATCCCGCCGCTTGCCAGATACTCCGGCTCATTCTTATACGAAGGATAAAGCTTTACAAAAAGTTCCATATACTGGGACTTAAACACAAGCCCGCTTATACCTGCTATAAGGATCAGCACATAATGATATATCTGCCAGCGCATCCTGCACACCGGATAAATCAGCAGAACAGCAACGGCGGTCTTGTGAAAAAGCGCCGCAATAAGCACTGCAAGCATAAACTTTACATACTGCCTGTCCCTTACAAATCTCATTGCATAGAACACTATTGCCAGTGCCATATAATATCTGACTGTATTATAGGTCTGGAAATACAGGCCGTATGCCATAAAAATCATAAATGACATTCCGAAATCAGTACTCTGCTCATACAGTGCCTTTAAAAAGAAAAGTATGGTCACAAATGCAAAGAGAGCAAAAAGTATAAGGAAGTACTCTTCATCCAAAAACATGTATACATACTTTGCCACAGCATTAAAGCCGGCCTCGGTCACTACAAATATATCCCTGTATGAATCGTGGAAATGGTAAATGTAGGTTCTGTAATCATTTCCCGTGTATATTCTGAGAGCTGATGGAATAAAAAGTATCCAGAAGATAATGGATAGTCTTATCTTATTGGCAGCTTCATTACCTTCCCTGCTGCTTACTCTGAATGCAGCAAAGCATGAGACAAGCGCTATGATGATGTACAAAACATAGCCAGCCATGCCTTATTTTCCTCCGCAGCTCTTGTCCAGCTTCTTTCCTTTCCGTATGCCCGCACATAATAAGGAAAATGCCTTCAATGCATTTACTTCCCTGCACATAACCTTTCTCTTGGCAATCACAAACCTGAGCCCCCATACAAAAGCTGCAGATCTGTAGAGAAAATGATAGAGCACTCCCCTGTCATAAAAGAATTTTTCATTGTAGCCTTTAAACCATGTAGACTCTCTGAAATCTTCCTTTCCCAGCTTTACCGGTACAGCCACTATCTTCAATCCGCACCGTACGCAGTCCATAAAGAAGAGTGAATCCTCACCATTGCTGTAGGGTGCGCCTCCGCCAAATAAAAGCGAAAACTTAACTCCCGCTTTCTTTAATTTTGAAAGCCTTGCCGCTGCGCTGTAGGCAGGATACCTTCCACTGTTAAATCTCCCAACCTTTGTCTTCTTATCTATCCAGTATGTCCGTCTCCTCTCATCCACCTCGATATTAAAGAGTATGATATCGGCATCTTCATTTTCCGCAAAGGCTTTTAAAACCTTTTTTTCATAGCCTTTGAAATATACAATATCTTCATCTGAAAAAAGGACTATCTCTCCCTCTGCTTTGGACAGAGCCTTGTTTCTTGACGCTCCTACTCCTCTGTCGGTATTTTCAAAAATCCTGACCCTGCATCCATTATCAAGGTCAACCGCACGCTTATCACGATGATCCATCTGATTAATGATCACCGCATCAGATTCAAGATTCATCCTGCCGATAAGCTGCTCCGGATCATTATTCAGAGCAGAAACCAATACTTCAAACTTTTTCATATCACAAATATGTCTTTGTATATAGCGTATAGAAGCTCTGTTCTACATCAGCTATAATAACTCCCTTGCATTCCGCTTCTTTTATCATTATTCCGTTTAAGCTTTTTTCCAGATCCGCTCTGGTGCATCCCCAGGGGACTGCCAGGAGCCATGCTGTTCCATTATCCTTAAACATTTTTTCATCAAATGTAATCCTATTCCTGATATTTTCCTGAAGCATCTTATCATCAGCATATATTCCTGCAAAAGAAAGCCTTACGCTTCCATAACGTGATACTATGGTTTTGAGGTTTTCCTCCAGCTCCGCCCGAGCCTTCTCACAGGTCTTTGACTTTGACTCATCTTTAAATATAATCCCTGCCACCGGCACATCACAATATGTCGTAATATCAGAAGACACCCTTATGGAATCATCCAGAGAATACTTTAGCATCATAAGCAAGACTCCGAATATGATCCCGATCACAGCTCCTGCTGCAGCAAAGCGTCCGTAATACCCCCGCACTTTAAGTTCCGTTACTGTTTCGCGGTTCCAGGGTTCTATTGAACTAAAGCCTTCTGTGCTTCCGCCAAAATCAGCCAGGGCCGTGCTTATGGCATCCTGGCATCTGTCCGCCGCACCAGCATCACGCATATCCACATACACCTTTATCATTTTTATATCAGACATTGTGGGAATGCTTGTTGCCGCAGCCACCTCTTCCTTGGATAAACCCAGCTTTTGTGCAGCCTCACCTGCTATACGGTCGGTATCCAGCACATCATTCCATGTGTAGTCGTTATAGTAGTGCACTATATTTCCGTCATTATCAGCGTCAAATGTAATGTAATAGAGAGCTTCACTCCGATACATTTTCTCTCCATGAAAAACCTTTACCCTCACGATATCTGCAAGCAAAAACAGCGCAGCCCCCAGAACTGCAGAAGCTACCAGCGTAATAATGAGTTTACGCCAGCAGAGAAGCAGAAATCTTTTCATATCAAAAAATCCGGGAAATGCTTTCTTCATTTTGCTCTTTCGTATTTCTTTACTTTTTACCGCTGTTATGATCAGCTGTTATCTGACCGCTCTCAACACCTTCCGTACTGTCCGGAGACAGCAGGACCTTCAGTGTCAAAAGCATCAGTTTAAGATCCAGCCACACGGAATAATTTTCAATATAGGCAAGATCCAGCTTCAGCTTATCATAAGGAGTAGTATTATATTTGCCATATACTTGGGCATAGCCCGCAAGGCCTGCCTTTACCTTCATCCTGAAAACAAATTCAGGCATCTCACTAGTGTACTGCTCTATTATCTCCGGACGCTCCGGACGAGGACCGATAAAAGACATATCGCCTTTAAGTATATTGAAAAGCTGAGGCAGTTCATCAAAGCGTATCGCACGTATCACCTTTCCTACGGGAGTGATACGGTCATCCCCCTTTGAAGCCAGACGCGCTACACCGTCTTTCTCAGCATCCACGCGCATACTTCGAAACTTATATATCTCAAACCTTCTGGCACCGATGGTGCACCTGGTCTGATGATAAAGTATCGGACCACCGTCATAACACTTTATGATAATGGCAGTAATGAGCATAAGCGGAGATGTTAATATTATCAGTATGAATGAACATACTACATCAATACAGCGCTTCGCCAGACGCTGTTCCACGGTAAGCGCATACTCTCTTATAAAATAAATCGGAGTATCAAATATATGGAGCTCGTCCGTACCCTTAACCAGCACATCCGATATTTTCGGCATCACATATACCCGGATAGACCTTCCGTAGCAATACTTAAGGAGCTGGTTGCGCTTTCCGGTAGGTATATCCCAAATTATCATTCCATCATAACGCTTTTCTATCTCCTCGGTGATTGCTTCCAACCCCTCGGATATCGTCATCTTTTTGCATATCCTATATTTATCTGGTCGGCTTCCAAACTTTCTTTCTATATCATCAGTAGGTCTTTCACCTGACACAAGCAACAGATTCCTCGGTGGGAAAAGCCCTGAACATATCAGGTTGGATATGGCTGTCCATACCGCAATCCACAAAATCTGCGCTCCCATCAGGACAAACATAGGCACTACATAGGTAATAAGCTTAGTATACATAAGAGAGAGTACGGCATACATTATCACATCCGTACCAAGAGTAGAGAAGACCTGCGAAAAAAACACATCCCAGGTTTTAAGGTATCCTATCCTCATACCTCCGTACATCTCAGATATCAAAAGAAGTATGATTGCATATATGGCTATAAGGAGCAGGTCACCCTTTATCCAGAATCTTATCTGGTGCGCTTCCATCATAGGCTTGTAGTAACTAAACCATACAAAAACAAAGCCAGCTGTCTGCACAGCAAGCCCCACTAGCGACAAAAACAGTCTAATTATCCTTCTGGATGTCTCTAACTTTTTCATTCAAATGTCCCTATGTTATGTTAACTCGTATTATAACAAATCTACAGTCGCCTTACAACCGCACGGAAAGCCCACCCCACAAAGAGAATACAGCTGTATGGCAGTGACAGGTGCTCATTTTTTCTGTACAGATTCCAAATGCGTCTAAGCGCTTCTACCTTGTCCGAAGAAAGACTGTTGCCGCTTATGCGATATATCACATAAACTTTATTAATGCCATATGCCGTAACGCCGCTTTTCAGTACTTTCCACCATGAAGCCGTATCTTCACTCTTTATATGAGGCATATATATTAGCTCCCTGTCTATATGCCCAAGATCAAACATGACCGTTGATGTAAATATAACAGTCCGTGACAGAGCTCTTATATAATCCAGCTTCTCAGGCACACGCACTACTTTCCCGGTGCCCTTACATTCCGCATCGCCAAATTCGTACGCTGTAAAGGTAAACGCTGCTCCTTTTTTTTGCATGAATGCCAGTTGTTCCTCCAGCTTATGCCTGCTCCAGATATCATCTGCATCCAGGTAGGCAAGATAGCGGCCTGAAGCAGCTGCAATACCTGAATTCCTGGCATATGAAGCTCCATGTGCACCCTCGTTTTTTATCAGCTTTATCCTGCTATCGGATTCAGCAAGATTCTCAAGGATTTTCAGAGTATTATCTGTTGATGCATCCTCAACCAGTATCAGCTCCCAGTTTTCATATGACTGCCTCTTAACGGAAGTCACACTCTGCCTGACATACTTTTCCGCATTATGTACCGGCATAACTATGCTTATCAGACCGTCAACCATTGCACTTATCCTCTCTTGCATAACATATGTATGACTCGTTCTCCGAATAAATTCCATAACCGCTTAAGTCAGGCAGCTCATCCCCCTCAGCTGCCTCAGATGCATGCCCGCTCATGGGATCAGTAATAAAATCATTTTTATTCAAAACTATAAGTGTAACACCACATCCAGCCGCAACCTCAGTAATGCAATATATATCACACTCTTCACTGTGCATGACCTCACATGCTTTTTTCTGTGCTTCACTATAGGTAACGCCATAACCATTTCTTTTATTGCCTTCGGACAGGTCCCTGCCGTAAAGCGTCCTGATATTTATGTCATGACGCCTCACCGTCTCCATTACATCTTCTGAAGAAAGAAGCAGTACATCCCTTTCTCCTGTATCACTGATATACCTCGCCACCATTTCGTATGCCAGATAGGATTCACCTTCCTTATTCAGTCCTTCCGAATCTGCAGATATAAAGCTCCTTTCTGTGTATGCGGTAGCACCTGCCAGAAACATTATTGTCAAAAAAGCCAGTCCCAATCTGAGATTATTACTGCTGTTTTTTATTCCCTCAGATATTAAATAGACTGTTCCCATAAATACTAACGGCACAGGGAGAAAC
>CAMOJK010000111.1 GCA_946616835.1 uncultured Lachnospiraceae bacterium
AATATGCCCTGAATGAGGATATAGTTACTTTTCTGATAATGGGAATTGATAAAGAAACTGTTACGGAGATAGGCGGGCAGAGCTGGGAAGCTAGTTCGGAATTCTTTCAGGGAGGACAGGCGGATGCGCTTTTCCTTGTGCTGATAGATCCGCACAAGGAGACTATCGAGATCGTTACCATCAACCGGAACAGCATGGCTGATGTGGATGTATGGGATGCGGATGGACGGTATAAAGGTGTTTACAATCTGCAGATAGCCCTGCAGCATGGCTATGGCGATGGCGGCGCGGAAAGCTGCGAGCGACAGGTATTATGTGTTTCCCGTTTCATGCACGGGATCACGATAAACGGATATGCGGCCATCAGCATGGATGCGATACCGGAGCTTAATGATGCAGTGGGAGGTATCACGGTAGAAGTCATGGACGACATCGTATATCCCGAATATGATATGGATCTTCATAAGGGAGATACGGTAACCCTGTATGGGGACAAGGCATACTGGTATGTTCGGCTTCGCGATGAGAACGCTTTTGAGTCCAATTCCTTAAGGCAGAAACGTCAGCAGCAGTACCTGACGACGTTTGCGGCAACAGCCAAATCTAAGGCTGTGTCGGATGTGAGGGTGGCGGCAGACCTGTATCAGATATTACAGAAGTATATGGTGACAGATATAGATTTAAGCAGCTTCACATATTTAGTAACAGAATATGCAGGTTATGATTTCGATATAAACAATATGTATTCCGTGCAGGGCGAAACCGTGATAGGCAACAAAGGCTTCGAAGAGTACAACGTGGATGAGGATGCATTGGAACGGCTGATAGTAGACCTGTATTTCGAGAAGGTGGGAGAGGCTCCCATGAGTGCACGGGCGGCAGAGGGAGAGGCATTACTAAATTAGCGGTAAGGCATAGAGACGAAAAGCGAAGCCCGTGATCGGAACGGTATCTCACCGGGGAACCACATTCCCGGTTTGATATAAACCACATGATCTTAAGGAAAGGAGGAGAACAAAATGAAGAAAAAAGTAATAGCTCTTGCATTGTCGCTTGTGCTTGCATTTGGTTCTGCAACGACTGCTTTTGCGGCAAGCCCCACAACTGAAGATACAGGCGTTCCCAGTCAGGATCAGCAGAATGTACAGACAAGTGTGGTACAGACTGAGAATCCTACATCTGTGAGCGAAGGGTTTAAGCTCTCTGAATCTTCAGAGCAGACCAAGAAGTCTGCAGAGAGTGCTGTCAAGAAGGAGCTGAACAATCTGACGACACTGGCTCAGAAGCTTTCACCTGAGCTGCAGTCTAAGATCAATGAAGCTGTCAGGAATGGCGGTACTGTAACGGCTCAGATCCTGGGAACAAAGGACATTACACCCACTACTGCACAGAAGGGCGGAGATGCCTTTACACAGGCTGACGGCGCAGACGGATTTTATACAATAGTCCTTGGCAATGCAGGTATAAAGGCTGGCGATGATATTGTTGTGCTTAACTATAATGAAATTGCTTCAAACTGGGATGTAATACAGCCCTTTGCAGTTGCTGACGGTGCTATTGCATACAAAGCAGCAGCAGTTTCACATGTTGCTATCGTTAAGATTGTGATCACCAATAATTCATCTGATGCTCCTGTTCCCGCACCTCAGACAGGTGAGACAGTTCCTTACGCAGCAATGGCCATGATACTTGTTGGCGTTGCAGGCGCTGCTGTCGCAGGACGCAAGTTTACAGAAAGATAAGTAACAGACACTTTTACTTGATATTTTTGCTTGAATTAAACAAACATAAGATCTTATGAATTCCGAATATCATGTGGTTGGTTTTGGAAATAGCTTAAGCCGGCGGGGGAAGGATCCCCCGTTTGGCGGATGCTATAGACTACATAGCGTACAGAGGAAAACGTTTGTGGATAAAGGCAAGCTTTTTCCCCGGTATGCTGTGAGAGAGGAAAATAAGCGGCAGTATGAAAAAAGTACTGATGGTAACGACTATCGGCGGATTTCTGCCGCAGTTTGAATGGAATGACGTAAAGCTATTAAGGGATATGGGATGCAGTATAGATTATGCATCGGATTTTAAAAATCCCATATACCGCTTTGATAAAGACGAGCTGGAATCAGAAGGGATAAAGCTTCATCAGATCGATATAAAAAAGAGTCCTTTCAGAGTGGTGTGTAATGTACGGGCTGTGATGGAGCTCAAAGCGATCATCGACAGAGAAAAAATAACGCTGATACACTGCCACAATCCTATGGGCGGAGTGACGGCCAGGATAGCAGCAGGTTTGAGCAGAAGAAAGCCTTATGTTATATATACGGCGCATGGTCTCCATTTTTACAAGGGGGCACCGCTTAAGAACTGGTTGCTTTATTATCCTGCCGAAAGGATGCTTGCAAGGCTGACCGACAGGATAGTGACTATCAATGAAGAAGACCGCATCAGGGCGCTTACGCTTCCTTTGAAGCATAAGGGCGCCGTGCACAGGATACATGGTGTAGGCGTAGACAGGGAAAGGTTCAGGCCGAAGCCCGAGATCAGGGAAGCAATGCGGAAAAGCCTAGATATACCTGAAGACGCTTTCCATATAGTGACGGCGGCAGAGCTTAATGACAATAAGAATCAGGCATGCGTGATAAGGGCAATCGGGCTTATCAAAAGGAATTCTCCGGAGCTTGGAAACCGGATCTTTTACAGTCTCTGCGGAAGAGGAGATAAAGAGCGTGGCCTGAAGGAGATGATACATAGTGAGGGACTGGATGGCCAGGTAAGGCTTTTGGGGTACAGGAATGACATGGAGGATGTGCTACAGTCGGCTGATTGCTTTGCGTTTCCGTCAAAGCGTGAGGGTTTGGGCATCGCAGCCGTAGAGGCACTGTTATGCGGGGTGCCGCTTATCGTATCCGATAATCGCGGAACCAGAGAATATGCAGCGAATAAAACAAATGCTCTGGTATGCATATCAAATTCTCCAGAAAGTTTTGCGAGGGCTATAAGCAGACTGGCCTCTGACAAGACGTTACGGAATCGTTACGCAGACAGATGCAGGGAGTCAGCACTTCCTTTCACGACGGAGGAAGTTGAAAAGACAATGATAAACGTTTATGAGAGTGCCTTTGAGGATATCAGAGCCGGACGCAATGGCGGCCGACAAGCAGTGAAGATTTGAGGAACAGGGTGATGGAGAAACCGTTAGTCTCGGTCATAATGGGTGTCTATAACCAGTGGGACAGACAGGCTCTTAATGATGCAGTCAGTTCCATACTGAACCAGACATACCGAAACATAGAGTTTATCATCTGGGATGACGGATCGGACTCGGAAGCAGCCAGGGCTCTGCTGGAACTGCCGGAGGCAGATGAACGTATCATTCTGGCAGGCAGGGAGGAAAACAAAGGACTTGCCTTTTCGCTTAATGAATGTATCAGGCTGGCAAAAGGAAAATATATAGCACGGATGGACTCTGATGATATTTCGCTTCCGAAACGTTTGGAAAAGCAGGTTGATTTCCTTGAAAAACATCCGGAATACGGATGGTGCGGGACGGCGGCCGAGCTTTTTGATGAAGATGGGGTATGGGGAGTAAGGTCTATGCCGAAGATACCGGTGCCCAGTGATTTTTACCGCTATTCTCCGTACATACATCCTTCTGTAATGTTTCGTGCTGAAATATTTGACAGCGAAAGCCGGTATCTGGAGACCGAAGAGACACTTCGCTGTGAGGATTATGAGATATTTATGAATCTTACGCAGCGTGGACTGAAGGGCTATAACATGCAGGATATACTCTTTCAGTACAGAGAGACCGGAGGATCGTATCAGAGAAGAAAGTTCCGTTTCAGGTTAAATGAGTCAAAAACACGTTATCGTAATTATAAAAAAATGGGTATGCTTTTTCCCTTGGGCTGGCTGTATGTAATGCGTCCGATGATAGCGGGGCTCTTACCGGTATCGGTCATAAAGCTGGTTAAAAGGCGCGAGGGTGAAAACGAAATAAGGCATCTTAAGGGGCGGATGGATGGAAACGACAGAAAGCTACAGGGATCGTATCCGGTATTACAGAAATACCATAAGGGAACATCCGCTGTTCGATATGGCACTGAGAGAGTCTCTTGACAGATGTGGCGATATTACTGAGAGTGATGAAATATTTCTTCATGTATATGCACCGGTTATCGCTGTGTACTCGGAATGGATATTGCAGAGAGCCGCGGAATCCGGCAAGGAATGCCTTTATTTTATGGCCAGGGACGGCTATATGCCGCTTATTGCGGCGCAGCTGCTGAGAGAAAAGCTTGGTACAGACATTGAACTCAGGTACTTAAAAGCATCCAGATATGCGGTCAGGCGGGCTGAATATGCAATGCCTGAAACTGACAGGGCAGGCAGCATATGTGTCGGCGGCATAGACATGACCTTTGATAAAATGATGAAGCGTGGAGCATTGACGGAGGATGAGACAGAGTTCATAGCCGGACGCAGCGGCTACAGTGACAGACGCGGCTGTATCCTGCAATACAGGGAAATCGCAGAACTGTGCAGCAGGCTAAAAAAGATACCTGAATTTGATGAATATGTAATAAGTCATTCGGGGGAGTGCCTTGAGAATGCCTGCGGATATTTCAGGCAGGAGGGGTTATACGGGGACAGACCTTATGCGATAGTTGACAGCGGATGGCTGGGGACAGTCTTAAAAAGCGTGAGCCATCTTACCGGTCAGGAGATAAATGGGTATTATTTCGGACTGTATGAAATGCCGGCAGGAATCGCGGGAGCGAACGTTGAAAGCTTTTACCTTTCGCCCTACAAGGATATAGAACGTAAGACGAGATTTTGCATTTGTCTTTTTGAGACTGTATGTTCCGCACCCGAAGGAATGACAATGGGGTATTGTAAAGATGCCGGTGAGTACAGGGCTGTGGAAAGTGAAAGCCCGAATCCAAATACCGTGCAGATAAAAAGAAATTCGGAACTGCTCAGGATGTTTATGGAATCTTACGAGCCGGAGGAAAATACTCCTTCCGTATATGCAGAGTTCACAGAAAGACTTCTGAGTGTACATATGGGGCGGCCTACCGCCAGGGAGGCTGAAATATTCGGACGGCTGCAGTTTTGCGATGATGTACTTGAATCAGGGATGCAGGATGTGGCAGCAGACTGGGATGCAGCAGAAATAAAAAAACAGGATTTTGTAAATAAACTTTCTGTCAAGCTGGGAATAAAAAAAGAAAAGCTCAAAGAAAGCGGCTGGCCGGAGGCGAGTATTGTAAATGCCACTGACAGACCGGAAAGGGCACTTGTGAATGAGAGGATGTATAAAAGAATGATGTATCTCAGAAAGGCAGCAATGCATCGTGAAAAATATTGACAGGAAAGCATCAGCTTTTCAGTATTTTTTTGTGATCCGTGAACTGACCTCAAGAGAGATAAAGCGGAAGTATGCTAGAAGCTCGCTCGGGATCCTGTGGAGCGTACTGAACCCCTTGCTTACCATGGTGGTAATGTCACTGATATTCTCCACCATGTTCAGGCACAGTATAGAGAATTTCCCTATATATTACCTGACGGGGCAGATATTCTGGACGCTGTTTTCCACGGCAACCAATTCGTCAATGACTGCGCTCGTGGATAATAAGAGCCTGCTTATCAAGGCGAAGCTGCCAAAGCAGACGTTTGTATTATCCAGAGTATATACAGCGCTGGTGAATTTTGGATATACAAGTATCGCATATGTGCTGATGCTGGCTGTTTTCAGGGTAAAGCTCCATCCGTCTGCTTTTCTGGTGCTTGTGGATATACTTTTTGCTATGGCTATCGCTACCGGAGTGGGATATGCATTGTCTGTAGAGTACGTTTTTTTTGCGGATATCAAATATCTCTATGGGGTATTTCTTACATTGCTTATGTATTTTTCCGCAATTTTTTATCCGGTAACGCGTCTGTCGGAAGGCATGCAGAAGATCATAGCCTATAATCCGGTATATCTGACGATACAGTTCGCCAGACAGTGTGTGATGTATGGCGAAGTGCCGGACGCGCAGACGTGGATAAGGCTGATCCTGTGGAGTGCAGGGAGTCTGATAGCCGGATGGCTCATGTTCAAAAAAAGAGAGAATAAGGTGATGCAAATCATTTAGTACGCATGACCGGATGATATACGAAAGAGTGAACGATTCAGAGCGTTCATCATAAAAATGCACTGTAGTGAATTAAAAAAAATCTGTAAATATGTGTTAGTGACTATGTTAGGTGTATTTTCGGTGCTTATGCTTTTCACTGTAAAGGCAAAAGCCGATGATGCATCAGTAAATATCGTATCAGGAACGGATGAAGGCAACGAGGGTGATGATATAGCCGTAGGTGTGGCCATATGGACAGAGCATGGTGCAGGTCCGTATGAGGTAGTGCTTCAGTATGATACAGAACACCTTGAGTATGTGGGTGGAGCGGATGTTATTTTAGAGAACGGAATGCTTAAGTTTACCGGCGCAGGCGGTGAGCAGGAGATAGACAGAGTCCTTAAATTCAGGCTGAAGGGTGAAGGCACAGGAAGCGTAAATGTAGCTGCTGCGCAGATATACATGCCGGTAACTACTGATGAAAATGGAGTTACAGCGGAGCCTGTTGCGTATGATATCACCGGTCTGGGCAGCACGTCGGTAAGAGTGCGTACCGATGATGAAGAGGTAGATAATAATATACCGGAAAATGATGAACAGGCTGAAGACCGGGAAGAGGTGCAGGAAGAAAATGCTGTACAGGAAGATGAAACTGTGCAGGAAGATGAAACTGTGCAGGAAGAGCCTGAAAGCGTAGAGGATGCCACGGATGAGGATGCCGCGGAAACAGAAGATGCAGGGCAGTATGAGCTGATGACCGGAGCAGACTATCCGGAGGATCCGGAAGAGAAGATCACATTTTCGGAGGTACAGCCGACAGAGGGACATGTAGACAGCATAAAGCCGGAAGACCGTAAAGAGTCATTCTTTTACAACACGATATTTGTGATATTGCTGGCTGTAATGGTCGTGATAGCCGTAGTTCAGACAATGGCGCTGATAGCCGAAAGGAAGCCCGGCAAAAAAGAAACACAAAAGGATGATGAAAAACGGGACATAAAAAACGCCGAGCTGAATATACTCGATTTCGACTATATGGACGAAACCGAGGAAGTGCGCAAGAAAAGTGAGCAGGTTCAGTGGTCTCTCAAGGGCGAGAGCAAGCCTGTGATCGCCGTAAAGGATGTGACCATGGAATTCCATCTGTCAAGCGGTACGCCCTCCGGACTCAAGGATTACCTGATACAGATGCTTAAGGGACAGATAACATACAGAAAGCTGTATGCGCTGAAACATATCAGCTTTGATGTGTACCGCGGCGAAATAGTGGGCATCATAGGGACTAACGGCTCCGGAAAGTCGACGATACTTAAAATCGTGTCGGGGGCGCTCAAGCCTACGGAAGGCAGGATAGATGTAGACAGGAGAAAGGTACAGCTTCTTACGCTTGGAACAGGATTTGATATGGAGCTGACCGGAAGGGAAAATGTTTATCTGAACGGCGCAATAATCGGATACAGCAAGAGCTTCCTGGATGCGCATTATCAGGAGATAGTTGAATTTGCGGAGCTTCAGGACTTTATGGAGGAAAAAGTAAAAAACTATTCGAGTGGTATGGTATCAAGACTCGGCTTTGCCATAGCTACGGCAGGGGACGCGGCGGAGATACTGATACTGGATGAAGTCCTAAGCGTGGGTGATGAGTTCTTCAAGGCAAAGAGCCTTAAGCGTGTAAAAGAACTGATACATGGCGGCAGTACCGTGCTTATGGTAAGTCACAGCATGGCTACGATAATCGATAACTGTACCAAGTGCGTCTGGATAGAAAAGGGTGAGCTTAAGATGATAGGCGAGCCTAAAGAGGTCTGTGACGCATATAGAAAATACGGTCAGGGCGTGGCATAGGAAAGGTAGCTTTTACAGCTGCATCTGTTGATCCTTTTATACGACAGAATGTGATCCGTGAAAACGGTTGCAGATAACTCGTAAATGGAATTATTAAGTTTGTTTATGAGGAAATAAACAGTACATTGACAATTTCATACTTTACATCGAAAACGAAAATCCGTGCTTTACAGAAAAGAAAAGGGATGGTATGTTATGAATATCGTTTCTGGAAATTTCTGAGGTATTTCGCCACATTTTTCCAAGAAATTATGGTTGAAACAGCAAGTTTATAAAAGCTATAATGAAAGGAGAAGAGTTGGTGAAAAGAGATTCAGAATATGTCGGTAGTAATATACCGTGGAAAGAAAGAAAAAAAATTCGCCATGAAATGGGAGAGGTATGGAAGAATTTAGAGAGTTACTGAAAACTGTGGATAGATATTATGATGGATTCGAGCAGGCTGTTATCTCATATATCAAAATGCCGGGCTGTGCATACAAAAAAGATCTGATTGCAAGTTTTATAACAGATCATCCAAAGGCAAACTCTTCTGATGTCTTGGAATACATGATGAATGAAACAGGTTTTTGGGAAACATATGCAGATTACATTCCGAAAAGTAGTACCGGTAATGCAGCGGTGATGTAGGAAAAACAAGTGAAAACCAGCGCTACATCTTCTAGAAATTGTAGTTGAATAGCTTATATATTCATCTATAATGATAATAGAAAGTGTTGTGGATGCGGAGGTATGGAGTATGTGCCAAAGA
>CAMOJK010000112.1 GCA_946616835.1 uncultured Lachnospiraceae bacterium
ATGAGTCTTTTTCCATTCCTGTGTATGTCCATGCACTTGAGCTGGCAGCAGATCACAGGGACAGGAAGCTTTCCATAAAGCTTACATCAAAATATATAGATTTCAGGGTGGGCAGGATAACTAAGGCTGAGTGGTGTCGGGAGAGCGCTGCCATAATTACCCCTGTGCTTTCAGAGGATACGGACCGGGTGGATCTGCGCCTTGTTCAGGCCCAGATCCTTTTAATGGAAAAAAGGGCGGAGGAAGCCGGCAGGATACTTGAGATGCTGTCAATCAGGATGGAGACAGAGGATCAGCTGCCTGAATTAAAGGGCTTTTACTGCTATCTTAAGAGCATGTATGCGTCAGATCCTATAATGGAGGAGGCTCTTGCAGACGAGGTCTGGGAGCTTTTCAAGGAAAATGACGACAACTGGCGACTTGCATGGCTTTGTCTTTATATGCGTGAGGAGTATAAAAACAGCCTCCGCAAGCGTGATGAGCTCCTTCGGGATCAGTTCGAGAAAGGATGCCGCAGTCCACTTATGCTGCTGGAAGCTGTGCATTTATTCATAGCCGATCCCAAGCAGATGGAAAAGCTTGGAAGATACGAGCTTACGGTTATGCGTTTTGCGCTTAAATTTGGCATCACGAGTTCATCACTCAGGGAAAGATTTGCCTTTCTAAGTGATGATGTGCATGCTTTTTCGGAAGAACTTCTGGGGATGCTGATTGACTGCTATGAGATACAATCCGATAGGGATATTCTTGCATCACTATGTACCCATTTGATGAGGGGAAACTGTATAGGCAGCAGGTATTTCAGGTGGTATTCTGATGCTGTTGAGCAGGAAATCAGGATGGCAAGGCTCTATGAATATTACATGATGTCAATATCCAATACCTATGATGGACTCCTGCCAAAGATAGTATTAATGTATTTTGCGTACAGGTCAAATCTTGATGCCGCCAGGACTGCACTGCTCTATGCAAATGTTCTCAGGCATAAAGCAGAGTATACTGAGCTGTATGAAAGATATGAAGAAAGTATGACCGCATTTGTGGAAGAACAGCTTCTTAACCGCAGTCTGGATGAGAATATGGCTTTCCTTTACTCAAGACTTCTGGAACCCTTTGAAATGGCACCGGAATTTGGAAATGCCTATACTGAACTGTTATTTTCAGAAAGAGTCCGTATTGCGGACAAGCGTGCGGTAAATGTTGTGCTGGTATATGAGCACCTTCAGGATGAGTTTGTATATCCTCTTTTTAACAGCGAGGCAATGATCCCCATTTATGGTGAGCTGGTCAATATCTTCTGGGAGGATGATGAGGGCAACAGACGGGAACTTTCGGACAGGGATGAGAGGTTGCTTATAATTGCAGATGATCCTGATCCGGATGCACTGTGCAATGCAGAGGCTCCTGAGCTTGGAGGAGTGCTGTATGTTTCCGAGCTTGGAAATGACAGCATTCGCATAAATGAGAAAAACGAGGCAATGCTGTCCTGGCTTTCGTTGCAGGAAAATGTGACGGAGGAGTATTCCGGCCGGCTTATGATAGATCTGGCACAGTATTATTTCGAAAATGACAATATTGCGATGCTGGATGAACTGCTGCTTCGTTTGGAACCTGAACGGATGAGTCGCGCAGACCGGGAGATATGTGTCCGGATAATGGTTGCAAGAGGACTCTATGACGAGGCATTTTCCTGGATATGCGAATGCGGTTCAGAAGGTATTGATTATAAGATACTGCTCAGGCTCTGTGACCGCATATTGGTAAGAAGGGATTATGAGTATGATCCACAGATGCTGGCATTATGCAGCAGCATAATGTCAATGGGAAAGTATGATGAGGAGTCTCTTGTCTATCTCTTAAGATATGCTTGCGGTACTACCCGGTATTTGAAGGAAATATGGCGCGCAGCGGATACTTTTGGTGTGGATGTTCACGATTTCCTTGCGGGAATGCTTACGCAGATATTATTTACCGGAGCTGATGTAAAAGAAAAATATGATATTTATTCGCAGTTTTCTGAAGGAGCGACAGATTCTTTGCTTGAGAGAGCTGTGCTGTCGGCTTTGTCATATGATATGTTTGTAAATGAGGCTGAAGGAACTGAAAAGTGCTATGAAAGGATCATGTATTTTGCCCGCCAGGGTGAGAGACTGACGCATTTTTCTGTTTTTTCTTTCCTGAGGCATGCGGCAGAAAAGAAGGAAGACGGCAGGATAACGGCAGGCGAATTGGAGATTGCGCTTTATTTCCTAAAGCAGATGTGGGGAGAAGGATTATTCCTTCCGTGCTTTATGAGTTTTAAGGAAGAGGAGCCGAGACTAAGGATCTTTTCCGGGCAGAGCTTTATCGAATACTTTGGACATCCTGACAGCCATGTGATACTGCATTATGTTACTTCGGCGCCGGGGGTGGAGTCGGATGAATATAAAAAGGAAGAAATGTTACATGTGTACGGCGGAGTATACATCAAGTCCTTTGTACTCTTTAAGGGAGAGAAAATCAATTACTATATAACTGAAGAAAATGACCGTCGGGAAAAGCTTACCAAAGCAAGTGTGCTGGAGCCGGCAGACCGTGGTTTGTCAGAGTCTCCCGACAGATATTCAATGATAAACACTGTGGTAGCAATGGCGCAGGATGACGCAGGCAGTACAGATGTGAAAGCTGAAGAATACGAGGCACAGGCATATCTGACAGACAGATTGTTCCAGCCATACGGATATAAGGATAAGGCCTGAAAGAGAAAATGAGCAACGGAATAAAAGAAGCCCTGGGAAAGATTTCCGCAGAGAAAACAGTCCTTGGCATAGATCTTACAGATGAATATACGCAGATAAGCTATGGAACCTTATCCGGCGATGTGCAGACCTACAGTCTTTCGGATACGGATGAGCGTCTGTCTATTCCCAGTCTTTTGGCAAAAAAAGCCGGAGAAAATATCTGGTATGCGGGTGAGGATGCCGTTGAGCAGGTATCCCTTGGCGAAGCTGTGGCTGTGGATAAGATTTTGGCAGGTGCTGTAGCGGGAAGTGTCAGGGAGATTGACGGATTGGAATATGATCCGGTGGAGCTGTTAGCTCTTTTCCTGAAAAAATGTCTTTCAAAGCTGTCTACGGTAAGCCCTCTTGAGAGGGTGGTGTCGGTGACGATAACGGTTGATGATACCAAGGCTTCCACCATAGAAACACTGACAGAGGCAATAAGCATAATAAGGATTAAACAGGAGCAGGTTTTTTTCTTAAGCCATGCAGAGGCCGGGTATCATTTTATCCTGCATCAGAAACAGGAACTGCAAGCTTCAGATGTCCTTGTATGTGACTTGAGAGCAGATGGTCTGCATACAATGCTGTATTCTAAGAATTACAGGACCACGCCGGTGGTAGTGCTGGTGGATGAGAGGTATTACTCGAATTTTAAGCCGGAGTTTTTTGAAGAAGAGGAAAGTCAGAGAAAGAAGAATAAGGATGCGGAGTTCCTTACTATATGCCGCACCATCCTGGAGGGAAGACGGACATCGGCAGTTTATCTTCTTGGGGATGGTTTTTCCGGGGAATGGTTTCCTGATACCTTAAAGTTTTTATGTATGGGCAGGAGAATCTTTCTGGGGAGCAATCTTTTTTCAAAAGGTGCCTGCCTGGGAGCGATAGAGAAGAATTCTTCCGTAAAGGCAGAAAAGGGCTATGTGTTCCTGGGACCTGAAAGACTTAAGGCAAATCTTGGAATGAATGTAGTAAGGGAAGGTCAGGATGCGTATATGGCTTTATTGGACGCAGGTAAAAACTGGTTCGATTCAGGCAGGGAGTGTGATCTTATCCTTGAGGATGCCGGTCCTATAGAGATTATAGTGACTCCTCTTAACGGAAAGAATGTAAGAAAGATTCCTATTGAGCTTAAGGGATTTCCCAAGAGGCCGGCCAAAGCATCAAGGGTACATTTAGAGATACGCATGGCTTCGGAGACAAAGGCTGAGATAAAGATAACCGACCTTGGCTTTGGTGAGCTTTATGCATCATCAGGCCTTGAGTGGAAGAGCGAGTTTACGCTTTAAAGGAGAAGGTTTTGGGTAAGATATATCAGTGCATAGGAAGGTATGCGGAAACTCCATATACGATAAAGAATACCTACATACGCGTTTACTGTGTGGAGGAACTCTGCTTTTATATTTTTCATAATGCGGAAATGATAGACGAGTCCTTTGCAGGCAATGAACTTATCGATTGGCTGGCTGAGGAGTGCAGCTTAAAGGATCTTGCTTCCGAGCTGCGCCAGGTGATGAGGCAGAGCATCAGGCCGGAAGCTTTTGCGGAAAGGATACTGAGTTACTGTCATTATGCGTCGGAGCGTGAGATAAAGGATACTGCGAAGGTGGTGCGTTCTGCACATGACATGGACGGTATCAGCAGGGAACAGGTGCTGGCAGAGTATTTCCTTAAAAGTGGAAGGGTGGCATTAGCTTTTAAATGCTTTGAACGAATAATAAACAATCCTGCGAATGAAGGAAACAGGAAACTTTTGGCACTTGCGTATTACGACCTTGGAGTAATTTTCTCAAAGCTGTTTTATTATAAAGAGGCTGCTTTGCATTTCAAGAAATCCTACGATATGACTGAGGATAAGGAGGCAGAATTTTCTTACCTTGCTGCTAAGAGGATGGAGCTTGGTGAAAAAGAATACCTTAAGTTCATAGGAACGCTTCCCCCGGAATACACGGAAATAATGAATGTGGAGAAGACGATGCAGACCTTAGAGGGGGAATTTAAGCAGAATAAGAATGTGCGCAGCATCGATCTGATGAAGGATGAGTTCAGGAGCTTTATGATGGAGTAGGATAGTGAACATTTTCGCTGCTATTAAAAAGAAGTGGGAAAAATGGTACTACGGCGACTTTGAGGAAGAACCGGAGGCCTGGGATGAAGATGCACCCCGTAAATCCGAGCATTTTCTGGGGGATGCGGATTCCAGGACCGTCTATGTGCTGGAAGCCTTAGGACAGATGGCAGAGGCTGCGGATAAGGCCGACCAGAGCCGGGCTGAATATGAGGCTGTCACATCACTGCTTATGGATATGGAGCAGATAGAAAAGCTCTCCAATGATGTTAAGGTCCAGATTGCTGACCTGGCCGATCAGATAGCCAAAAGAGAAAATGCCAGAAGAGAGCTGTTCCTAAAGACCGGCAATATGAAGGAAAAACGTCTTCTGTTAATGGAACGCTATGAGGAAGAGATACCTGCCGGTATAGGCAAGATAAGAGATGCGGAGAAATACAGAAAGCTTATCTTAAGGGATCTTAAGAAGCTTGAAGCTGAGAGGCATTCATACAGGTATCAACTCAGGGAAGCGAATATAACCATTGCAAATACAAGGGGCATAGCTCTCATATGCGTGGGAGCAATGCTGGTAAGTATCATTCTTCTGGCTGCGTTGCAGCTTGGTTATGAAATGGATGTCATATGGGGATATCTTATGATATGTGCGGCAGGAGCACTGACACTTACGGTACTATTTGTCAGGTATGCCGATGCCGGCAGGGAGAAGAAAAGACTGGAAAAAACCAGAAACCACATGATAACTCTTCATAATACCGTAAAAATCCGCTATGTAAACAATACTAAGCTTCTCTCATATCTTTATATGAAGTACGATGTGGAATCGGCAGATGAGCTTGAGGAATACTGGAATACATATACTGCTGAGGTGAAGGCAAGGCAGAAAGATCAGGAGCTTAAGCAGGAGCTGGAGTATTATTACAATTCACTGACGGATGTCCTGGGAAAGCACTCGGTTGAGGACCCTGAAATATGGATAAAACAGACCGCTGCACTCGTTGATCCCAGGGAAATGGTGGAAGTCCGCCACGGACTGATAGCAAGGCGGCAGAAATTAAGGGAACAGCTGGAATACAATGAGGATGTGGCGAGGAAAGCCCAGGATAAGATCAAGGATCTTGCAAGGACATATCCCCAGTATTCGGATGAAATAGCAGACATAGTAGACAGGTACGAAGGTACATGAGTAAAAAGCATGGAAGAGACCGGGATTGAGGTTCCCCATGGTGGCCGGCAATCCGGCAGAAGGAGGTAAAAATGGCAACAGATAGTTATTCAAGCCCTTTATCGGAAAGGTATGCAAGTAAGGAGATGCAGTATATTTTCTCCCAGGACATGAAATTCCGTACCTGGAGGCGTCTCTGGATAGCGCTGGCAGAAACAGAAAAGGAACTTGGGCTTACTGCAATAACCGATGAGATGATAGAAGAGCTGAAGGCTCATAAAGATGATATCAATTATGATGTGGCAAGGCAGCGTGAAAAGGAAGTCAGACATGATGTTATGAGCCACGTGTATGCATACGGCGTGCAGTGCCCCAAGGCGAAGGGCATAATCCACCTGGGAGCAACCTCGTGCTATGTGGGTGACAACACTGATATAATCGTTATGAATGAGGCGTTGAAGCTTGTACGCAGAAAACTTGTGAGTGCAATAGATGAACTGGCATCTTTTGCTGAAAAATATAAGGATATGCCTACGCTCGCATTTACTCATTTCCAGCCGGCACAGCCTACCACGGTTGGTAAGAGGGCAACTCTCTGGCTCAATGAATTCATGATGGATCTTGAGGATCTTGAGTATGTGATGGGGACTCTTAAGCTTTTGGGATCCAAGGGTACCACGGGAACCCAGGCAAGCTTCCTTGAGCTTTTCCACGGGGATCAGGAGACCATAGACAAGATAGATCCAATGATAGCTGAAAAGATGGGATTTAAGGCATGCTACCCCGTGTCAGGTCAGACCTATTCCAGAAAGGTGGATACCAGGGTATGCAATGTTTTGGCCGGTATTGCGGCAAGTGCCCATAAGATGAGTAATGATATCAGGCTTTTGCAGCATCTTAAGGAAGTGGAGGAGCCCTTCGAGAAGAACCAGATAGGGTCTTCTGCAATGGCATATAAGCGCAATCCCATGCGCTCTGAGCGTATTGCTTCTCTTTCCAGATATGTGATGATAGATGCGTTAAATCCTGCAATCACATCAGCTACTCAGTGGTTTGAGCGTACTCTTGATGATTCAGCCAATAAGCGTATATCTGTTGCGGAGGCTTTTCTTGCTACTGACGGCATTCTTGACCTGGTGCTTAATGTTGTTGATGGTCTTGTGGTTAACGACAAGGTTATAACCAAACATCTTCTGAGTGAGCTTCCATTCATGGCTACGGAAAATATTATAATGGACTGTGTAAATGCCGGCGGAGACAGGCAGGTACTCCATGAGGAGATAAGGCAGCTTTCTATGAAGGCAGGAGCACATGTTAAGAAGGAAGGTCTGGAGAACAATCTTCTCGAACTGATAGCTGAGGATGATATGTTCGGACTTACTAAGGAACAGCTGGAGGCGCGGATGAATCCTGCGGATTATGTGGGCCGTTCGCCTATCCAGGTGGATAAGTATCTTAAAGAATTTGTAAAGCCTGTGCTGGATGCCCGAAAAGATCTTAAGGTAGAAGGCAGTGAGATCAAGGTGTGACAATTTAGTTTTGTAATCTTGAAACAGTGGTGTCTGTATGGTATATTTTGTGGGTAGTTGTTTCTGGCGTCTGTAAGATACAGCTGCCCAAAAAGTGTAAAGTTTTTAAGGAGTTTTAAGGAGGGAGCAACGATGGTAAAGGCTGTCGTGGGTGCAAACTGGGGTGATGAAGGCAAGGGCAAGATAACTGATATGCTTGCAACCGATGCTGATGTGGTTGTCAGATTTCAGGGAGGTGCCAATGCCGGGCATACTATAAAGAATAAATACGGTAAGTTTGCGTTGCATACATTGCCGAGCGGCGTGTTCAGCGAGAATACGGTAAATGTGATCGGAAACGGCGTGGCACTTAATGTCCCGAAGTTTTTTGAGGAAATTGAAGAGATAACGAAAAAGGGCGTGCCCATGCCTAAGATAATGATTTCTGACAGGGCTCAGATAGTAATGCCCTATCATATACTCTTTGACCAGTACGAAGAGGAGAGGCTGGCAGGAGCCGCTTTCGGATCTACCAAGTCAGGAATAGCGCCTTTCTATTCTGATAAGTTTGCAAAAATCGGATTTCAGGTAAATGAGCTTTTTGACGACGAGCTTATAAAGACCAAGTTGGAAAGGGTGCTGGTACAGAAGAATGTACTTCTTGAGCACCTTTATCATAAGCCTTTGCTTTCCGTTGATGAACTTTATAAGACTCTCTGCGAGTACAGGGAAATGGTAAGACCTTATGTGGGCGATACAGCATCATTTTTGGGAGAAGCTCTTAAAAACGGCAAGACGGTTCTTATGGAGGGTCAGCTGGGGACCCTTAAGGATGCAGACCACGGAATCTACCCGATGGTGACTTCGTCAAATACGATTGCTTCCTACAGTGCAGTGAGTGCAGGCATACCGCCCTATGAAATCAAGCAGATCATTACTGTCTGCAAAGCATATTCGTCAGCCGTAGGTGGTGGAGCATTTGTTTCCGAGATCTTCGGTGATGAGGCTAACGAACTGCGCGACAGAGG
>CAMOJK010000113.1 GCA_946616835.1 uncultured Lachnospiraceae bacterium
ACGAAACCGCTGTAGAAATCAACATTTGCGCACACAGGCTTAAATACCCTGCGTCTTTCAGTTATGAGTTCAGCAGAGATCCTTTCTACCCTGTCAAACAGTTCAAACTCTTCCATCCGGTCTTTGCTTTCAGCAAGAGCCTTTGCAGCTTCCTTAAGAAGCACCTTACGGGGATCGGACAGCGTGTATACGGCATGTCCCATTCCGTATATCAGTCCGCTTTTATCAAAGGCCTCCTTATCAAGAACCTTCGACAGATAGTTCTTAATACTGTCTTCATCAGAAGGTGACGAGATATTGTCCTTAAGATTGTTGAACATCCTCTGTACCTTCAGATTGGCACCGCCGTGTCTGGGACCTTTAAGGGATGCAATGGCTGCAGCTATGGCAGAATATGTATCCGTTCCCGTTGAAGTAACAACATGTGTCGTGAATGTAGAATTATTACCGCCGCCGTGCTCCGCATGGAGTATCAGCGCCGTATCAAGCACCTGCGCTTCAAGGGGCGTAAATTCCCCATCAGGTCTGAGCATATTCAGGATATTCTCTGCAGTGGAAAGCTCCTTCTTCGGTGTCCTGATCACAAGGTTCTTGTTCAGAATGAAATGCCTGTAACCGTGATAAGCATAAACGCTCATAAGAGGCGTCTTTCCAATAAGCTGCAAGCACTGCCTAAGAACATTCTTAACCGAAATATCTTCCGGGTTATCATCATAGGAATAAAGGCTTAATATCGCTTTCTGAAGTGAGTTCATTATATTTCTGCTGGGATTATGCAGAATAACATCACGGACAAAATCAGCAGACAATTCCTGAAGGTCTGCAAGGATTGCCTTGAAAGAATTGAACTGGCTTTCATTGGGAAGATCTCCGAAAAGCAACAGATATGTTATCTCCTCAAACCCATAGCGCTTTCCTTCCGTCCCTTTTACCAGATCATTTACACTGTATCCCTGGTAAAAAAGAGAACCCTCTGCAGGTACTTTTACGCCATCCACTACCTGGGTACCGCTGACATCCGAAATCTCGGTAAGTCCTGTAAGCACGCCCTTTCCGTTAGAGTCACGGAGTCCTCTTTTGACATCGTACTCAGTATAAAGGCTCTGGTCTATGGCACCTGACATCATACAGTACTTGACCAGCTCGTTGTACATATCATTTCTGTTTTCAGCGAGTTCCATCATTGAATATTTTGACATTTACAAGTCCTCCCGTGTTGTATTACCTGAAAGCATGTTCACTAAGCTACCGTTCATCTGAATTTCATAAATTATCTGTCTGCGTTCGAAATCAGCGTATCTTCTCGGGGAAGCCGACTTTTTTCTGTACCTTACGCAGTGTCTTTTGGGCATAGTACTCAGCCTTCTCAGCATTCTCCTTGATAGCCTTGTCGATATAATCCTTATTCTTTGCAAGATCGCTGCATCTTTCCTGTAAAGGCTTAAGGACAGCCACTGCGCTTTCTCCTACTGCCATCTTGAAATCGCCATATCCCTTACCATCGAATTCTTTCTCTGTTTCTTCCGGAGTCTTACCCGTGCATGCACAGTAGATATCGATAAGATTCTTTATACCTGGCTGTTCATCACAGTATCTTACGGCAGCTTCAGAATCCGTCACGGCCCTCTTAAACTTACGCATTATCGCATCAGGATCATCCATAAGGTAAATGGATGCATTTTCATTTTCGTCAGACTTTGACATCTTCTTTGAAGGATCCTGAAGACTCATTATTTTAGCCCCTGCCTTGCCAAGATAAGGCTCAGGTATGGTAAATACATCACCATATACACCGTTAAACCTCTGTGCAATATCCCTGGTAAGCTCTAAATGCTGGAGCTGATCCTTGCCCACAGGGACCACATCTGCCTGATAAAGCAGGATATCCGCAGCCATGAGCACAGGATATGTGAAAAGTCCTGCGTTGATATTGTCCGCATGCTTGGCAGACTTATCCTTGAACTGAGTCATCCTCTGCAGCTCTCCCATATAAGTATAGCAGTTAAGGATCCATGCAAGCTCAGCATGGCAGCTTACATGAGACTGGTAATATATACAGTTTTTTTCCGGATCAAGCCCGGCTGCAACATAAAGGATAAAAAGATTTCTCGCGCGCTTCCTGAGCTCTGCCGGATCCTGTCTTACGGTTATTGAATGCATGTCCACAACAGAATAAAAACATTCATACTCATCCGAAAGCGTAACCCAGTTCTTAAGAGCTCCCAGGTAATTACCAAGGGTAAGGTTTCCTGTTGCCTGCATTCCGCTGAACAATACTTTTTTGTCACCTATCATTTTAATCCTCCCGATGCGTTTTCCTACGCATCATATCAATTTATTTTTTAAAATAATCACTGTGTGTTACGGATGATGTTCTTAAGCTTCACTTGTACTCTATCCGTTCCAGCAGCTGCTCTTTAGTGAGTCCTCCGTGTACCATCTTAAGGACTATTTCTGTACGTCTTTTTTCCGGAAGCTTTAAAAAATGTCTTATCCAGGCGATAGTATACGCTTCACCCTTTTTTGCCAGCATTATAAGCCAGGCTTCCAGCAATGTCTGTGTATATGGATGAAGGAATTCCCTGATATCACCGCGCCGGTAATACTGAAGCGAACTGTCATTGGAATATTTATCACCTAAATAAACCTTAGAAGCGCTCACCCGGTCTATGAACATCTCCGCTATATACCGGTCCGGCATCCTGATGGGTCTTAATGCGACTTTCTTCTCCGGTCCCATAACAGTAAAATCCAGCCAGTATTCAAAATGGTGGCGGTTGCGTCCTTTATGATGAAGCCAGGCTTCGGAATAGCCCTTAGCGCGACGCTCTCCGTTATTAGGGCTTTCCGTTCCCTGATAATACTTTGCACCGTTTATGAATTCCACAGGCATATATTTTGAAAGATCATGGGTAAGTCCCTGCCGGTACAGTCCTATCCTGAAGCATCCGATACAGACAAGGAAACGGTGATATGTGATTGTCTTAAAATGTTTCCAGGGCTGCATGCATACCTCCACATTTCTCCCGACCACACAAATTAACTAAAATATTCTATCATAAACCCTGCTTTCCCGCAATCACATGAAAAAGCGTCCGCTAAACGCAGACGTTTTTTTATTATCATATTCCGGATCATGGGATCACTCTACCAGCGCATCCTCGACCCATCCCTCTACCAAGGATCCGACATATCACATCATATTTCTTTTCCCCCTCCTGTAGCAATGCATGACAAGCCGATTCTAGCTCTACTGCACTTTATAAGCACAGCTTAGCAACCACTTCATTGATAACCTTGCCGTCAGCTTTGCCCTTAAGTTCAGGCATCACTGTCTTCATGATCTGGCCCTTGTTCTTTGTAGCCATCACATCAGCGAATTTGCTCTTTAGCAGCTCCTCAACCTCTTCAGCACTCATAAGCTTAGGTGCATACTCATTGATCACATCATAACGGAACTGGTACTCAGCCTTCAGCTCAGCCCTGTCTGCAGGGCAGGAATCTATCTGCTCCTTTACGGATTTAAGTTCCTTAAGGATCACACGGTCTACCAGTTCCTCTGAAATATCATCCCTGTGTCCCTCATCAATTGCCACTTTCTTGACTGCCTGAATCACGGATGAAATAGCATCCTTCCTTTCCTTATTGTGCTCCTTCATCGCCGCGATCATGTCTTTCTGTAAAGTTTCAAACTGCATTTCATTTTCCTCCTGATCTATAATTTATTTCTTAAAAACTTATGCATTACTGAATGTGCTAATCTATGATAACACCGAAATCATCACTTGAACAGAATATTAAGTTCGTCCGGGTCATCAGACTTAGCTACATATTCCGATAATCTGTCCAGGTTGTTCGATGCAAATATTCTGATATGCTCACCCGTAATACCTCTGTAGGCCTGTGAATCCGGCATATGCTCATATGTCTTCACTTTATTTACCGCATCTTCGCTGTCCATCACATATATGGAAAAGCCGTAACTATCGATGCCGTTATCAGTAAGCAGTGCTGCAAGCTCGTTATACAATGCACGGATTTCGTCTTCAGTATATTCGCCGTATATGACGGTATCTATCTTGAACATATTATTCCGCAGATAGAAATCAAGCGTCGTATTCTTATCGTACATAGAACCATAGAAGTGATTATACCCGGATTCCTCTACCACCACTTTGGCATCCGGCAATACGCTATGAATGACATCACAGATACTTTCATAAGCCTGGTCACCGTATTTAACATAAATATAATCGCATTGTGCGTCTGAGTATTCATCGAAGCGGAATACCCTGAGATCTTCGTCCGGCAGATCCTCACATGTTACTGTGACATCGCAGCTGACACCCCCGGGGAATAAAGCCTTATTTTTAAGTTTAAGGCTGATGTCATACTGCTCCTCTACCTCATCAATTGCAACCGCGATATCTGCACTGTCGTTGCCGCTTGTCAGGCCGCATCCGCCGAGTACAAAACTCATTACAGCAGCCGTCATAAAGCAGAATATTAAATTTGACACTTTCATCCTATAACATCCCTTACGGAAAAATATTCTTTCTGTTCCACCATCTGTTCCTTGGCCAAAAGACATTCCTTAATAACATTACCGATATTCAGGAATTCATTTACCAGATCCGGATCAAACTGTGTCCCGCTGTTTGATGCGATCATTGCCATGGTTTTTTCATGGGAAAAAGGTTCTTTGTAAGGCCTTTTTGATGTCATGGCATCATATACATCCACCAGTGCCATGATGCGAGCAAGAAGCGGGATTTCTTCTCCTTTCAGCCCTTCAGGATAGCCTGTCCCATCCCACCTTTCATGATGTGACTTAGCAATCTGACCGGCGATCAGTGCAAACTCGGGATCGGGTATCTTTTTTTCAAGATAGTCAAACAGACCTCCCCCTATCACGGCATGAAGCTTCATGCTGTCAAACTCCTCCGCAGAAAGTGACGAGGGTTTACGCAGGACATCATCCCTGATCGCAATCTTCCCGACATCATGGAGCGGTGCACTCCTGCAGGCTTTTTTTACCACAGCCGGCGGAAGATAATCTTTATACTTCGGCAGAGTCTTCAGATGACTTATGAATACAGAGAAATACAATGAGGTGTTCTTAAGATGTACTCCGGTCACACCATCCCTGGACTCCACTAGCCCGGCAAAGGAAACTGCCATCAGATCATACATCTGTTCCATTTCCTTTATCTTCTGATCAACCCTGGCCTCCAGATCTTTCTGATACTGTGCAAGATCTATCTGGGTCTCAATGCGCTTTTTCATTACCATGGGCACAAAGGGTTTGGTAATATAATCAACTATTCCCTTCTGAAAACCTTCAACCTCGGCCTCCGGACTGGTATCTGCAGTCAGAAATATTACCGGTATATTCTTGTACGCAGGAATGGATTTGAGTTTTTCAAGCACTTCCATGCCGTTCATACCGGGCATGACCACGTCCAGAAGGATCAGGTCCGGTTCCACATCCTTAAGCATCTCGAATGCCTCAGCTCCGGAGTGTGCTTCATAAAGATCATAGGTATCCTCCAGCACGTTGCGCGCTGTAGCATGGTTTAATAAAACATCATCCACCATCATGATCTTTTTCTTTTTACTCATACACGTTCTCCTTTTTTGGTCACGAGCAATCCCTGCATAAAAAAATTATATCATACTCATCCTTGGCCCGCCATTCAGTATCCCTGCGGCAAGCATTTTCTCTGGTTTCCAAGCCTTGCAACCTGAGAATGCAAGTCATAAAATATGAGTTATAATACACAGTTTTTTTTGCAGAAAGGTAAATTATGAAAAAACAGAATTTAAATCCTAAAAATGATAATGTAAACGACGATGAAGATATGTTCGTTGATATTGAGCTTGATGATGGCACCGTCACCTGCAAGATAATCACTATATTTGAATGTGACAAGAAGGACTATATAGCCATCCTGCCTGTTGATGAGAATGAAAAGCCAATCAGCGAAGATGTCTGGATCTACGGCTATTCAGAGGATGCTGAGGGCAATCCCGACCTCCACTACATTGATGACGATGAGGAATACGACGCAGCGGCAGATGCTTTCGACGAATACCTCGACGAGCAGATGTTCAACGGATTACAGTGACTTATCTGGTATCACCTTTTCTCACATACGGATATTATCTCCGCACATTTTTGGCAGATCAGTCCGGCGAACCTTTCCATGCCAGCCTCTTCATACATGGCACCGTTGTATTCTAACATAACACCATATTCATCATCGCTCTCCAGTATCTCAACATCAAGTGAAGTACTGCTTGCAAAATCACCTCTATCCATCATTTCTACATTTGTGACGATTGCATCAGGTTCATACCAGTAAAGATCCCCCTGAAATATCAGACACAAAAGATCTTTGTCGCTGTATTTTTCAGACTCCATAAAATAAGAAGCATGCCCATGGGCAATTCCTTCTTCAATCTGTCGCCTTGTATCATTCAAAAGACTCAGGATATTCGAATCATTTTCGATATGGAAAGATGCCGGAAGATCCTTATAAAACACTCCGACTGAATGTCTGGTACGAAAATCCGTGCGGCCGTTCCATGTCCAGGAAATGAGTACATCCTCTGTCCCATTATATTCGGCTATTGCCATGGCTGATGCCAGAAGATATAAGCCATTTTTTCCCAAATGGAATCTACGGCATACCCTTTCAGCCGCTTCTCTGCTAAAATCAAAAAGCCGGGTCAGATATATACTTTCGCTGTTATCAGTGACATGATCAGGTTTAGGCAGCGTATCATAATTCTCCCGGTCATAACGATCCTGGAAATACTTCATATCCTTCTGCCATGGTAAAGAATCTTTTCTGTGAGCTTCCTCAAGCAGAAGATCAAAACAGTAGTCCTTTGGCAGGCTCTGTCCCGCTAGAATGCATCCAACATCTTCAAAAATCTGATTCAGTGACCATCCATCGCAGATGCCATGATATACATCAAAAAGGAGAACCTTTTCCGTATCGCCTTCCAGTATCCTGCAGCGCATCATCGGACTACCATCCAGGTGGAAGGGCTTTACAAAAATGCTGCAGATTTCTTCAAGTTCTTTATCAGTAACCTTCTCCACGGGAAAATCCGGATCAAATTCCGGCACATACCTCTGAATATATCTACCGTCCCCGGATAGTTCGATAGTACTAAGAAGTGCTGGATGCTTACGGATAACCTCCTTTACAACATCAGCCAGCCTTTGAAGATCCACATCTTCCCTCAGGCTGAACCTTATCGGAAGATTAAGCATGGTAGAATCAGGATACTTATGCTCATACTCGATAAGGTATTCCTGGCTCTTATTGAGGGGGACCTGTAAATGCAGGTCTTCATCGGATTTCCTGTTATTTGCTTTCGTATTCCTCTCCTCATAAAGGGCACAGATTTTCCTTACAGTCCTTCCTTCATAGATAATGGAAATATCAAGTCCCGGAAGAATATCCTCTGAAACGATCTGCATGGCATAAATAGAGTCTCCCCCAAGTTCAAAGAAATCTTCATCAATACCTACTGTTCTTCCGGTCTTGAGAATCCTTTCTAACATTTCACTAAGGATTTTTTCGTTCCTGCTCTCCGGGACTGTTACAGGATGTGTATGTCCGTCTATTACCGGATCAGGAAGAGCCCTCTTATCTACCTTTCCGTTGGCATTAAGGGGAATCTCATCAATATGCATATAGTACGATGGGATCATATAATAAGGCAGATGCTCCGACAGGATAGCTGTCGCACGTTCCGGTTCAGGCACGGTATCACCTGTATACCATGTGCAGAGAAAAGCCCTGTCTCCCTGTTTTACCTGCCTGACCACACAGAAATTAAGACCAAAAGCTTCCTTCATTGCTTTTTCCGTTTCAGAGGGATCAACCCTGTTGCCGTTGATCTTTATCATGTCATCTGCTCTTCCAAGAATGGTAAAGCAGCCCTTTTCATCCCGCCTTGCAATATCCTTTGACCGGAAATATTTCTTTCCGTTCAGAAGAAAATTTGCTCTTTCATTTTCTTCAGGCAGATGATGATAACCCCTGAACCAGGGAAGGTAAACTATCAGCTCACCCTCATCCGATTCATTGCCGTTCTCATCGATCAGGCGGAAATCCGTATTTCCCACCGGATATCCGATAGGTGTAGTGTCGTACTGACGGTCAAGAGTAAAAAGACAGACCGGATAACCGAACTCACTTGTTCCATATATATTGACGATATCGAAGCGGTCACTGAACACTGCGGATACGATCTCTCCACCTGTATAAGCTGCCCTTAGTGACAGTTCCGGTATCGTCTTCGCAAGATTCAGAAAAGTAGGTGTCATAAAGGTAGTATCGATCTTATGCTCAACAAAATACCGGATAA
>CAMOJK010000114.1 GCA_946616835.1 uncultured Lachnospiraceae bacterium
CTTCGTCTATCGGATTTATAGCACTAAGCCTGTCAATAATATAGTTATATTTTAAAGTTCCGACCTTATCTGTATCATTTTCATAAGATTTATATGATCTCAAGGAAATACCGAGTATTTCAGCCGCCTGCTGCTGGGTCAGTTTCTTTTCTTTTCTCAATTCCTTAATCGCGCTCATATTGCACCTCCGTTATTGTTATAATGCAATATTTGCACTTTATTGTCAATAGGAAGTGCAAATATTGCACTTCCTATTTATCTTTCGTGAAACGTAGTATTTTGGTAGTAAGAAAATGTCTATCGGGCAAGATATGCCGCATTATGCCGCGGTTCTGCGCTTATATGCAAGCCCCTCACTACGTGGTGCCGTGCCAGATAAATAACGAACTGAATGCCATAAACCAGAAAGTTGATCTGATACAGTCTGAATACCTCTGATTACATCATACCCTAACCCCATAATTTTGCAATATATGTAGTTTTTATGGGAGCATCTAAAGACCTTTAAAGAGAATGTGTGTATTTCTCTTGCTATACGATTTGCAGATGATACAAGAAACAAAGCATCTCTTTTGTTCTCCATAAATATATTTATCAAAGCATATATGTATTGCTATTGTGCGCACATTTGCTATAATAGTATTTGAAGAAAGGAGTGTGATCATATGGCAGCTAAAACAGCAAATCTTTATGCTCGTATAGAGCCGGATGTTAAGGAACAGGCAGAAGAAATTCTTGCCACACTCGGAATCCCTGCATCAAACGCTATAAATATGTTTTATAAGCAAATCATACTGAACAGAGGGCTTCCTTTTGAAGTGAAGATTCCCACAGAAAGGTCTGTTGACATTTCACGGCTGGATGCTGTGGCTCTGGATGCAGAGCTTGAAAAAGGATATGAAGATATGCAGGCAGGACGGACTAAACCGGCTGAACAGGTTTTTGCAGATATCCGAAAGGATTATAATATATGAATTACAAAATTACCCTTACGGAACAGGCAGAAGCAGATCTTCGCAGTATCTTTGAATATATAGCATTCAAGCTTCTTTCACCGGAAAATGCGATTGGTCAGCTTGATCGCATAGAAGAAACCATACTGTCATTAGGCGAGGATCCGAAAAAATTCCGCCGGTATGACAGAGAACCTTGGAAAAGCCGAAACACAAGGATTGTTCCTGTCGATAACTATGTTGTGTTCTATATTCCTGATGAAGAAAAATCTTTAGTCACTGTAATAAGAATTATGTATTGCGGCAGGGATGTAGACAAACAGCTCGATGAATTCACAAAGATATAACATCCGTAATAAAAAACTTATCCTGATAAAATACAGAAAGCATCCCCTAACCTTTTATAGGTCAAAGGATGCTTTTTATTATCGCCCCTTACAAGCTTATAAAAGAAGAACTGTGTGATCAGCCTGAAAGGTATCATAAGTTCCAGTTCTCTATACTGCAGATACTTCCTAAAACCTTGTCCCCGGATGATGTTATAAAAATAGAGACTCTGTATAAGGATAAACTGCTGACTAAGGAATTTGGGATGAACGGGAACTGATCATATTCCCACCCAAACGGTGGTGATAATATGTTCCCAGTACTTATGTTTGACAAATAAATATACTGCGTTTATAATTGTACATGAAAAGTGCTACCGATAGAAGGTTGCCCATTTCAGTTATTTATAGTTTTAAATAACCGCTAGGCCCACTGGCGGTTATTTTTTTGCCTTGCTATTCCGACCTACTGTGTAGCCCAAAGCAAAGCAAGCAATTGCGAAACTTAGAACAGCTAACAAATCAGCAATAGTCAACATGGCAAATGCCCTCCCTTCATAAATTCCACTTGCGTGGTTTCTATGTGGACGAAGTTTTCATTACTTCGATTATCGGGCAACCGCCTACCGCATATGGTAGCACCGTGTCATATTATAGTGCAGAACATATGTTCGTGTCAATAAATAGTAACAGGTCATCCTGCCATCACCTGCACTTATGACCTGATGCTGCTTCGAAATTGTATTTCACTATACCAAGGTCTATCCTTGCCATCGGACTAGGCTTGGCAGTAATTACAGGCTCATCCCCCACAAGATCAACATAAAACTTTTGCTGGTTAAGGGCTGTCGGAGCCATCATAGCCGCCTTGAGACCGTTCTTGAACCACACTGGCATCTCAGCTTCCGGAATAGTACACAGCTTGCTGACCGGTTTTGACTTGTGCTTTACTCCGGAATTTTCTCCATATCCGATAGCAATTACACATACAAGCTTTTCACCTTCTGCTATCTTAACTCTCTCACTGCTTTTTGCATTTATTCTACATTACTCAAGAACCCCTTGAAATCACAGCTCTATAAATGCGGCTAATTTATATCTATAAATCATCTCCCCGGCTATAATCAGTCGAAGGCTCAATATCCCATACTATGCCAGTCCCGGTACTTTGCAGGTTATCAACTCTTTCTATTCTTTCCGCTCCGTATTTTCTCCCGACTTTTTTCGATGCTTATTGATCTCCTTATACACCAACAACTTCAAAAACAAATATAAAATCACTATCGGTAAAACAAAAAAGATACTGATTACCGCAAGCATGTATAATGTGAAACGGTCTCCGGAGCCCAGGTATTTTCGCCCCCAGACATGAATATAACAGTATCCGTCATCATCATGATATTCTGGCAGACTCATAACATCCCCATAATAGTAAACATAGGAACAGTCATGCTCAAAGCCGCTCACAACGATGTTCAAATCATTCAAATAGCAAGATTCCTCATACGGTTCTACCACAACACGTTTTTTTTCTCCATAGCTAATATCATTCGCCCGTTCCTTCGGAACACGGTACACCTCTTCAATTCCAAGCCTTGTTCCGGCGCAACAGTCAAAGTAACCTATTTTAGGCGGCAAAACCAATTCTGCATATGACGGCAAACTCACAGAATTTAGCATTCCATGCAAGCTCATATTCGTTCCGACATAATAAAGGATCATAAAACCGAAAAATAAAACCAGTACAATCATTCTTTTCTTTTTAAAAATACTTAATGCTTCCATATTTCTATCTACATTGCCCCTGCTTTATGGTTTTCCTAAGCGTTTATGTAATACCCCATCCCTTAAATATCGATAGAACATTATCCTGGAAGATAATCTTCCGAAATTACTTTTCTATCCAGAGAATCCTTCCCTCGCACGAATTTTCTGCAACGCTCATACACTCTTCTATAAAATGCCAAAAATCATCGGTTTCTACTTCTTTATTTTCATTGCAGTAAAACAGATAATATCCTTTATCATGATTGCGGTCGTCATCATATTTGCAAATTGCAAGATATGAAAAACATGCTGCTATCTCACCATTATCATAATACATTTTTCCATAATCACCTTTGGGAGTATAAAACAGCACTCTGGCATTATCTAATTCATCCGGGAATATGCATTCCATACATTATCAACCTCTTCTTTTGACCATCCGAGATGATTTTTTATATCTGAATATACCATTATCCTTTACGGAATTGTGTTCTCAAGAGCCCTTCATATTGTAAATCAGGTTTTTGCATTTATCCGACAATACTCAAGAAAACTCTTGGGAACGCAGTTCCGCAAAGGACATATATAATGCTCAATCATTCTAAGAAATATCTATGCAATCTCACCCGTTGTCATGTTACCAATTATTATTATTCCAGCGTTGTTGTTTCTGCATTTTTTTATTAAATCTTTGTCGGCTTTTATAACCTGGCTTACTTTTCATCTTAATATCAAAATAAATCATTGTTATCCCAGAAACTATAAACATTACTATCAAAAGAATAACAACTAAAATCACTGCTATAGCACATAAAATTACTGCCAATGTAAACATAATAAGCCTCCTTCCTATTTGTTTCCTTCACATAACTTCTGGTACATCTTCATTAACTCAGCTACACAGTCTGCCTCAGACATATTCTTAATATCAAACCCATATGCTTTCATTACGGCTATATCATTGGCTGTGTGTGCTTTACGAAGTTCCGGCGGCATAGTAAGCGGATCATATAAATCTGCAAGGCTACAATCTGGATACAATGCACGGGCATCAAGTATTCCTTGTGCTGTCTGTTCAATCCTTGCTTTCTGTTCATCTGTAGGTGAAGCCCAAGGGAAGTTGTTGTAGACGATATCTTTTGAATAACGATAATCACTTTTTAATCTCCCAGCTACAGCACGCATCCAAGCCATATGGATATTTGAGGTTATAATGCCAAATTCATATCGCTTTGCGTTAACAATAATTGTCGCAGAATCAGTCGGAATAACATTTTCTCCTAAAAAGCCTATCGGAATATATCTACGATTTTCCGATGAAACTCTCGGTACAATAATATAACTCTTCGGATTCTTTGTTTCCCTAAATATTGTAGGAGTATCTGCTAATTTCTTTCTATCATCTGCCCCATTTAATCTATCATTTCGGCATGCTTCTACTCTTTTCATAACCTCAGGCATTGACCTTATTTCATTAGGTGCAACCCCTACAAGCCACAAACAATAGCGTTTTTTGTTATTTATATACTCCGCTGCTCCAGTTAATTCTTTTATGTACTTTCTTGCTTTCGGTTCTTTTTTTATAAATTCTTCATAATCTTCCGCCTCAATAATCAGATTTCCACCATCTGCTGGGCGATTTCCTGTTGACATTGGAAGTACATCAGAAATTGGTTTATTCCGACTTTCAATAAAAATATCTGGTGCACTTATCAAATACGGATTTATATTTTTCACATAAGTAACATTTTCATTATCGAACAGTGCCTTTTCTGAATTGTTTTCTTTTGTGCTAAAACCAACTATTACACAATGTACATGTGCTTTAATACTGGCTTCACTGTCCCATCTAAATGTACGGTGGGCAAAATCAATATGAATCCCAAATCTTTCATATAAAGGTTTCCATATATAAGCCACCTGTTCTCCCTGTGTTATGGAATTTGTTGAAACAAGGGCTGTTTTTATATTGGTTCCCTGCATCAGTACGGAAGCTTTGAAATACCATCCAGCAACATAATCTATTTTTCCTGCTGTCTTATAAGGCTTTCCTTTTTCATCAACATATATAGCAAGAATATCTTCTTTTTGAGATTTGCTTTGCAGTGAATAACCCACAAATGGTGGATTACCCATAATATAGTTCAACTCTGACTTAGGCACTAACTCTTCCCAGTCAATTCTTAATGCATTCCCTTCTATGATGTATGCATTAGTCCTAAGTGGCAGGAAATCAAGAGGCATATGTATTACATTTTCAGTCTCCTTCATCATCTGACTTTCTGCAATCCACAATGCAGTCTTTGCAACAGTAACAGCAAAGTCATTGATTTCTATACCATAGAATTGGTTAATTCCAACTTTTATCGGATTTTCTCCACCCTCAATACCAAATACAATCTGACCATCAACCTGTTTCCTGTCACAATCAATAATGCCTCTGATAACCAGATTTTCAAGCCGTCTAATGGAAATGTATGTTTCCGTAAGAAAATTACCACTTCCACAAGCTGGATCCATCCATTTTAATCTGGCAAGTTTTTCCTGAAATGATTGTAATTTTGTCCTTTTCGTATTTTCTACCTGAATTTTACTGATTTCTTCATATTCAGCCTTTAATTCATCAAGAAAAAGCGGATCAATTACCTTATGAATATTCTCTATAGATGTATAATGCATCCCACCGGAACGCCTTGTATCCGGATTAAGAGTAGATTCAAATACAGCACCGAATATTGTAGGACTTATCTTAGACCAGTCAAATCCCTCACTTGCTTTATCTAATAGAATTGTTCTTATTTCATCCGTAAAATGGGGGATTTCAATATCTTCTTTCGCAAATAACCCACCGTTAACATAAGGGAATTTTGATAAGTCACTATCATCATAGGGATCTCTCTGTAGCTCCGGAGTATCTAATACTCTAAAAAGGTCAATTAATGCCCTACGCATATCCTTTGTTTCAAACTGCTCCATATAATCATGAAACATATGACCATTTGTTCCAAATATATGTGCATCTTCAGCATACAAACAGAATACAAGCCTAACACAAAGCATATTAAGACTCTTCTGTGCCTTTTCACTTTCAGGATCAATGTATTGCTTATGTAAGGCATCATATATTAAGCCAACAAATTCACCCGCCTTAACAGAGACTTCCATTTCCTGAGAAATCTTCTTCTGTTCCTTATTAACCATGAAATCAAACAAAGAAAACTTAGACTGCAGTTCAGAAAGATTAACCCTCACCTCTTTAGGTACGGGCTGGTTCATATCATAAATCCATATCTCGGCAAAATTACAAGTAACTATCCACCTTGCCTTCTCATCATAAGGAAGATTATCATTGTATCTTTTTGCCTGCTCATAAGGGGTAAGCTCTACATCTCCGGAATTAGTTATTTTCCTATCAAGAGACTTTCCAAGGCTTTTCTGTTCTATAAGGGTATGTGTTTCAGGAATATAGACATCAATCTTTTTAGTATGTCCGTCAACAATGACACGCTTCTCAAAATCAACACGGTCAGTCACATTTTCCATGCCGACAATATTCGTAAGGAAATCAATCCAGTATTTCTGTGAGTCCTGATCTTCATTCCCTTTACCTGTCCATTTATTTACAAACTGCCTTGCAGCTTCTCTTCTTTCTGCGTCTGTCATATTCACTCTCCGTTATGATATGTGTTAGATAATCAGTGAAACTTACTAAAATCCTTGCAAATGTATTTTTCAAATTGTTTTTTGCAATAAGGTTCTTTCTTTCCAGTCTTCTTGTTTGTCCTATATCCGTTAAACCAAATACTTCTTTTCCCGGCATTCTTCCCATTTTTATTCTGGACAGCTTCCTTAATGAATTCCTTAGAGGTCATAATCCACATCATAGGATTACCATTTTCATCACGAAGTCCCTCTGAACAAAAGACAAAGTAGAAATGGGGCGTTTTTTCATGGGTAATAGCAGCAAAAAGTGCCTCATCCCCCTCTTTTACAGTTTCAGAACGAGCTTTTATCTGCACTTCAATAAAGGTTCCGTCTTCCCGCTTTACTATACAATCAACACCATGATCATCAACAAGCGGAACATACACATCAAGCCCCTCCATAAGCATATCGCCTATGAGTTTATATTCCATTCTTTTTCCAAAACCGGCTGTACTTTTAAATGATTTGCCCATATTCTGCCCCCCCATAAAAGCACTTTAGATACTAAGACTCTCTCAAAAATAACCCTTGGATATTTTACCACAAAACGCCCTATTCTTCACCCTTAACGGGCTATTTAAGCCCTATATAGCCTCTGCCCTAAAACCCTTATCAAAAGCACAAAGACAGCTATCTGAAGCCAAATCAGCACTTATCTCTGCCCTGTAATTACCTCCTACATCCTTGAAATGTTATCCCATATTTCTTCCCGTCTTTCTCTTGAAGGTTCCGTCAATCCGTTCTTCTTTATCCAGCTTGCTGTCCTCTTTAAAATGATATATAAGACTGTAAAGCTTGCCAGCACTCCGAACAGAAATCCTAAAATAAACCATACCAAGTTCATCTTTTTCACCTCCCGGCTAAGTCGCCATCATTCCTGCACTGCCTATAATACTTGCAGTTCATACATACGCCTCTGCACTGTTTCCAGTTACCGTTAAGACTCTTTCTTATCCAATAAAGTAATCTGCTCATAGAATTCCGCCCTGGTCATTAATACTCCCTTGGATGACGCAGCAGCCGCACTCGTTATACTCCCCATCATCTTATATGTCATTTCCTCTGTATTAACGCTTACAGGCAAAACACTGTCTATAATTTCCTGCTTATCCCTGAATTCATCTTCATCAAGCCTGAATCCCTTTGCTTCGAGAAATTCCAGTATTTCTTTTCTGTTATCGGCATCTTTTTCCTTTACAAACATAAAGCCGCCTCCTATCAGTTATCATCATCAAAAGGATCAAGCTCAAGCCAGCCATAATCCTTATCCACGCTTCCCTTAACCTGCTCTGTTACGGTTTCAGTTACCTTTGAATCTTCCATGATCTCCACCTCATCCTTTCTGTCCACATCCGTTACTGTTCTTACTGAAATCTTGTGCTTTTACTTTCTTAATAATGTGCTATAATACTCTTAGCGCAAGATTTCTAATATCGAAAATCATTTTTTCAGTTCCAGTAACGGTTCATTTGCTCCAATTGTAATAAATAACTTATCCTATAAAAATGGGAAACAAGCGTTCGCAGCAACATTCCAATTCTTAGAAGGAAAAACAACATGAAAAAAGGAATTCTGATATGTAATGACCTTTGTCAAGAGGTAAATTGAGCAAAAATCACCAC
>CAMOJK010000115.1 GCA_946616835.1 uncultured Lachnospiraceae bacterium
CTTAACAAGCGCCGCGGAAGAGTGCTGGGAATGAATCCTGCAGGTGCCGGCAAGCAGACCATAGAGGCCGAAATTCCTATGTCCTGCCTGCAGGGGTACTGCACAGTGCTCAGATCCATGACAGGTGGCAGAGGTGATTATTCCTATGAATTTATCCGCTATGAGCAGGCTCCTTCGGATGTACAGGAGAAGGAAGTAGCAGCAAGGGCTGAAGCTGTTAAGGCTGATAATGCGGAGTAAGAATCGGCTTTTTAGCTGAGTTTGTTTATCAGAACAGATTACCCGTCCGCTCGTGTGTGATTTCATAAACGGGCCGGACGGGTATAGTTTGTAAAAGAAGAAATTTGTTTTTAACAGCAGGGGTATTTTCAGAGGAAAACATGGATAATATAATTCTGATCGGATATATGGGCTCCGGGAAAAGCTCGGTGGCAAAGGCACTGGCTGAAAAGACGGGAATGGAGCTCTTGGATACGGACCAGCGTATAGAAGAAAATGAAAACAGATGTATCAGTGATATTTTTGCTTCCGAAGGGGAGACTGCATTCCGTGATATGGAGACAGCGTTTTTAAAGAATCTTCTGGATGAAGGCTTTAAAGGAATACTTTCCACCGGCGGCGGCATGCCCGTGCGTGAGGAAAACAGGGCTCTTTTAAAGAAGCTTGGAAAAGTGGTATATTTAAAGACATCTGTGGATACTCTGGCCATGCGCCTTATCGGAGATCACAGCAGACCGCTTCTGCAAGGAGAGACAGAAGAGAGTAAAAAACAGAAGATCGCGGATATGCTTGCATCCCGTGAACCGGCTTACATGGATGCGGCTGATGCGGTGATACCTACGGATGAAATGACGACCGCAGGACTTGCGGATGAGATACTTACGTACATGGCGTTTGCATAGTAAAGGGTTTCGGAACCCCTCCGTCAGGGGGGGGCGGGCTGCATTGCGTAAAATAGCATATTTTTTGAAGGCAGAAAAGGGGAATCATGAAAATACTTATAATCAACGGACCGAATATTAATTTCCTGGGCATCAGGGAAAAAGCTGTATATGGCACCAAAAACTATGATGGACTGCTGGAAATGATCGCAAAGAAAGCGGAGGAGACAGACAATACGGTGGAGGTCTTCCAGTCCAACCATGAGGGAGCCATAATCGACCGCATACAGGATGCTTATTCCGATGGTACGCAGGGGATAATAATCAATCCCGGTGCATACACACATTACAGCTATGCAATCCGTGATGCCCTTGCAAGTTATGATATTCCAAGGATAGAAATCCATATTTCCGATGTAGACAGCAGGGAAGATTTTAGGAAGATATCTGTTGTGACAGATGTATGTGATGAAAGGATAAAGGGCCTGGGGCTTGACGGGTATCTGGTGGCAATCGACCATATGGTGGAGCTTATCAGGAAAGCAGGAGACTGAGCCTGAAACAATTTGCAGTACGGCAGCAAAAAGCTGCCATGAAAAAGGTGTTAACTGTTTGAAAAAACTCTTGAAATGAGAAAAGAGATAGAGTAAGATAGTACAGTATTATTTTGTGACTATTTTAGGAGGAAGTATTTTATGATATCTGCAGGCGAATTCAGAAACGGTATGACTATTGAATATGATAACAGCGTTTATCAGATAGTTGAGTTCCAGCATGTAAAACCGGGTAAGGGTGCGGCTTTCGTACGTACCAAGCTCAAGGATGTTAAGAACGGCGGTGTTGTCGAGAAGACTTTCAGACCGACAGAAAAATGCCCGCAGGCGCGTATAGACAGAAAGGAAATGCAGTATCTGTATTCTGACGGAGATCTTTTCAACTTTATGGATACAGAGAATTATGAGCAGATCGCACTTGACAAGAATACAGTTGGCGATGCCCTTAAGTTCGTTAAAGAAAATGAGATGGTTAAGGTTTGCTCCCACAACGGAAGTGTATTCGCAATCGAGCCTCCTCTTTTCGTAGAGCTTGAGATTTCTGATACTGAGCCCGGCTTCAAGGGTGATACCGCAACAGGCGCTACAAAGCCTGCTACTGTTGAGACAGGTGCACAGGTTTCAGTTCCTTTGTTTGTCAATACAGGAGACAAGATAAAGATCGACACAAGAACCGGAGAGTATTTAAGCCGCGTATAATGAGTGTCGTTTGAACAAAGACGGGGCGTAATGCCCTGATCTGAATCACCGAGAAATGTAAGACAGCAGATGTGAAATTTTCGGATTTTGCATATGCTGTTCTTTTTATGTTTAAATAACTATTTTTTTACAGGAGGAAAACATATATGGATTTCAAAGAATTCTGCGATAAAGTAAAAAAGTCATTAAAGGATTATTACGCCGGGGAAAAGGAAGTGGAAATAAGGAACGTGACCAAGAATAACGGGGTTGTTCTGCAGGGGCTCATGGTAAAGGGGAAGGACAGCAATCTTGCGCCTACAATCTATCTGGAGAGCTTCTTTGAGCAGTATAGCTCAGGACGGACTTTTGCCGATATCATTGAGGAGATAATCGGGCTTGCGGTGGTAAATAAGGAACATCTGGTTTTTGATCCTGAGAATTTTGAGATGTTTGAGAAAGCAAAGGAACATATAGTTATGAAGCTCATTAACACAGAACTTAATAAGCAGCTTCTAAAGGATGTTCCTAATTTTCCTTTTCACGATATGTCGGTGGTCTTTTTCTACCTGATAGAGGGAGGCGAAAAGGGTAATGCCTCCATTCTCATAAACAATGTTCATATGGGGACTTGGAAGACTGATCCTGATACCTTGTATGAAATAGCACTTAAGAATGCTCCTGTCATGCTCCCGGCAAGGCTGCATAAAATGGACAGCCTGATGCACAACATTTTTCTTGATGACATCAGGCGCAAGTTTGAGTCAGGAGTGATAAATTGTCCTGCGGAGTATGCCTCTGCAGATGACTCCTGGATGGAGAGTCTGGCCGATGAAATGCTTGAGATGATGAAGAACGGCTGCGAATCAAGGATATTCGTGCTTACCAACAGAGAAAAGTACTTCGGGGCCTCCTGCATGCTTTATGATAATGTCTTAAAAGACTGCGCCGAGCAGACCGGGGGAGGCTTCTATATACTGCCTTCATCAGTGCACGAGCTTATACTTGTACCGGACAAAATGGCTGATGATGTTGATTCCTTAAGCCGGATGGTGCGTGAGGTGAATGATACACAGGTCGAGGATGACGAGATACTGGGGTACTCCGTTTATCATTATGAACCTGTAGACAATTTGTTACGAATATGTTAAAATAGCTAAGTTGTTTGGGGTTACCGGATTTATTCCGGTAACCATTAAGCACCCGTAGTCTAGTGGATAGAACGGAGGCCTCCGACGCCTTTGACGCAGGTTCGACTCCTGTCGGGTGCACTAATGGAAGCTAACTGCTAAGACTCATTGGCAGTCTGGACGGATTATGACAGAATCAATCTTAGACAGGGATTACAGAAGATTACCATGGGCAGAAAAAATAAAAACAAGAGAAATAATAATTCTGATAAAAAGCAGGATACAAAGCCTCTTTCAGCAAATGAAGAGGTATTGGTGGACAAGTCTCCTGACACAGACAGCGCAGTAAGTGAAAATGATAATGAAGAGCCTGAGATTTCGTCTCAGACGGATGCTGATTATGCTGAGACAGCGGGCGCAGACGGCGTTGACGCAGACAGTCAGGCAGAGACAGAAGAGTGGGAAGATGTTTCCGAGACTCTTCTTGAAGACGAATTTGACGGTCTAGACGAGTCTCCTAGGAGAAAAAAGGTAAACTGGACCTCCTTAGGTGACAGTTCATTTAATGCGTCATCAAGGAAGAAATCTTCCGGACATATATCAGCAGGCAAGGTTCCTTTTATTGTGGGTGGTGCACTGCTTGCTATTATTATCATCGTCGGTGTCGGTATCATCATCACAAAGAACATAAACAGTACTCCCGAGGTGAGCCTTTCACAGGGAAGCATTTCCAATACTGAGGCTGTAGTGGATGATTCCTATGAGGTCACTACAGAGCCTCTGGCAGAGAATGCCTATCCCGAGGTAAATACCCTGGTGGCAAAGTATTATTCCGCAAGGAGCGCTGAGGAGTTGCTTAACAGCAATGTGATCAGGCAGCCTCTTAGCAGCAGGGAAGCGGCCAAGATAGAGGCAAGAAGCATTTATGTCGAGAAATACGAGAATATAAGCTGCTATACAAAGCCCGGACCCTATGAAGGCTCCTATGTGGTTTTTGCGGTATATGACCTTAAATTAAAGGATTGGGAGCAGACAGCACCGGGGCTCATTACCTTATTTGTCTGCACGGATGCAGATGGTGCCCTGTATGTACACACAGGGGACTTTGAGGAAAAACTGGCTGATTATATCCGTGAGGTGTCTGCGCAGGATGATGTAGTGGCACTGCTTAACGGAGTGGATGATGAATATAATAAGATATTGGATTCGGATTCTGATTTTGCGGCATATATGGGTTCTTTAAATGAGCTTATAAAGAATTCTGTAGGTGAGATACTTGCAGAGGCTGCGGCAGAAGAGGCAGGTGAAGGTGACAGCGTATCCGAGGATACCGTTGAGGTGATCTCAGACGGTGAGATTATGGTAGAGACTACGGACACAGTGAATGTAAGGTCTGCCGATGATGAAAACGCCGACAGATTGGGTGTTGTAAATGAAGGAACGCAGCTTATATGTTTAGAACAACGTGCAAACGGCTGGAGCAAAGTAGAATTTAACGGTGAGGATGGCTATATAAAGACTGAGTTCCTGAAAGAGCTGGGCGGTGATGATTCATCAAAGAGCAATACAGCCAAGGCTACCATAAAGGAAACCGTAAATGTAAGGTCTACGGCATCCACCAGCGGAGATAAGCTGGGGCTTGCCTATGCAGGGGAAAGCTATGAGATAGTGGAGTCTGCAAAAAACGGCTGGATAGGCATCAGCTTTAACGGTAAGACCGGATATGTAAAGACCGATTATGTCGAGCAGTGATACATGAATAAATAGTATTATAAAAATATTAACCGATTGAATTATTGAGAAAAGATTTAAGGGCGGCAGTCTCGGGAGAATTAAAGAGTTTATCCGGGGCGCCGCTTTCTGCTATATAACCGGCAGACATAAAGAGTATGCGGTCTGACACATTTCTTGCAAAATCCATTTCGTGGGTTACGACAATCATGGTATTGTCGCTGTTCTTAAGGTCTTTTATGACCTGAAGGACTTCTCTCGTAAGCTCAGGATCGAGGGCACTAGTAGGTTCGTCGAAGCAGAGTATGTCCGGAGTGAGCATAAGCGCTCTGGCAATGGCAACACGCTGTTGCTGACCGCCTGAGAGCTCACAGGGGTAATTGTTCTTTTTCTCTGCAAGACCTATCCTTTTCAAAAGCTCCATACCCTTTTCTTCAAGCTGCTTTCTGTATGCGGTCTTCCCGCCGGCTTTATTAACATCTTCCTTTGAGGCATTAAGCTCAGGGGGAAGGGTAAGATTTCTGAGTACACTGTACTGGGGGAAAAGATTGAACTGCTGGAATACAAGGCCGAAATTGAGCCTGTTTTTACGGATCTGCTTCTCGGCGCGGAGGGCAGCATTTTCGCCGTCGTAAATAACCTTTCCCTCTACGGAGATGGTTCCCCGGTCGGCAGTCTCAAGGAAATTAAGGCAACGAAGAAGTGTGGTCTTGCCGCTTCCGGAGGAGCCTATTATGGAAAGTACTTCACCTTTTTCCATAGTGAAGCTTATGCCTTTCAGCACCTCGGTATTGCCAAAATTCTTTTTTAGGTCTTTTACCTCAAGTATAGCCATTTGTTTTCACCTGAATCACTTCCAGTATTTTGAAAGTTTCTTTTCTGCGATATTGAATAACAGTGTAACCAGGGCTGAAAAGCCGAGGTAGAAAACGCCGGTATAGAACAGGGGCCAGATTATAAACTGTACCCTTAAGAGTTCGCTCGCGGCAAAGAATATCTCTATTACGGATACTGTCCTTGCAAGGGCAGTGTCCTTAACTAAAGTGACCACCTCATTGCTCATGGGAGCCAGGATGTTTCTTATTACCTGCAGCAAGATCACTCTGAAGAAGGTCTGGCTCTTAGTCATGCCAAGCACCGCGCAGGCTTCATATTGTCCCTTGGGGATGTTCTCGATACCACCGCGGAATATTTCAGCAAAGTAGCAGGCGTAATTTACCACGAAAGCAAAGAGCGCACCGCAGAAATACGAAGTGGCAACATTCCCTCCGAATATAGGCCATTTTGTAAGGGGGGCATTAAATGCAATTCCGGGAAGGTATACGACTATCATAAGCTGAAGCAGGAGTGGTGTGCCTCGTATTACATAGATAAATGCCCGCATCAGATACTTAAGGGGTCTTACTGAAGATCCGGCAAATACTGCAAATAGCAGCGCAAGCGGAATCGCAAACAGCAATGTAAGAAAGAACAAAGCTAAAGTTGTCCCGAATCCGCCTGCAAGCTGTAAAGTTACTTTAATAAATGTATCCAATAAAAATTCCCTGTAAATTTCAAATAAAGTTTACTGCAAATGCTTTTAGCTGTTGATTACTGGTTAAGAGCCTCTTCATATAGCTCTGTAAGCTCGTACTTTTCTGCAATAGCCTTAAGGGAGCCGTCATCGACCATTTCCTTTATGGCATCATTTACATGTCCTGTCATGTCGCTGCCTGTACGGAAGCCAATAGCATATAGTTCTGATGCCATGGGGATGCCCTCAACGATCATAAGATTGCTGTAGTCACCCTGACCGCAGCTTGCCTGAGCCATTGTGTAGTCAATAACGATAGCGTCATAATTTCCTGCATTAAGAGCGAGCAAGGCATCCGCCTGAGAAGCTGAAGCTGTATAGCTTACAGAAGCAAGCTCTGTGGCTGACTGTATAGCTGTTTCACCTGCCGAGCCAGACTCTGCGCTCATAAGGGCAGAGGAAAGGGAGGCTATATCTGTATATTTGTCAGCATCTGCTGAATTGATGACAACACACTGCTTATTGGCAAGATAGGGAGTGGTGAAATCCATATTTGCACGGCGTTCCTCAGTGACTGTCAGACCGTTCCATATGCAGTCGATATTGGAGCTTTTAAGCTCTGTCTCTTTGGTATCCCAGTCGATTATCTGGAACTCAGCCTGAATTCCAAGCTTTTCGCATACAGCCTGTGCAAACTCGGTATCGAAACCAGTGAGATTGCCGTTTTCATCATAGTAATTCATGGGCTGGTACTCTGTGATGCCGATAACCATCTTGCCGTTGTTTTTGATGTATTCGTAATCTGAATCCGTAGATGCTGTCTCACCACCTGCACAGCCTGCGAGTGCTGTAAGGGTGAGCATTGATGCTGCAAGTGCTGCAATAAATCTTTTTTTCATAGTTTTTCCTCCAAAAATCATTTTTATAATTCTGCAAATCTGCCTTTTTGCTGTTACTTAACCAGGCTTATCATATAGTCAGTGATGCGCTCCTTCATGATATAGCTTTCAATCTGCATTCTGGTAGCTGCATTGTCGCTTAAGAATAAGTCTATATCGTCATAACCATATTCCTTTGCAAGCTCTAAAATATCGTTGTCAGTAAGCTTGATGCCGGCATCCTCAGCGATAGCATTATAGAAAACAGCATCCCTTATGGTATGGGCAGAAGTTGTCATGATGTCGTTTTTAAGGCTGTCCAGGGACATGCCATACATGGCAAGAAGGTCGCCTAACTGCATATTTGATGATGCTGCCATCTGGTCGTAGTAGGAGAGGTTGGTGGTGTAGAGCTTTTCGACCTCTCCTGCGGGGAAGTCGGATACATAGTAGTCTTCACCTATGAAAGCCCATATGCTTTCTCCCATAAGCTCTTTTCTGAATTCGTCACGTAGCTCCGCTATAGTAGTGATTTCACCGCCTGTTGTTTCATTTACCATATCATCAGTAAGTTCGGGATAAACAGTAGTTGATACTATTTCATTAAGAGTAATGGTAAATACCGCATCTTTTCCGGCAAGGTCTGGTGCACCATAGTCCACAGGGAAGGTGACATTTATGTCCTTAGTCTCACCGACGGTC
>CAMOJK010000116.1 GCA_946616835.1 uncultured Lachnospiraceae bacterium
TCGTAAAGGTCTTTGCGATACCGCTCTTCGTACCGCTGGCTCCGGTTATCTTACCAGACGAATGGTCGATGTTGCCCATGAGCTTATTATCAGGGAGACTGACTGCGTAGAGGGTAAGAAAGATATCCCGGGATTTGTTGTAGAAGGACTGGTAGACGGTAAGGAAGTTGTTGAGAGTCTGGAGAATCGTATCCGCGGAAGATTTGCTGCTGAGGATGTGAAGGACGAGGCAGGTAATGTGATCGTTAAGGCTAACCACATGATCACACCTAAGCGTGCAGAGGCTATAATCAATTCCGGTGCAACTGCTGTTAAGATCCGTTCCATACTTACATGTAAGTGCAAGTTCGGTATATGCGCTAAGTGTTATGGTGCAAACATGGCAACAGGTGAGCCTGTTCAGGTAGGTGAAGCAGTTGGTATCATAGCAGCACAGTCCATCGGTGAGCCCGGTACACAGCTTACCATGAGAACCTTCCACTCCGGCGGTGTCGCAGGTAACGATATCACCATGGGTCTTCCCCGAGTAGAAGAGCTCTTTGAGGCACGTAATCCTAAGGGTAATGCCATCATATCAGCTATATCCGGTACTGTAGAGATACAGGAGGACAAGCAGGGCGAGGACGGAAGCGTTAAGCGTAAGCTTGTTGTTAGGGGTGAAGATACTGAAAGAGATTATGATATTCCTTTCGGTGCTTCCATAAAGGTTAAGGATGGTCAGGTTATAGAGGCCGGTGATCAGCTGACTCAAGGTTCCATCAATCCTCACGACCTGCTTCAGATCAAGAAGATAAATGCTGTTGAGAACTATCTGATCCGTGAGGTTCAGAAGGTTTACGGCTTACAGGGTGTTGATCTTGCAGATAAGCATATCGAGATCATCATCAGACAGATGCTTAGAAAGCAGATCATAGAGGATCCGGGTGATTCCGATACCATTCTCGGTACTATGGTTGACAGACTTGACATCGAAGAGAAGAACGAGGCTCTTGCAGCAGAAGGAAAGAAACTTATCGTAGCTACGGATGTAGTTCTTGGTATTACCAAGGCTGCTCTTGCTACAGATTCCTTCCTGTCAGCAGCATCCTTCCAGGAGACACCGAGGATGCTGACAGATGCAGCTATCAAGGGCAAGGTTGATCACTTAAGAGGTCTGAAGGAGAATGTTATCTGCGGTAAGCTCATACCTGCCGGTACGGGAACAAAGATGTACCGTGATGTAAGGCTGGATGTTGACAGCCTCGAGGAAGAGACGGATGATGATGCGGTTGATTTCGCACAGCGCGAAGATGCAGATGCGTTAGAGGCTGAGGCTGTTTCTGAAGATGTAAGTGTTGAAGCTGATGTAGAAGAAAATGCTTCCGCTCTTGTAGGCGATAGCGAAGAGTGATCTGAAAACTATGATCATCCGTCCGGTGCGGAAGTACATATTTCAGATGCAACGATTTAAAAAATTTAAAATTTGAATAGCTTCAGGGATGGGTGAAATTCCCTATCGGCGGTAAGGGACTGCTGTGTGTCTGCAGCCCCAAGCCCGCGACGCTTGAAGGAATGCAGACCGGCTGTCTGTTTCCTGAGGGTAGGATCCGGTGGGATTCCGGAGCCGACGGTATAGTCCGGATGGAAGAGGCAGAAAATCTTCAGCAGAATTTGCTGAAGAATATGAAGGTGCTTATGATATGGTTAGGATATGAGATTGATCATATCGTCAGGCATTGAATTAAAACATTTAATCCCCTGAGGCTCTCAGGGGATTTTTATGTCGGAACAGAAAATTTGTGACGAACAATATATGATGCGGGCCATTGAACTGGCTAAACGGGGAGAGGGCTGGTGCCATCCAAATCCTATGGTGGGTGCTGTCATTGTTAAAGATGGACGCATTATTGCTGAAGGGTGGCATGCAAAATACGGAGAAAAGCATGCTGAGCGGAATGCCATAGCTTCTCTCAAGGAGTCTGCGGCAGGGGCAACATTGTACTGTACACTTGAGCCTTGCTGTCACCATGGTAAACAGCCTCCCTGTACGGAAGCTGTGGTCGAAAGCGGTATAAGCCGTGTGGTAGTGGGATCCAGGGATCCAAATCCCCTTGTGGCAGGTAAAGGAAATGAGATACTGCGTAATGCCGGCATTGAAGTCGTCGAGGATGTGTTAAGGAATGAATGTGATGCTCTTAATCCTGTGTTTTTTCATTATATAACTACTAAGACACCTTATGTGATCATGAAATATGCCATGACAGCCGATGGAAAGATCGCCACTGTAACCGGCGCCTCAAAGTGGATAAGCGGGGAAAAATCCAGAGAAAAAGTACATATGCTTCGTCATGCCTGCATGGGCATAATGGCCGGGATAGGGACTGCTCTTGCAGATGATCCCATGCTTAACTGCAGGATAGAAAATGGCAGGGATCCGGTAAGGATCATATGTGATGACAGCCTGAGAATTCCTATGGATTCAAAGCTGGTGCGCTCAGCAGCTGAAATAGATACCTATATCGTAAGCGGAAACAGTAACTGCGACAGGGGCAAGGCTGAAAAGCTGAAAGATGCCGGCTGCAGGGTACTGATAGAACCCGGTGAGAATGGTAAGGTGGATATAAATGCGCTCATGCATGACCTTGGTGAGAGCGGCATAGACAGCATCCTGGTCGAAGGAGGTGCAACGCTTAATTACAGTATATTAGAGTCAGGCTGCGTAAACGAATTAAAAGTTTTTATAGCACCTAAGATTTTTGGGGGTGCGGCAAAATCTCCCGTGGGCGGAGAGGGGGTAAAACTTCCCGCAGATGCATGGGAATTTGTTATAGCAGATATAGAACGGATAGATGATGATGTCTGTATCACGTATAAGAGAAAGAAGGATTAAATGTTTACAGGGCTTGTTGAAGAGATCGGGACAGTAAAAAGTATAAGCCTGCAGGGAAACTCCGGGACTATATCCATAAAGGCAGATGTTGTGACTAAAGGGACTAAGACAGGCGACAGTATAGCCGTCAACGGAGTTTGCCTGACGGTAACATCACTGTCTGATGACGGTTTTACGGCTGATGTTATGGCAGAGACCGTAAGGCGCAGTAGCTTAGGTGCATTAAAGAGTGGTGACAGGTGTAATCTTGAGCGTGCCATGGCTGCTGACGGCAGGTTTGGGGGGCATATAGTTTCCGGACACATAGATGGAACCGGCAGGGTAGCCTCAGTAGTACGGGAAGAAAATGCCATATGGTTTACCATAGAAGCTGATAAGAATCTGCTTTATTACATAGTGGAAAAAGGATCTGTTGCGCTGGATGGCATCAGCCTTACAGTGGCAGCGGTCAGCAGTAGCGACTTTAAGGTAAGCATAATTCCTCATACACAGGAAGTGACTACCCTGTATTTAAAAAAGCCCGGGGATATCATAAATATCGAGACTGATGTCATAGGAAAGTATGTGGCAAAGATGCTGGGCAAAGAAAATGTTTCAGATAAAGAGGAAAGCGAAAGCCATATAACATTGGATTTTCTTAAGGATAACGGATTCTGAAAGAAGGACTTAAAAATGATAAGCCGTTTAAGGCGGCGGAAGGAGAAAAGATGTCCGAAGAAAAAAAAGAACACAGATACGGAACCATAGAACAGGCGATAGCAGATCTCCGTGCGGGAAAAATAATTCTTGTTACGGATGATGAAGACCGTGAGAATGAAGGCGACATGATATGTGCTGCCGAGTTTGCCACACAGGAAAATATCAATATGATGGCAAAGGAGGCGCGGGGGCTTATCTGTACTCCCATGAGCATAGAGAACGCAGCTCGTTTAGGGCTTCCACCTATGGTGGCTGAAAATACTGACAATCATCAGACTGCATTTACGGTTTCAATTGACCATATTGATACCACCACGGGCATCAGTGCGGCTGAGAGATCCTTTACAATGATGAAGTGTGCGGATCCTGATACAAAGCCCGCGGATTTAAGACGCCCCGGCCATGTATTTCCGCTTACTGCAAGACGTGGGGGCGTACTTGTAAGAAACGGACATACTGAGGCAACTGTGGATCTTTTAAGGCTTGCGGGACTTACGGAATGCGGAGTGTGCTGTGAGGTAATGGATGAGGATGGCACTATGCTTAGAACTCCGGGATTATGGAAGCTGGCAGATAAATACGGGCTTACTTTTATCACGATAAAGGAGCTTCAGGATTACTGCCGCATTAACGATAAACATGTGGTGCGTGAGGCTGAGGCTATGCTTCCCACCGAGCATGGCAATTTCAGGATGTACGGATATATAAATGACCTGACCGGTGAACATCACGTGGCACTGGTAAAAGGAGAGATAGGAGACGGGGAAGATGTGCTCTGCAGGGTTCATTCCGAGTGTCTCACAGGAGATACCTTCGGCTCATACAGATGCGACTGCGGACTGCAGCTTAAGAAATCTCTGGAGATGATAGAAAAGTCCGGAAGAGGTATAGTACTGTATATGCGCCAGGAAGGCAGGGGTATAGGTCTCATTAACAAGATAAAGGCCTATGCACTCCAGGAGCAGGGATATGATACTGTTGAGGCCAATGTTAAGCTTGGCTTTGCACCTGACTTAAGAGAATACTGGGTAGGTGCCCAGATCCTTAAGGACCTGGGGGCAAAGAGCTTAAGGCTTATGACTAATAATCCTGACAAGGTCTACGGACTTTCGGATTTCGGTCTGGTCATAAAGGAGAGGGTGCCCATTGAGATACCACCCCAGAAATATGATGAGAATTACCTGAAGACCAAGAAGACAAGAATGGGACATATATTTAACGAGATAAAGGTTTAATGTATAAAAAAGACAGGCCAAAGAACTGACTTTTTGATATATCAGGATGAAAAGATATGAATTGTAGGAGGAAAGAAAAATGAAGGAAATCAATCTGCTTGAAGGAAAAGTTGTAGCACCTGAGGGAATGAAGGTAGGTATTGTAGCATCAAGGTTTAACGAGATAATCGTAAATAAGCTGTTAGGCGGAGCTGTTGACGGTCTGGTGCGTCACGGCGTGGCAGAGGAGAATATTACGGCAGCCTGGGTTCCCGGTGCATTTGAGCTTCCAGTGATAGCAAAGAAAATGGCAAAGTCTGGAAAATATGATGCAGTGATCTGTCTTGGTGCAGTGATCAGGGGACAGACTTCACACTATGATCTTGTATGCAATGAAGCTGCAAAAGGTATCGCCCAGGCCGGACTTGAGACGGAAATCCCCGTGCTCTTCGGTGTGGTTACTACGGATAATATCGAGCAGGCCATAGCAAGAGCAGGAAGCAAGGCTGGTAATAAGGGGTATGACTGCGCCCTTGGTGCTGTAGAAATGGTAAATCTCATGAGACAGATGTAATTGCGACTACAGTTTTGACAGAATCTGTGAGTGGTGGAAGCAGAGAGACGGGATAAAATGAAGATAAGAAACAGGATAATAGACGCTGAACATCCTACATATATAATCGCTGAAATGTCCGGCAATCATGCCGGCAGCTTAGATACAGCGAAGGAAATCGTACATGCTGCAGCGCAGGCCGGTGCAGACTGTATAAAGCTGCAGACCTATACTGCGGATACTATTACCATTGACTGCCACAATAAGTATTTTAATATTAACGGAAGTGCGTGGGACGGTGAGAATTTCCATGATCTGTACAAAAGAGCCTATACCCCCTGGGAGTGGCATGCGGAACTGAAAAAAGAAGCTGAGAATGCCGGCATAGATTTCTTTTCAACCCCCTTTGACAGTACTTCCGTAGATTTTCTGGAAGAGCTGGGCGTGGAATTCTACAAGATCGCATCTTTTGAGCTTGTTGACATTCCTCTTATAAAGTATACGGCTTCAAAAGGAAAGCCCATGATCATGAGCACCGGAATGGCAACCCTTTCCGAGATAGAGGACGCCGTAGAAGCGGTGCGCTCTACAGGAAATAAGGAGCTGGCACTGCTTAGATGCGCCAGTGCATATCCTGCAATTACGGATCAGATGAACTTAAGGACAATGCAGGACATCGGGGAAAGATTCGGTGTGACCGTGGGACTTTCGGATCATTCAGCAGGTTCGGTCGGTGCCGTTACGGCGGTGGCATTAGGCGGTCGGATCATTGAGAAGCATTTATGTTTAGACCGAAGCATTGAGACTGCGGATTCACATTTTTCCATGGAGCCGGCAGAATTTGCACAGATGGTAAAGGACATAAGGCAGGCGGAGAAGGCCATAGGCAGTGTTAAATACGGCCCTAGCCCCCAGGAGGAAGCCAGCAGGAATTTCAGAAAGTCTATTTTTGTAGTAAAGGATATGAAGAAAGGTGAGTCTTTTTCTCCGGAAAATATCCGTGTCATACGGCCGGGCTACGGTATGGAGCCGAAGTACTATGAGGATATACTCGGAAAGACTGCGAAGTGTGATATTGAATATGGCACGCCGCTTTCAAGAGATATGATATCGGAGCAGAGGTAATGCCATCGGAAAATTCTGATATTATAATAGAATACAGGCTGATAAGAAGCAGGCGAAGGACAGTCTCCGTCGAGATAACGGAAGAGGGGGTGACAGTCCGTGCACCTTTAAGGATGCCAGTATCGGAGATAGATAAATTTGTCATAGGCCATAAGGATTGGATCCGCAAGAAAACTGCCCTTATGGAAGAAAAGAAGAATAGCCGTCAGCACATCGAGCGACTCACCAGGGCTGATATAGAAAAGCTGGCTGACGAGGCTATGCGTGTGATCCCGGAGCGGGTAGCCTACTATGCTCCTCTTGTGGGTGTCACTTACGGGCGTATCACAATACGGAATCAGGTATCCAGATGGGGGAGCTGTTCCGCTAAAGGAAACCTGAATTTTAACTGTCTCCTTATGCTGACGCCTCCGGAGGTCCTGGATTCTGTGGTAGTGCATGAGCTCTGTCACCGGAAAGAAATGAATCATTCAAAAAAATTCTATGAAGAAGTCTTAAGAGTATATCCTGATTATCACAAGTGTCAGAAATGGCTGGAAGAAAATGGTAACGACATAATGAGACGGATGACCGGCTGACATAAATCACTGTTAAACCTCTTCCCACATCGACAGCTCAGCTGCCGGCGTGGGTTTTTTTATATTTTCCAGAAAATTACCATATCTTAATTTGCGGTTTCCGCAAAATAAATTTGGTTAAATTGATCAAATTAGCATAATAAAAATATACGACTTGACAACAAATAATGGTTAGCATATACTAACTATTGTTTCAGAGGTTTTTGAATGATATTTCAAAACCGTAATAATTAACATGTTCTGAATAGTTATATATGTACAAATGTACAATGTTTACGACAGGTGTGGAGGATAACTATGAAAAATATGGCAGAGAGAAAAAGTTTAAAAAAAATCAAAAAGAAAGCTGTCCTGATCCTTGGTATGTATTCAGCATTAACACTGCTTGCTTTTACCGGATGCGGGAAAAAGGACGGTATACCATCAGGCAGCATAGGGACTATGGAGGCTGCGGATTTTACGGAGTATGTAAAGGCTGACGGAACTGTGGAGTGTGCAAAGCCCTGTTATGTCTATTCCACGCTTACCCTTCCGGTTGAAAAGATATTGGTCGAGGAGGGGGACCGGGTATCTGCCGGAGACCTGCTGTGTGTACTTGATACGGAATCCATAGAGGAACAGATTGAGGTCAAGCAGGCAGCGATGGATCTGACTGAAAGAAGCGCTTCTACAAATGTAGAGGCTGCGCGGCACCAGTACAATATATATACGGAGGGGCTGACCAACGGAACGGATGCAAATCTTGTGGAAGCTATGGCTAACCTCCAGATGGCTCGGGAAACTTATGAGTCCGCACAAAAAGCCTATGATGATTACAAGGAATCGCTGAATCTTGGAATGGATCCGACACTTGTGGCAGCAGACCAGGCAGTGGCGCAGGCTGCCAATGCAATACAGCAGGCAAAGTCCATGCAGAGCGAGCTGGAGGACGAGCATGGAG
>CAMOJK010000117.1 GCA_946616835.1 uncultured Lachnospiraceae bacterium
TCTTATATTATAGCATAATTACCCGGTATCTAATAGTACACCGTAAACTCGGCGTTGGAGAACACTTCTTCATATCCGTTCATTATCAGGAACCCGCCCAATACGAGTCGCTTTCCCGCAATGGCGCTTTCATCCTCTGCAGGCTTAGAGCCGGCCATTATTCCGGATATTATTTCTGCTTCTTCTGCCGAAGCTATGACTACAGGGTGTTTCTTCGCCGCCATCATAGCCATAAGTTCATCAAACATATCATCTCCGGAGTAACTGTCAAGGCTTGGCCAAAAAGTCGAAAGTGCAGGTGGCACATCCTGTACATAATGCAGTCCCGGTATGGGGCCCCATGCAATAAGGCCGTCATTATACAGTGACCTGTCTGTATCAAAGAAAAGTCCGTCAAGTGCAAAACATAATTCATTCACGGCATCTGCATGTCCTGCCTCTGCCTCCATCCCTGCCAGTGCCGGCACCCAGAGTTCAAAACCTGCTCTCTCCTTTTCCCCGTTTTCGCAGTCCTTGAATGTATAGGTCATCCCAAAAAACATAGACTGGATCACAAGCGCAGCTGTCAGCACCAAAAACATTACCGCAAAAGGATAGAGCATATTTTTGCCTTTTAGCATAGTCACTATCTGATACACGATAAAAAACGCCACCGGAACTATAAGGAAAGAGTTGTTCATCACTGCATACAGGTGATTGTTTGTTCCGAGAGGCGTGATAAATATTACCATCAGGCTCATAAAAGAAAGGAGCTTCTCGTCCGTCCCGAACTGCCTGCCCGCAATTGAGATCACAAAAAGCACGATGCTTATGATAAGGAACACCACATATAATCTGTATATGCTTCCCGTATTCCAGTACTCAAAATTAAACATTCCGTTCCGTTCAAGGTAGGCGAATGTAAGCAGTACACCTCCGGCATAAATGGTTGTAAACGTTATCTTTAAAAACTTCTCATTACGACTTATAAATGCGGTCAGGCCGTTATTTTTTTGCCCGGTCTGCTCAGCAGGAACGTCTGCACTTTCATTTTCGCTGACCGACGCCTTATCCGGAAATACTAATTTGAAAAACAGCATACCCAGCACCAGCTCTGACATTAACAGTAACGCCCATTTAAGATTTCCCAGGTAGCTATCCAGAATCACTAGGATCATACTGCCCATGGAATATCCTCCAGCTGAAGATCCTGACTCTCCGGACAGAAGTCCCATCACCCACTCAATAACAGCCTGCATCTCTGCAATAGGACTGCTGCCATTTGACAAAGCATATATGACAAATATTATGAGTGCAAGAAGTACACCTGCTGCATAGCCTGCAACACAGAGCAGGGTATCTGAAAGAATTCTTTTAAACAGTGGCTTGTCTGATGTACAGTCTTTCTTTAAAAACTCACCATACCACACCCACACTATCAGCAGCACTTCCACGCCATTTGAGATACGCACAAAAAGGTTTATTCCGAGCACAATTCCCGCAATAATATAATAAAGATTTTTTCCGCTCCTTATTCCGTAAAGAAGAAGAATGCAGGTCAGTGCAAACAGATAGAAGCTCAGATACTGATAAAGGATCACCTTGGGGATAAGGCAGAGCCCGATCGCCGTAAGCAGCCCCAGGAAAAGAAGCGGTGTCGGAATGACTTTCCGCATTGAAAAGAATATGACCACAACCACAGCCAAAAGCAGAACTGCAGTGAATATATTCATAAACCACATACTGAACAGCAGGTCAATCCGCGGGCTGTCGCCCTTCATACTGTCGAGAATATCACCTGCCCGGCAGCTTAGTTTAAGTAAAACAGATCCAATAAGATTAGAAAGAAAAGTAGCGTATTTCCAGCTGCCGGTCATCTCATCCATGAAGCGGTAGTTGGCAAGACTGTAGGTCGTGTCACTCAGATCACCGCCGCGGCCATATCCCCACAGGGAAAAAACAGCAAGTATTATGATGTATATGGCATTTTCATACCACCTGTTCTTCTTTTCCTTCTTTTCCATCTTCTCCGGTATTCTTCTTTTCAAGGAATATTTTTCTTGTGACAAAGTTGTATATCATAACAAGGCCTGTGGCAAATATCTTTCCCCCTGCCACTGCAATATTGTAATCTATATACTTCATAAGCAGCGCACTGTGCATATAGAGCATATCTACCGAAAGCCAAATGAATAGTTCATTCAATCCCAGACCTATCACTGAAAGGATCACGAATATAATAAACTCTGCACGCCTGTCCATATCCTGTTTTCTCTCGAATACAAACTTAAAGCTTAGCAGGTAATTTACCACAACCGAAATAATGAATCCCAACGCTGCGGCTATCAGATGATAGACACCGATGTATGTTACTCCCATGGTGATGGCAAAATCTATCACGAAACAGAATGCACCTACAAAACCGAATTTAACTATCTGTTCAAACAATTTTTTCATTTTATCCGTAAAACTCCTTATACCATCTTGCAAATTTTTCAAGGCCATCCCTAAGAGGGGTCCCCGGCTTATATCCAAAGTCCCGTTCCAATGCCGTAGTATCCGCATATGTCACCGGCACATCCCCGGCCTGCATAGGCACGAGCTCCTCGTAGGCTTTTATATCAAAATCCCCGGGAAGCACCCCGTTTTTCTTAAGCTCGTCGCCCAATATCTCGATGAAATCCATCAGCTCTACAGGCGAACTGTTACCGATGTTGTAAAGCGCATATGGCGGTACCGGAAGGCCGTCTTCTCCGGTTCTTTTATCCGGTGCTCCCTGCATCACCTTATATACTCCAAGTGTCACATCATCCACATAGGTAAAGTCCCGTTTACATTTTCCATAGTTAAAGATCTTTATCTTCTCATTTTTCTTCAGCTTATCGGTGAATCCGAAGTATGCCATATCCGGCCTTCCCGCAGGACCATATACGGTAAAAAATCTTAACCCGGTGGACGGGATCGAATAAAGCTTGCTGTAGGCGTGTGCGATCAGCTCGTCTGACTTTTTCGTTGCGGCATATAAAGACACAGGATGCTCCACGGGATCCTCAACACTGTAAGGAATGCTGCTGTTGGTGCCGTATACAGAAGATGAAGATGCATATACCAGATGCTCTACTCCGGTCTTTCCGCCATCGTACGAGTGTCTGCAGGCTTCCACTATATTATAGAAGCCGATAATATTTGTTTCTATATAGGCATCCGGATTGATCAGTGAATACCTGACACCGGCCTGTGCCGCAAGATTCACAACCACTGAAAAAGGGTATTTATCAAAGAGCTCATTTACCAGCCCCCTATCGGCAATGCTGCCTTTTACAAACTCCCAGGAAGCCCCTGAAATTTTCGCCGTTTTTCCTATCTGCTCCAGCCTGTATTCCTTTATTGACACATCATAATAATCATTAAGATTATCCAGCCCCACTATACGGCAGGACGGATCCTCGCTCATTATACGCATTACCAGATTAGCACCGATAAATCCTGCTGCACCGGTTATCAAAACATATTTATCCGACAATGATATTTTGTTCATCCTATTGCACATCCTTTTTTTCTACGGGTGTCTTCTTAAATATCCAGAGCTTACTGAAAACATAATTCAGTATTACAACGATTATGCCGATAAGAAGCTTTGCCACGATATCATCCATAATATACAGGGCAGCTACAAAAAGCACCTGCTCTATCACAAAAGATATCACCCTGGCACTTGTGAAAGCCGCAAATTCTTTCATGACTGGCCCGAAACCGGTTTTGTCGCTATGGAATACAAATATCCGGTTGGTAACATACGCAAAGATAACCGCTGCTACCCATGCAATTGCATTCGCTATCCATTCTCTTACAGTCTCATCCGATACAACCTTATTCAAAAGTACATAAGCACAAAGTATATAAGCTATCCAATTAATAGCCGTCGTAAGTCCCCCAGTAACAAGATAATCAAACACCTCTTTTTTTGACTGATATATCTCATAACAAATATCGAAAAACCTCTCTCCTACTTTAAATATACGACTCCTGATCCAATCGATAAATATGCCCGTAAAAAAAATCACTGGCACCACCAGCAACCACCTCAAAAGCGCATTGGGCAAGTTTTCTTCCGGCGAAATACCAAACCATTTTTGCCACGTATACCGCATAAAAAGATGCTCATGGATGAGATAAACTCCGAACACTAATGGCGATGTAAACGAAATGATCTTCACAAGAATTCTGTTTTTGATATCCAGAAGAGAAAAAAACACGAAAAAGGATATTGAGGCCGTTAATACAAATATGTAATTATATGACATTGGTACAGTAACTGCGTATTCTAAATCACCAAGCCTAACGGCTGGTTTTCCCTCCGCCAAAACAACACCTTCTGACAGAGCTCGTAACAAGGGATATGAAACAACTATTCCAAAAACTGAAAAAACAAACCAAAAAACAGCATGTATTTTTGTCTTAATAAAAGGAACACCATATAATCCAATATATGAAGCCAGAAGGTACAGTATCACAAACCACACTATACTATATCCCCTATCATCTATGGCGAGCCTAAAAAATATAACAGATTTTGTTACGCAGAACACTATAAGCAATAGAAGCACAACTATTCCATGTGTTTTTTTATCTATTTTTAAAATAGCAGTATTCAATACCGGCTGGAGTATATACAAAGCAATAAACGCACTCGCAAACCAATAGTGTCCATTGACAATCGGAAAGCAAAAGAATTGCAGGTTAAACAGATTCATCCACTGATCAAAAAAAGCCCTGGTTCCGTTAAAATATGCAATAATATAAAATACCAGTGCAATACCCACACTATAAAACGCTACCTGTAGCCAAAATAATACCAATTTCCTTAATGAAAAACGAAACGAACTTGCAAAATAGCCACTTATAAGTACATAAGCATTTACACTGCAAAGAGATGCAGACTCTATGATCCAATATATATACTGTCCACCGGATACACCTCCTTTCCAATCGGCGAGCAAGCCCCCCTTATCCATATAATGCAATGTAATTATCATAAACATTGCAACAATACGTAAGAGATCCAGTCCCGCATGTCTCTTTTTTTCCTTACCGTTCTCCATATCAGTATATATCTGTTTATTCTCTAAACTATGCTCCATATTTTTTTCCTAATCCATATTGTGTACATTGTTATAATTAACAATTTGTCTATATGCTTCTCTCAAACAGCGCATAAACTATACGCTCTGCACCCCGACCATCAACAAGCTTTCTTAATTTCTGCGACATATCCTGTCGCCTGTATGTGCTTGCCATAAGGGATTCCAGTTTTGAAAATAGTCCTTCATAGAAACCGTCTTCCCTCAGGTCACCCGCATATTCCAGATAGCCGCCCTTATAAAACCCTTCGGCGTTAGGCTTCTGGTTATCTGCCATTATGTAGCATATTCCCGGTGTTCCCGTTGCCGCTATCTCATATAATGTTGTTCCGCCTGCACTTATTGCAATATCGCTTTTAAGAAATGCATCCCTGAGTGTGGGGATGGAATCATGTACAGTGATCCATGTGCCGTTCTTAAGGGCAGCAGCTTCTTCTTTCATAAGCCGCAGGTCTTCATTGAACCTTCCGGCAATAACAGTTACGCGTACTCCCTTCAGGAACTCATATTTTCCTGCCTGCTTTACGAAATTCAGCAAGAAGTGGTATTCATCCGATCCGCCACTGGTAACAAGTATCTCTTTGACACCGCTCCTTATGGTGTGGACGACAGGAGTGCCGCCATACACGCCTGTAACGAGGGAATACTCCGGCCTCAAAGGCATATAGTCACAGCCGATAAGCTTCTGCACCCCGGGGTAATCCATTTCATAAGGCAGTTCTGGCGCATTGACCGAATAATTGATTATGGTCTGTACCGGCCAGACAGCCTCATAGAGATCATCCATGTATGCCACATGTGTCAAAGCGGACAGCGTCCCAAGATATTTTTCCGTAACAAAATAGCTGTCCACCAGAAGAACTGACACAGCACGTTCTTCAATTATTTTCCTCATAAGCGGAAGCTCTGATTCGAGATCATCGAACGCAGTACCCAAAACTATGGTTTCAAATCCCTTTTCTTCAGGCAATTCTTCAGAGCCTTCCTCTGCTACTATGAAGGTAACCGAGATGCCCATCCTGACAGCAGCATCAGCGATGCTTAAGCACCTCATCATATGACCCATAGCCGTAGTGCGGTTTGCTTCTGTCCTAATGAATAATTCCAATATACACTCCTATCCTATGCAAATGGCAGACTGCCCTCTTCATATTATCTCTCCAGCATAAACTCAGCTGCCGGCGCTTCAGTCTGCCCTATACAGCTCTTTCAGTATTTCATTAAGACAAGCATATGACTTAACGCCTCTTTTTTCCCAATATGTCCTGCTGCGGAAACCACAGTTAAGGATCATGCACTCAAGCCCGAATTTCTGAGCCAGCTCATACTCATTCTCCGTATCGCCTATGACAGTAAGCTTTGCTCCAGGGTAAGCCTCCTTTATCACCTGAACCGCTCTCTCCTTCTGGGACATTGCGTCATCCGGATCAGCCACTATCGTATAATCTGCGTAAGGAAGAATTGCAAGCCTCTTAAGCTCACCGTCCAGCCCTGCCTTATTTTTTCTGGCAGTCAGGAATATCACGCCGCCTTTTTCAAATACGGTATTTAAAAATGAAACGGCATCCGGATACAGCTCGTCTGCCGTAAGATATCCGGAAAACTCTATCCTCGCTTTCCACTCCTGTTGTATCTCACGGGCGTCGGACATATCTATCCCCATGACATCAGTAAGGTACTTAAGCCCCGAATTGCCTTCTGCTTTATAATTCATATACTCTTCAGGATTAAAACTGCGTTTCGTATGTGCCAGGACTTCCTGCATAACGATTGCATGGCGTTTTCTGCTGTCGATCAGCGTGCCGTCCAAATCCATTACAAATATTCTTTTCTGCAAAAGTTCTTCTCTTACACTCATAACAGTTACTTTATGACTACCTCCTGATATACCCTGAGTACAGTCTTAACATCCGTATCAAGCTTAAGCCACTCCGGATCCACCTGATCGCCAAGTATATTTGCAAGCATTGCCCTCACGGCATCAAATCCTGCTGCTGCCGAAAGTCCTGTTCCTGCAGCCAGCCTTAAGTTAACATCCATTACAAGCCATTTGTTTCCCTTGCGGACAAACTGTATATTGAATATCGGTGGAAATGGAAGCAGCTCAGTAAAAGTCTTTACCGTCCGGTCGATTTCCTCATCATGCCTGAATCTCGCCTTTGTACAGACACCGCTTTTTGTCTCCAGCCGCTCCCTTATCACGGTCTGGCATTCTATGCCATCATAAAAGCACTCCGCAGTAACTTCTTCCGGTTCATCCTTTCGGCTTCCCTTTCCGGTGCAATCCTCCTGTATGACCAGCTTATCTAAAACCTTCTTGTCTGCTGCCAAAAGATCGGCTCCCTTTATGCGCTTCGCTCCCATTGAGCCAAAACCATCAAGCTTCTTTACAAAATATGTGTCATCCGGTTTTACTTCATCCACATCAAAAACACGGATAGTCGGGATCCTGCATTCCACGCAGAAATCATACAGCCTCTTTTTATGGTTAAGAGTCCGGGCAGTCCTTACAAGAGGTGCCGTGCTCCTTATCCCCAGCTCATGGAACCGCTTATAATCTCCGGCAAAATACCCCTGCTCCCAGGGAATCAGCGGGATGACTATATCAATACCGTTTTCCCTGATCAGGCTGTACATATATTCTGCATATCCTCTGCTCTTTACCGGCGGAACAGTATAAAAGTGGTCAGAATATACGGACGCCGCCACCAATTCCATCTCGTTGGTATCACAAAGGTAAAGTTC